>JBFIJC010000116.1:0-10103 GCA_041600915.1 Nitrogeniibacter sp.
CGGCCTGGCGCAGCTACACCAGTTGCGCGGCCGGGTCGGGCGCTCGCACCACCAGGCCTACGCCTACCTGCTGACCGACGCGCACGCCAAGCCGACCGCGCTGGCGCAAAAGCGGCTCGAAGCCATCACGCAGATGGAAGACCTCGGCTCGGGCTTTTTCCTCGCCATGCACGACCTTGAGATTCGTGGTGCGGGCGAAGTGCTGGGTGAGAACCAGTCGGGCGAGATTCAGCAGATCGGCTTTTCGCTCTACACCGAGATGCTCAAGCGCGCGGTGCGCGACCTGCAGGCCGGGCGCGAGCCAGACCTGACCAAGCCGCTGGATGTGGTGTCGGAAATCAATCTGCACAGCCCCGCCTTGCTGCCCAGCGCCTACTGCGCCGACGTGCAGGAGCGCCTCACGCTCTACAAGCGCCTCGCCAACACCGACACCGAAGACGAGCTGCGCGAGCTGCAAGAAGAGCTGATCGACCGCTTCGGCGAGATGCCGTCGCAAACCCTGGCGCTGCTTGAGACGCACCGCCTGCGCGTGATGCTCAAGGATATGGACGTAGTGAAGCTCGATGTGTCGGAAAGCCAGCTGAGCATTCAGTTTGGCGTGGCCGCGCCCATCGACCCGATGAAGGTCATCCAGCTCATTCAGAAAGACCGCAACACCCGCATGGCCGGGCAGGATCGGCTGATCTGCAAGATCCTCGCGCCGACGGTCAAGCAGCGCGCCGCGGCGGTGAAAGAACTGCTCAAGCTGATTACCTGATCAGGCGGCAGACTTCGCTTCGGCCTCGTTGGCCACGCGCGACAAGGCCCGCGACAGCGCCGCCGGGCTTTCATAGCCCGCCGCCTGCGCCGCCCGCTTGAGCCCCCGGCCGGCGTCGATTTCGCGCCGTGCGATAGTCAGCCGGAAGGCGTTCAGATAACGCCGCGGGGTAATGCCGAGGTTGTCGCGAAAGCGCTCGGCAAAAGTGGTGCGCGACACACCGGCGGTTTCGGCCATGGCCTCCAGCGACCACGGCGCGGCCGGCTGCGAATGCACGGCCACCAGCGCCCGCGCCAGCCCCGGGTCAGCCAGCCCGGCCAGCACACCGCGCGGCAAAATCTGGTTGGACAGCAAATGGCGCAGCAGGCCGATCAGCAAAATATCCCCCGCGTGGCTCAGCAACATGCCGCTGCCGCAGCGAGGCTGTTCGACTTCTTGCGCGATAAGCCCAATGGTTTGTGTCAGGCCCGCCATCGCGCCCACCATCGGCAGAAACAGCGGCACGTCGAAGGCCTCGAGCAGCAAGGGCGCAGCCGGGCCATCAAAAAACGCCTCGGCGCAAAACACCCGGCACGGCGCATCATCAAGCGGTCGCAGGCCGTGCGCCTGCTCGTTGCGGAATACCGCGATCGCCGGCGCATTCAGTGTTTGCGTGCCCTCGCGGCTATCGAACTCGACGCTGCCGGCCACCACCAGATGCAGATGCAGGCAATCGGCGGGCTCCGCAGCCACGGCGGCGGCATCCGCCAGATCGCCCATGTGGCGGATGTGGATGCGCGGCATCAAGCCGGTCAGGAGGGAAGTCAGGCGGTCGAGACGTGGTGCTGTTGGCATAATAATGTACGCTCTGCAATCATTTACGGACAAAGTGTTGCACATCGTACGCAATACTCCAAGCATCGAATCTCTCGCTGGAGTCCAAAACATGCTCGTTCCCCGCCAGGAAGTCCCCCAACTCAAGGTCGCGACGCTCGCCGGCGTACCTTTCGACATTCACACCGACAAGGCCGACACCTTCACCATGGTGGCCTTTTATCGTGGCCTGCACTGCCCGATCTGCGCCAAATACCTGATGGAGCTTGAGCGCCTGGCTCAGGAGTTTGCCGAGCGCGGCGTCAAGACCATCGCGATTTCCAGCGACAACCAGGAACGTGCCCAGCAGATGGCGGACAAGATCCAGGCCAATCACCTGCGCTTTGGCTACGATCTGCCGCTTGCCGTTGCCCGCGACTGGGGTCTGTACATCTCGGCCAGCCGTGGCAAGACCTCGATTGGCATTGAAGAGCCCAGCCTGTTCAGCGAGCCGGGCCTGTTCTTTGTGCGCCCCGACGGCACGCTGTACTACGGCGCGGTGCAAACCATGCCCTTCGCCCGCCCGCTGTTCTCCGAGTTGCTCGGCGCGATGGATTTCGTGCTCAAGAACAACTACCCGGCACGCGGCGAGTTCGTCGGCAACGTCTGACATTTCGGCGTCACTGCCATCCGGAAAGGGCCGTCGAAAGATGGCCTTTTTTGCATTTTTCGGCGCAATACCGCGGCCCCTTCGTCGGATGACAATCGCGTCGAGGTTTTCCCATCTGACGAATCGATCAAAGGCGCGGTAAACTACGCGTTTTTCGCCGCCTGGAAAGAGCGCACCATGACCGTCGCCCAGACAGAAAACCTCAATATCATCGCGCAAGACCACATGCCCTCGCCGGAAGAGGTGAAGGCACAGGTGCCGCTGACCGATGCGGCTACCGCGACGGTGCTCGAAGGCCGCCGTGCCCTGCAGGCCATTCTCGACCGTGTCGACCCCCGCCTGTTTGTGGTGGTTGGCCCCTGCTCGATCCACGACCCGGTCGCCGGTCTGGACTATGCACGCCGCCTGAAGGCGCTCGCCGATGAGCTATCCGACACGCTGATGCTGGTCATGCGCGTGTATTTCGAAAAGCCGCGCACTGCCACGGGCTGGAAGGGTTACATCAACGACCCCTACATGAACGACTCCTTCCGCATCGATGAAGGCATGCAGAAGGCGCGCCAGTTTTTGCTCGACGTGAATGAAATCGGCCTGCCCTGCGCCACCGAAGCGCTCGACCCGATCGCCCCGCAGTATTACGGCGACCTGATCGCCTGGACCGCCATCGGCGCCCGCACGGCCGAGTCGCAAACGCACCGCGAAATGGCCTCGGGCCTGTCGACGCCGGTGGGCTTCAAGAACGGCACCGACGGCTCGCTGGATGCGGCCATCAACGGCATCGTCTCGGCAGCCAACCGTCACAGCTTTTTGGGCATCAACGGCCAGGGCCGCTCGGCCATCCTGCGCACCCGCGGCAACCCCTACGGGCATGTGGTGCTGCGCGGCGGCGGTGGCCGGCCGAACTACGACACCGTGTCGGTCAACCTCGCCGAGAAGGCGCTGGCCAAAGCCAAACTGGCGCAAAACGTGGTGGTCGATTGCTCGCACGCCAACTCCTGGAAGAACCCGGAATACCAGCCGCTGGTGCTGCGCGACGTGGTGCACCAGATCCGCGAGGGCAACCGTTCGGTGGTCGGCGCCATGATCGAGAGCTTCATCGAGGCCGGCAACCAGTCGATTCCGGCCGACCTGACGCAACTCAAGTACGGCTGCTCGGTGACCGACGCCTGCGTGAGCTGGGAGACCACGGTCGACATGCTGCGCCACGCCCGCGACATCCTGCGCACCACCTTGCCGACCCGGACCTCGCCTTGATGAATCTTGTTGTGCTTGGCACCGACATTGAAACGCCGGTGCTGAAAAACCTCGCGCGCCACTGCGGCGCGCGGGCCATCGAACAGATCGACGCCAGCGCATTCCGGCTCGTCGACGCGCAAACGCGCGACGGCATCGCCGCGCTATGCGACGCGGCGGGCGTGGACTTCGCCTTTGTGCCGGCCGGCCGATGTCTGAACGACTTCGGCCTGTTCGTGACCGACATGGACTCCACACTGATCGACATCGAGTGCATCGACGAGATCGCCGACCAGTGCGGCAAAAAAGCCCAGGTGGCCGAGATTACCGAAGCGGCCATGCGTGGCGAAATCGACTTTCGCGAGTCGCTCAATCGCCGCGTCGCCCTGCTCGAAGGCCTCAGCGCCGACGCGCTCGACACGGTGTATCGCGAGCGCCTGCAACTCAACCCCGGCGCGCGCGAGCTGATGGGTGCGCTCAAGGCGGCGGGCATCGTCACGGTGCTGGTCTCGGGCGGTTTTACCTACTTTACCGAGCGCCTCAAGGCCGATCTCGGCTTCGACTACGCCTACGCCAACACGCTCGAGCGGGTCGACGGCAAGCTCACCGGCCGCGTCTGTGGTCCGGTGGTCGACGCGCAGGCCAAAGCCGACCACCTCACCCGCATCCGCAATCAGCTCGACCTGTCGGCCGACCGCGTCATCGCCGCCGGCGACGGCGCAAACGACTTGCCCATGTTCCGTGCTGCCGGCTTCGGCGTGGCCTACAAGGCCAAACCAGTGCTGCGTGCGCAGGCCGACTGCAGTCTGAATCACAGCGGTCTGGACGCGGTACTCAAGCTGTTCGCCTGATGCCCGTTTTGTACCGCGCAAGGCTTGGCGGGTGATTGTGATCCCGCCCGCCGCTTTCTTCGCCCCCTCACCCATCGCCTTGTTTGACGACAACCTTGGCGATGGTGTCTCGCGCCTGATGTCCGAGCCGGTCGACGTGCTGTGCTGCACCTCGCCAGACACCCTGGCCGACACGCTGGCGCGCATCGAAGCAGCGCAGGCGGCCAGGCATTGGGTGGCCATCGCCGCCGCCTATGAACTCGGCTATGTGCTTGAACCCCGGCTCGCGCCGCAACGCCCGGCCAGCGACACACCGCTGCTCCAGGCGTGGGTCTTTGCACGCTGCGATGAGATTGACGACGCCGCCACCGACGCCTGGCTGAACGCGCAAGACAGCGCGCAGCCGACCGGGCTGGTCGAGCTCGAAGCCCAGCTGAGCCGCGAACGCTACCTCGCTGCCATCGGCCAGATCAAGGCCTACATCGCCGACGGCGACTGCTATCAGGCGAACTTCACCTTTCCATTCAGCGCCCGCGCTTTTGGCGATCCGTACCGGCTCTATCAGCGCTTGCGCGCGGCCCAGCCGGTGCACTACGGCGCGCTGATACTGCACCCCGACGGCTGCCTGATGTCGCGCTCGCCCGAGCTGTTTGTGCATCGACGCGGTGACACGCTGACCTGCAAGCCGATGAAGGGCACCGCCCCCATCGACGAGCCGCCCAGCGCGCTCACCGCCAGCGAAAAGAACCGCGCCGAAAACCTGATGATTGTGGACCTGATCCGCAACGACCTCGGCCGACTCGCGCCACCGGGCGGCGTACAGGTGCCGGCGCTGTTCGAAGCCGAGCCCTATCGCACGCTGTGGCAGATGACCTCCACCGTGACAGCCGGCCCGGTGACTGCGCCGCTGGGCGAGATTCTGCAGGCGCTGTTTCCCTGCGGCTCGGTGACCGGCGCACCAAAGATTCGCGCCATGGAAATTCTGCGTACGCTAGAAACCGGCCCGCGCGGCATTTACTGCGGCGCCATCGGCTGGATCGCGCCCAATGGCGACTTCAGCTTCAATGTGCCGATCCGCACGCTGGCCATCACGCCCTCGGGGGCGCTGCGCTGCCACACCGGCAGCGGCATCGTGAATGACTCCGACCCGGCCGGCGAGTGGGACGAATGCCTGCTCAAACTGCGCTTTCTCACCCGGCTGCCATCGGATATTCAGCTGATTGAAACCCTGCGCTGCGAAGGCGGCAGTGACAACGCCTACCCGTGGCTGGAGGATCACCTCGCCCGACTGAGCGCGTCGGCGGCGGCCCTCGGTTTCGCCTGCGAAGCGCACGCCGTTCGCGAGGCACTCAAGAACACCGCGCGGGCGCTGAAGGGCACGCATCGCGTGCGGCTCTGCTTGAGCCAGACCGGTGAGATCGCCATCACCCACGAAGCCCTCGCACCCTTGAGCGGCCCGCAAACCGTCTCGCTCTCCTCACAGGTGCTCGACAGCACCAATCCGCTGCTGGCCCACAAAACCACGGCGCGTGGCGTCTACGCCGCCGAACTGCCGCGCGCCATGGCCGCGGGTCATTTCGATACGCTGTTTTTCAACGAAAACGACGCACTGGCCGAGGGCTGCCGCAGCACTGTATTTGTGCAGATCGACGGCCAGGTGTTCACCCCGCCCACGCGCGCCGGCCTGCTCAATGGCATCTGCCGTCGCCGGGAGCTGCGCGCGGGCGCTGTCACCGAACGCACGATCACACGCGCCGAGCTCTTGCGCGCCGAGCGGATCTGGCTCGGCAACGCCCTGCGCGGCCGCTTTGAAGTCAGCCTGGTTTGCGACGACTAGCATCCAAGGCCGGATGAATCCGGCCCGAGGAGGGAGAGCTGTTGCGCTGTAGGGCCGGATTCATCCGGCCTTGGACGGCGCAGCTCTTAAGCGACACGCCGCGTATTTGAACTCGGGGATCTTGCCGAAGGGGTCTAGCGCCGGGTTGGTCAGCACATTGGCCGCTGCCTCGTTGTAGCAGAACGGCACAAACACCATGCCTTCGGGCATGCTCGGGTCAACGCGCGCCGCCAGCGAAATGCTGCCGCGACGCGTCGAGATACTCAGCATCTCGCCTTCAGCAATGCCCAGACGCAATAACTCACCCGGCGCGAGCATGGCCACGGCCGACGGTTCCAGTGCGTCCAGCACGTTTGAACGACGCGTCATCGAGCCGGTGTGCCAGTGTTCAAGCTGTCGGCCGGTGGTCAGCACCGTGGGGTACTCGGCGTCTACCGGCTCGTCGGGCGGCAAAGGGGCGGCCAGTGAGAAGCGGGCGCGGCCGCTCGCCGTCGGGAAGCGATCGCCAAACACCACGTCCAGCCCCGGCGCATCCGTTGCGGGGCACGGATACGTCACCGAGCCCTCACGCTCCAATCGTGCCCAGCTGATGTTCGCCATCGAAGCCATGCCCTGCCCCATTTCGGCGAAGACATCGCGCGGATGGGTGTATTGCCAGTTGAGCCCGAAGCGACGCGCGATCTCCTGCGTGATCCACCAGTCGGCTTTTGCCTCGCCGGGCAGCGGCACAGCGGCGCGCCCCATCTGCACTTGCCGGTTGGTATTGGTGACCGTACCGTCTTTCTCGGACCACGCCGACGCCGGCAGGATCACATCGGCAAACTGCGCCGTTTCGGTGATGAAGATGTCCTGCACTACCAGGTGTTCGAGCTTGGCGAGCGCGGCACGCGCATGATCGAGATCGGGGTCGGACATGGCCGGATTTTCACCCATGATGAGCATGCCGCGAATGCTGCCGGCGAGAATGGCGTCCATGATCTCAACCACCGTCAGGCCGGGCTGGTCGGCCAGTGGCGTGTTCCACAATTCCTCGAAGGCCGCGCGCAACTGCGCGTCACCAACGCGCTGGTAGTCGGGCAGCATCATCGGGATCAGGCCCGCGTCGGACGCGCCCTGCACGTTGTTCTGGCCACGTAGCGGATGCAGGCCGGTACCCGGCTTGCCGACATGTCCGCAGGCCAGCGCCAGCGAAATGAGGCAGCGCACGTTGTCGGTGCCGTGGGTGTGCTGCGATATGCCCATGCCCCAAAAGATCATGGCGCGTTCCGCATTCGCATACAGCCGGGCGATCTCGCGGATTTCGTCGGGCGCAACGCCGCAGACGGCCGACATGGCCTCGGGCGTCATTGGCGCCACATGGGCTTTGAGCGCCTCGAAGCCGTCGGTGTGCCGGGCGATGTAGTCGGTGTCGTATCGCTGTTCGGCTACGATCACGTTGAGCATGGCATTGAGCAAGGCAACATCGGCGCCCAGCGTAAAGCGCACCGCGCGATGGGCATAACCGCCCAGTGTCTGGCTGCGCGGGTTGAGGCTGATGATCCTGGTGCCGCGCTTGGCCGCCTGCTTAAAATAGGTGGCAGCCACCGGATGGTTGGCCTCGGGGTTGCAGCCGATCAGCACCACCAGATCAGCCTCAAGCGCTTGCATGAAGGACGCAGTGACCGCGCCCGAGCCGATGCACTCGATCAGCGCCGCGACCGAACTGGCGTGGCACAGGCGCGTGCAGTGATCGACATGATTGGAGCCAAAGCCGGTGCGCACCAGCTTCTGAAACAGCCACGCTTCCTCATTGGAGCACTTGGCGCTGCCAAAACCGGCGAGCGCGTCAGGGCCGTGGGTATCGCGCAACGCCATCAAACCATGCGCGGCGACATCGAGCGCTTCGTCCCAACTGGCTTCGCGGAAGTGCGTGAGCGGATTGGCGGGGTCGAAGTCCGGGTCCATGCCCTTCGCCACGCCTTCGCGACGAATGAGGGGGCGTGCCAGCCGGGCATGGTGATTGGGGTAATCGAATCCGAAGCGCCCCTTCACACACAGACGGCCGGCGTTTGACGGGCCATTGCGCCCTTCGACAAACAGGATGCGGTCATCCTTGACGTGGTACGTGAGCTGGCAGCCCACGCCGCAATACGGGCACACCGAGTCAACTCTCCGATCGGCCGCCGCCGAGTCACCCCGGCCATCTGCGTCGATGAGCGTGGCGGGCATCAAAGCCCCCGTCGGGCAGGCTTGGACGCACTCGCCACAGGCCACGCAGGTGCTCGCGCCCATGGTGTCGTCGAAGTCGAACACGACCTTGGACGACGCGCCGCGATAGGCCAGCCCGATCACATCATTCACCTGCACTTCCCGGCAGGCCCGCACGCACAGATTGCAATCGATGCAGGCGTCCAGATTGACGCGCATGGCGGCGTGGGTGGCGTCTTGTCGTGCGGCGTCGGGCGTGCGCTGTGGCAAGCGGGCTTTTACCTGGGCGACGTCAATATCGAGCTGATCGACCATCCGCCAGAAGTGACTGGCGCGATCGGGGCTGTGCTCGCGGTCGGGCTGGTCGGCCAGCAGCAATTCCATCACCGCTTCACGCGACACCTGGGCACGGGACGAGGTTGCGCTTTTGACCACCATGCCGGGCGCAGCTTCGCGGATACAACTGGCGGCCAGCGTGCGCTCGCCCTCGATCTCAACCATGCAGGCGCGGCAGTTGCCGTCGGCGCGGTAGCCCGGCGCATCCTTGAAGCACAGGTGAGGAATACGCTCCCCTGCACGTTTGGCGACTTGCCACAGCGTTTCGCCGGGCATGGCCTCGACCATCACGCCATCAAGACTAATCTCGAAGCCAGTGGATTGCACTCCGGGTTGCATTGGCTCCCCCATCAGACGTCCCCCGCTTCGCGCACATGCACGCCCTGGTGGGCCAGCTCCGCCGGGAAAAACGTCAGCAAACTGGTCACCGGATTAGGCGCAGCCTGCCCCAAACCGCAAATCGACGCGTCCTGCATCACTTGGGCGAGCCGGCGCAGTTGCGTCGCATCCCACTCCGCGCGGTCCAGCAAGGCCAGCATTTTTTCTGTACCGACGCGGCAGGGCGTGCACTGCCCGCAGGATTCATCAGCAAAAAAGGCCATCAGGTTTTTGGCCACGCTGCGCAGATCATCCTGATCTGACACCACAATGACAGCGGCCGAACCGATGAAACAACCATGTGGCTGAAGCGTGTCGAAATCCAGCGGCACATCGGCCTTGGACGCGGGCAATATGCCGCCCGATGCGCCACCCGGCAAATAGGCCAGCAGGCGGTGCCCCTCGGCCATGCCGCCGCAAAACTCATCCACCAGCTCGTTCAGCGTGATGCCCGCCGGCGCCAGATGCACGCCCGGCGTTTTGACCCGGCCCGACACCGAGAAACTGCGCAGGCCTTGTCGGCCATTTCGCCCCTGCGCGGCAAACCAGTCTGCCCCCTTCGCGTACAGCACGGGAATCCAGTAAACCGTCTCGACGTTGTTCACCAGGGTCGGTCGATCAAACAGGCCGACTTGCGCCACAAAGGGCGGGCGGTGTCGCGGCTTGCCCGGCTTACCCTCGAGCGACTCGATAAGCGCCGACTCTTCGCCGCAAATGTAGGCACCCGCACCCCGACGCAATACGATGAAACCGGGCGCCACCAGACCCGCCGATTCGAGCTCGGCAATCGCCTCGCGAAGCACACGACGCAAGCCCGGGTACTCGTCGCGCAGGTAGAAGTAGAGCGCACTGGCGTCGATCGCCGTCGCACTGATCAAGGCGCCTTCCAGAAACCGGTGAGGCGATTGCTCCAGATAGTAGAGATCTTTGAAAGTGCCCGGCTCGCCTTCGTCGGCATTGATGACCATGTAGCGCGGCGCGGGTTCGGCGCGAACCGCCTGCCACTTTCGCCAGGCCGGAAAGCCGGCCCCGCCAAGGCCGCGCAAGCCGGCCGCCTGAAGCATGTCGCTGAGTGTTTCGACG
>JBFIJC010000117.1:0-10065 GCA_041600915.1 Nitrogeniibacter sp.
CATGCCCTGCTTGAGCATGCCGGGCCGCACGGAGATGCCGTCGGCACGCCGCCCGCTCGCTTCGGAGATCATGCGGACAAAGGTGTTGGCCAGTTCGGGGTTGTAGCGCTTGCCGCCGTTCTGGGTGATGTAGACCAGGGCCTCGCGTGAGGGAAGCGGGCGGGAGGTCAGATGGCCTTGCATCAGGCCGTCGTAGTCGTTGGCGATGGCCAGAATCTGGGCGCCGAGCGGGATGGCCAGGCCGGCGAGTTTGTCGGGAAAGCCTGTGCCGTCCCACATTTCGTGGTGATGTCGCACCAGCTTGCACACCGCCTTGAGCTGGCTGACGGCGGTCAGCGCCGCCTCGCCGCGCTCGGCGTGTCGAATGTAGAGACTGCGCTCTTCGGGCTTGTAGGTGTTGTAGGGCTTGCCGAGCAGTTCGTCGGGCAGGCCGATCTTGCCGATGTCGTGGAGCAGGCCGGCGAGCATGATGTTCTGGGTGGCGTTCTCGTCAAGGCCGGAGGCCTTGGCCAGCATGCGGGCATGCTGCGCGACCCGGCGGCTGTGGCCGGCCATGTGACCGCTGCGCATCTCGACCAGGTCGCTGAACACCCGCACCGTGGTCAGGAAGTTTTGCTTGAGTGAGGCGTTGGCTTCCTTGATCTTGCCGATGGCGGTCTGCAAGTCGCGGGTGCGCGCCAGCACGCGGGCCTCGAGCTCGGTGTTCATGTCCTTGAGCTTGGCGTTCTGCTCCGCGGTGAGCGCGTTGAGCCGTACGACTTCCGCCTGCAGGCGTCCGCGGTCAACTGCGTCTTTGACCGTGCTCAGGATCTCCTGATCTTTCCACGGCTTGTTGAGATAGCGCGAGATGCCGCCTTCATTGACCGCCGAGACAGTCGATTCCATGTCGGCGAAGCCGGTGAGCAGGATGCGCTCGATCTGGGGGTGGCGCTCGCGGACGGCTTTGAGGAAGGCCGCGCCGTCCATTTGCGGCATGCGCATGTCGGAGACGACGACGTCGACCGATTCGGTGCTCAGCAAATCCAGCCCTTCCTGTCCGCCGGGCGCGGTCAGGATGCGGAATCCGGTGGGCCGGAAGAGGCGTTTGAGCGAGTTCAGGATGTTGGGCTCGTCATCGACGAAGAGCACAGTGCCTGGGTTGGTGCTTGTTTCGGTTTGAGTCATCGACGGTCGTCCGGGAAAGACGTATGTACTTCCCTTACGGATGGTCGTGACAAAACTTGAGGGGATGTTGTGCGAGCGATCGCCTGTGGCTGCAGGCGCTTTGGCGGCGTCGGGGCATGATGCGCTTGCGGGCGTGATGGCGCGTCAATATGCGGTCACGCCCGCTCGAAGCGTGCGCTAAGTGCCTGCGAGGGGCCGCGGCTCGACGTCGTCGCCGGCTTCCGGTGCTTCGGTGCTCGGCGTGTCGGGCAGGGCATCGCCAAGTTCTGTTTCGAGGATCAGGCTGAGTTCTTCGGTCGCTTCGCGGGCGCTTTGAATGAGCTGGTGCTCATCGTGATAGAGCGCCTGTTCGCGCTTGAGCAGCTCGATGTCGTGGGCGGCGAAGCGGTCGACAATCTGCTGCGCCTTCTCGGGCGTTTTGCCAAGCGCTTCAAAAATCATGCGGCTCATTTCGAGGCTGGAGCGGAAGGTTTCGCGCATCAGCAATTCAACGCCCAGATCCATCAGGCGGTAGGCGTGAAAGCGGTTGCGCGCGCGGGCGATGATGGTGACGTGGGGGAAATGCTTGCGCACCATCTCGGCGCAGCGCAGCGAGGTTTCGATGTCGTCGATGGCCAGCACGAATACCTTGGCGTCTTCGATGCGCGCCGCATGCAGCACCTCGAGATGCGCGGCATTGCCGTAGTAGGCCTGAATGCCGAAACGCTTCATGGTCTTGACCTCTTCGTGGTCAATATCCAGTGCCGTGAAGGGCACCTTGCGCGCCAGCAACACGCGGCCGATGATCTGGCCAACACGGCCGAAGCCGGCCATCACCACCGGATTGGGCAGGTCGGGCATTTCCTCGGCGTCGGGTTCCACGGTCGCGGTTGCGGCGGCCTCACGCGCATTGAGGCGGTCGGCCAGAATGAAGAGCAGCGGCGCGGTCGCCATCGACAGCGCCACAGACAGATTCAATTGCGCGACAACTTCCGGCGTCAGCAGCTTATTGGCCTGCGCGACGCCGAACAGCACGAAGGCGAATTCGCCGCACTGCGCCAGGGCCAATGCCTGCATGCGCGACACCTTTTTGCTGCCGCGGGCCAGCCGGCGCAGGCCGTACATGCCGCCGCCTTTGACCAGCACCAGCGCGACCGTCAGGCCCAGCACGTTGAGCGGGTGTTCGACAATCATGCTCAGATTGATGGTCATGCCGACGGCGATGAAGAAGAAGCCCATCAGCAGGCCCTGGAAGGGCGCGATGGAGGCTTCGAGTTCATGGCGGAAGTCCGAGTCCGACAGCAGCACGCCGGCGACAAAGGCGCCCAGCGACATCGACAGGCCACCGAGTTGCAGCAGCAGCGCCAGACCTAGCGCGGTGGCCAGGGCGGCGGCGGTGAACATCTCGCGGCTGTTGATGCGGGTGACATGGCGGAAGATGGCGTCGAGCACCGGCCGGCCGATCAACACCACCACGGCGAGAAAGCCGAGGCCGACCAGGGGCGACACGTCGCCGTCCGAGCGCGCCGCACCCAGCAGTGGCAGCAGCGCAAGCAAGGGGATCACCATCAGATCCTGAAACAGCAGAATCGCGAAGGTCTCGCGCCCGTAGCGGCTGTGCAGCTCGTGGCGTTCGCCCAGCGTGGGCAGCACGAATGCGGTGGACGACAAGGCCAGGGTGAGGCCGATCATGATGGCGATGGGCCACTCGAAGCCGAGCAGCCAGGCGCCGGCGATGAGAAAGCTGCCCACCCCGAAGAACTGCAGACCGCCCAGGCCGAACACCGGCTTGCGCAGCGCCCACAGGCGGGAGGGTTGCAGCTCGAGACCGATGATGAACAGCAGCAAGACCACGCCCAGCTCGGCCGTGTGCAGCAGGTTCTCGCCGTCGGTGACGACACCGAAGCCCGAGGGGCCGATGAGCACGCCGGCGGCGAGGTAGCCAAGCACGGTGCCCAGGCCGGCACGCTTGAACACGGGGACCAGGAGCACAGCCACGGCCAAGAGGGCCGCGAAGGTGGCGACGGATTGCATTTGGGGTCTCCTTGCGTGCCGTCCTTCGCAGTGTCTGCGCGGGCGATCTTGTCTCCCCGCGATGTCGGTGCGAGGCAGGCCGGCGGCGGGGCGATTGCCGCCCGACCGTGGCCTAGTTATACCATTTCCGTCCTCATGAACGCGTGGCGAGCCGTTTCAGTTCGGGCAAACAGGAGCCGCAGTTGGTACCGCATTGGGTGCGAGCCTGGAGTTGCTCCAGGCTCTCGCCGGCGCGGAAGGCGGTGACGATGGCTTCTTCGGATACGTCAAAGCAGTTGCACACCACTTTGCCGCGCGTGGGCTGGCCGGCCGGCGGCTGGGTGAGCGGGGCGAGCAGCCAGGGGCGGACCGGCGCCGCGGGCTCGCCGCGCACCATCAACTCGGTCAGCCACTCGGCCGCGCGGGTCTCGCCCGACAGGCGCACCGCGTTGAGAATGTCGTCATCGACCCGCGCGCGCTTTGCCACATCGCGGTGCGCGTCGGCATACACCAGCGTGTGTGACGGATCGTTCAGGCCCATGGCCGCGTCGACCGCGTCGAGCAGCGCGGTGTCGGCCTCGTCTGAGCGCGCCTTGAGCACCACCACCGGCACCTCACGGCCGGCCAGCGTCAGGCTGGCGTAGGGCAGGTCTTTCATCCGTGTGCGCAGCGCTTCGAGGACGGAGAAGGCGCTGGTGTTGGTGATGCGGCGCATGGCCATCAGCGCGTGGCCGGGCGCGAGCTTTTCGACCTGAATGGCGGCGTGTTTGAGTTCCGGCTGCTTTGAGATCGGGTCGGCGGCCGAGGGCGTGAGGGCGTTGATGCCCAGTTTGCCGGCCATGGCGTTGCCGCCCCAGTGCATGGGCAGAAAGCTCTGGCCTTGCCGCACGGTGTCGCTGGCAATGACCTTGAGCACCACCGCG
Source organism: Nitrogeniibacter sp. (assembly GCA_041600915.1). Lineage (GTDB taxonomy): Bacteria > Pseudomonadota > Gammaproteobacteria > Burkholderiales > Rhodocyclaceae > Nitrogeniibacter. The sequence continues at coordinate 4,080 of JBFIJC010000117.1, forward strand.
CCCTGGCGGGAGCGCACGCGTACGATGTCGCCGTCGGCCAGATCGCGACGTGCCAGATCCTCGGCGTGCATGTGCAGTTGCGGCTCGGGCTCATGGTTGAACAGGCGCGGGACCAGACCGGTGCGGGTCATGCTGTGCCACTGGTCGCGCAGGCGGCCGGTGATGAGGTGCAGCGGGTAGTGGGCGCTGGGGCGCTCGGCGGTGACCACGTAGTCGGTGGCGACGAAGCGGGCCTTGCCCGAGGCGGTGGGAAACACGCCGTCTTCATACAGGCGTACGCGGCCGGTCTCGGCGCCGTCCGGGAAGGGCCATTGCTGCGGGCCGTCGGCCTCCAGCTTGGCGTAGCTCAGGCCGGTGATGTCGAGGTCACGGTGGCGGGTGCTTTCGCGGTGCTCGTTCCACACCGCTTCGACGCTGTCGAAGCCGAACATGCGCTCGGACAGATCAGCCTTGCCGATGCGCGGGCCGAGGCGACGGGCGAAGTCGCAGGCGATCTCCCAGTCGTGACGCGCTTCGCCGACCGGCGCGACAGCGGCCAGCGTGCGGCTGATGCGTCGCTCCGAATTGGTGACCGTGCCTTCCTTTTCGCCCCAGCCGCTGGCCGGCAGCAGCACGTCGGCGTAGGCGGCGGTTTCGGTGTGGCGAAAGGTGTCCTGTACCACGACGAGTTCGGCCGCTTCGAGCGCGGCGTGCACCATGGCCTGATCAGGCAGGGACTGCGCCGGGTTGGTGGCGGCAATCCATACCGCCTTGATCTCGCCGCGCTTGAGCGCTTCGAAGAGCTCGACCGCCGGCTTGCCCGGTGTGGCGGGCACCTCCGGCACGCCCCACAGCCGCGCCACTTCGGCACGGTGGGCCGGGTCGCTCATGTCGCGATGGGCCGACAGCAGGTTGGCCAGTGCGCCCACCTCGCGCCCGCCCATGGCGTTGGGCTGACCGGTGAGCGAGAAGGGGCCGGCGCCGGCGCGGCCGATCTGGCCGGTGGCCAGGTGCAGGTTGATGAGGGCCGAGTTCTTGTGCGTGCCCGAGGCGTACTGGTTGAGGCCCTGGCAATACATCGACAGCGTGGCCGGGCTGGTGGCAAACCACTCGGCCGCCTGCTCGATGTCGCGCTTGGGCAGGCCGCATACCGCAGCGGCCATGGCCGGGGTGTATTCGCGCACCAGACGCTTGAGCGCGTCAAAACCTTCGGTGTGCTCGGCGATGTAGTCGCGGTTGAGCCAGCCTTCCCACAGCATGACGTGGAGCATGGCGTTGAACAGCGCGATATCGGTGCCCGGCAGCAGCGGCAGGTGCAGGTCGGCGGCTTCGCCGGTGTCGGTGCGGCGGGGGTCGACCACCACCAGTTTCATGTCCGGATTGGCCTCGCGCGCGGCCTCGATGCGGCGGAAGACGATGGGGTGGGCGAAGGCGGTGTTCGAGCCGGCGATGAACAGGCAGTCGGTGGCGTCGATGTCGGTGTAGCTGCATGGCGGGGCATCCGCGCCCAGGCTGAGCTTGTAGCCGGCCACCGCGCTGGACATGCACAGGCGCGAATTGGTGTCGAGGTTGTTGGTGCCGATCAGGCCCTTGGCCAGTTTGTTGAAGACGTAGTAATCCTCGGTCAGCCATTGGCCTGAGCCGTAGAAGGCAACGGCGTCGGGGCCGTGCTCGCGGATGATGACGGCAAAGCGCTCGGCGACATGATCGAGCGCGCTGGCCCAGTCGATGCGTTGGCGGGCGGCGGCGCGGTCGGTGCGCAGTTCGGGATAGCGGGCGCGTTGCGACAGGGTGTCGGGGGCGACCGTCAGGTGGAGCGTGGCGCCCTTGGTGCACAGGCGACCGAAGTTGGCCGGGTGATCGGGGTCGCCGCGCACGCCGGTGATCTGGCCGGCATCGTGTTCAACGATGAGGCCGCAGCCGACGCCGCAGTAGCAACAGGTGGATTTCGTCTCGGACATTGATTCTCCTTTGTCCGGACAGTAGCAACCGCCATGCCATGCTTGGTGCGCGGGCTTGGCCCAAATTTGCTCAGGATCAAGATTGCAAATGGTGCGGCGCGCAAATCGGCTGCACCAGTTTGGGGCGTCAGTCGCCGTGCGCGAGCCGGATCAGGGCGTCCATCTGGACTCGGATCGGATCGGGCACCGGCGTGGTGCCGTCGAGCATGGCGCGGATCAGCTGCGCATTGCCGGCGACGTCGGGCAGGTCGGGCACTTGCGGGTTGGGGGGCGCGCCACCGCCTTCGCCTTCGATCGTATTGACGGTGCCCGAGCCGTCGTAAAGCGCCAGCGCCGGGCGGCGTCGCGGGTTGGCGTAGCCTTCGCCCTCGGTGCCGCGCATCAGCATGGCGCAGCCGCCATCGACACGCAGAAACTCGTCCATCCGCAGCAGGTACTCGGGGTGGGTGACGGCGACCACGCGCACACTGCGCCCCGGCAGCGGGTCGAGCAGCTTGGCCAGGGTGTGACCGCTGTTGCGCACGCCCAGACGCGGGCGCAGGGCGAGCAGGCGGTCGAGGCCGGGCAGCAGGGCGTCGAGGGGCAGTGCGGCAATTTTCTGCGAGGCCAGCGCGGTGCTGGCTGCGGCGGCATCGGCGCGCAGCGGCACGTCGAGTGCGGCGAGCAGGTCGAAGGGGCTGACCCGGCTGTCGAAGTCGTGCCGGCCCTGAATCAGCACAGGCACGCCTTCCCGTGCCAGCAGCAGCGCGAGCAGCGGCATCAGGTTAGGCTGTCGGCGGGCGCCGTTGTAACTTGGCAGCACCACGCAGCGCGGCCCGTCGGGCACCGCGAGCTGCGTGTTGCGGGCATCCATGGCGCGCTTGAAGCCGACCAGCTCGTCGAGCGACTCGCTCTTGATGCGCAGCGACAGGATGATCGCGCCCAGCTCCAGATCGGGCACCTGGCCGTCGAGCATGTCGCCGAACAGGCTGGCGGCCTGGTCGACGGTGAGGGGCTTGGCGCCTTTGGCGCCGCGGCCGATTTCCTTGATAAACGGGGCGTAGGTCATGGCGCGGATTATGGCAGGCTTCCGGGGCGCGGGTGATGGCCACACGCAGTGCTTATGACCAGGATCAAATCATGACAGAGATCGACCGGCGGATTCCGGTGACCGTGCTGACCGGCTTTCTCGGCGCCGGCAAAACCACTGTGCTCAACCACCTGCTGCGCCACCCCGGCGCCGAGCGGGTGGCGGTGCTGATCAACGAGCTGGGCGACGTCGGTGTCGACCATCACCTGGTCGAGCAAGTCGATGAAACCCTGATCGTGCTCGATGGCGGTTGCGTGTGCTGCAGCGTGCAGGGCGATCTGGTGGCGGCGCTCAAGCGGCTCTTCATGCAGGCCTTTCGCAAGGAGATTCCGCCCATCGACCGGGTGCTGTTGGAGACCACCGGCCTGGCCGACCCGGCGCCGGTGATTCATACCCTGATGGAAGAGCCCTTCATTGCCGACCGTTATCGCTGCGACGGCGTGGTGACGGCGGTTGACGTGACCCACGCCGCCGGCCAGCTCAAAGAACACCGCGAAGCCATGCGCCAGGCGGCGATGGCCGACCGCCTGCTGCTCACCAAGTGCGATCTGGCCGCGCCGGGCGACATTGCCGCGTTGCAGGCCACGCTCGCCACGCTTAACCCCGGCGCGCGGCAGATTCAGACGTCGCAGGGTGAGGTGTCGGTCGATGCTTTGTTTGGCTGCGGGCTCTATACCGCCACCGGCAAGCTGCCCGAGGTGGCGGCCTGGCTGGGCGAGGCGCAGGTGCGCGCCGCCGCGGCAGCCGCGCCGGCCTGGCGCAAGCCCGGCAAGGCGGCGCCGGCCGGCCCGGTCACGCATCACGCCGACGGTGTCGAAAGCTATGTGCTGCGCTTTGATGCGCCGTTGCCGTGGTGGGAGTTTTCCGACGCGCTGAACCTGATCCTGCAGGCCTATAGCAATCGCATCCTGCGTATCAAGGGCGTGCTCAATGTGCGCGGCGATCCGCTGCCGCGCGTCATCCAGTGTGTGCAGCACAGCGTCTACCCGGCGGTCAGCTTGCCCGCTTGGCCCGACACCCCGCCCTTTGATGATCGCTGCAGTCGGCTGGTGTTCATCGTGCGCGGCCTGCCGAGCGAGACCGTGGTGCAGACCTTGAGCGAGCTCACCGGCGTGGGCGTCAGCGTGCTGTGACGTCCCCTGACCAATTGCTGCGCCCGGCGCGCGTAGAATCAAAGGACTGAGTTTGCCCGGAGTGCGTGCATGAACATCGGTTTTATTGGTCTGGGCCTGATGGGGCGGCCCATGGCGCTCAACTTGCGCAAGGCCGGCTTCGCGGTCGGCGTGTGGGCGCGGCGCGAGGCCTCGCTGGCGCCGGTGGTGGCGGCCGGAGCGGTGGCCCGTGGCAGCATCGCAGAAGTTGCCGCAGCGGCCGACGTGGTGTTTTCCTGCGTGCCCGATGCGCCGCAGGTGGCCGAGGTGGCACAGGCGGTGGCCGACGGTGCGCGGCCCGGGTTGGTGTTTGCCGACATGAGCACCATCGCCCCGGCGGCGGCGCGCGACATCGTCGCGCAGCTCAAGTCGCGCGGCGTGAGCATGCTCGACGCGCCGGTCTCCGGCGGCGAAGTCGGTGCCATTGCCGGCACGCTGACCATCATGGTCGGCGGCGATCAGGCGGCCTTCGACACAGCGCTGCCGGCCTTTCAGGCCATGGGCAGAAGCGTCACCCGCGTGGGCGAATCGGGCGCGGGTCAGGTGGCCAAAGCCTGCAACCAGATCGCCACCGGCGGGGGTGTGGCCGCCGTGGCCGAAGCGCTCAACTTTGCGCAGATGAGTGGCGTCGATCCGGCCCGTGTGCGCGAGGCGCTGCTCGGCGGCTTCGCCAACAGCCGCATCCTCGACAACCACGGCCAGCGCATGATCGACCGCAATTTCACGCCCGGCTTCAAAGCCTGGATGCATCAGAAAGACCTGCGCATCGTCCTGGAAGAAGCGCATCAGCACGGCCTCGCCCTGCCTGCTGCCGCCGCGACGGCGCAGCTCTTCAATGCGCTGATCGGTGCCGGCATGGGCGAGGACGACTCGGTCGCCATGCTCAAGTTGTTTGAAGTGATGCGCGGAGCTGCGGCATGAAGATCGGCTTCATTGGCCTGGGTGATATGGGCCAGTCCATGGCGCGCCACCTGATCGGTGCCGGGCATGAACTGGCCGTGTGGGCGCGACGCGAGGCGTCGGCGGCCGCGCTGGTGGGTGAAGGCGCTGCGTGGTGTGCATCGCCGGCCGAACTCGCCGCCCGCAGCGAGGTGGTCATCACCATGGTCGGCGGCAGCGCCGATGTGGAAGAGCTCGCGCTGCGTGGCGATGGGCTGCTTGCCGGCTTCGCCGCAGGCGCGGTGCATGTCGACATGAGCACCATCGCCCCCGCCACCGCCCGCAAGCTCGCCGAGCGCTATGCCGAGCGCGGCATCGGCTGGCTGGATGCCCCGGTGTCCGGCGGGCCGAAAGGCGCACTCGACGCCACGCTGGCGATCATGGTCGGCGGCGACGCGGCCACGCTGGCGCGGTTGCAGCCGGTGTTCGAGGTGCTGGGCAGTCGCATCGTGCACATCGGCGAGGCCGGCGCCGGCCAGGTGGCCAAAGCCTGCAATCAGATGATCATGGTCGCCGCCATCGAAGCGAGCGCCGAAGCCCTGCACCTGGCCGCCGCCAATGGAGTCGATGTGGCCAAGGTGCGCGCCGCGCTCTTGGGTGGCTCGGCGGGTTCGCGGGTGCTTGAAGTGATGGGCGAGCGCATGCTCAGCCGCAATTTCGACAAGGGCGTCGACGCCCGACTGCATCACAAGGACTTCGCGCTCATCATGGCCGAGGCCCATGCCATCGGCGCGCCGCTGCCCATTGCCGCCGCCGTCGGGCAACAACTTAACGCCTTGATGGCACGCGGCGGCGCCCGGCAAGACACCGCCGCGCTGATCACCGTGCTCGAAGCCATGGCACCGCAGGACAGGAGGACGACCGAATGACCCCCATCACTCGCCGCA
>JBFIJC010000118.1:0-10048 GCA_041600915.1 Nitrogeniibacter sp.
CTCATCATCGAGGCCGCACGGCGCGCGGGCGGCTGGCCTATCGCGCTGATCGCAGGCGTATTTTCGCTCTATCCGCTGGTCGCCGACATCATGCCGGGTCCGATCCAGGCCTTCCCCTCCACGCTGGAGCAGGCCGCGATGTACCACACCATGAGCACCGAAAGCGTCATGGGTATACCGCTGCAGGCCTTTGCCGGCCTGGTGGTCGGCTTCCTGGTCTTCGGCGTCGCCCTGCAGATGACGGGCGGCGGTCAGTTCTTCATCAACTTGGCGTTCGCGATGCTCGGACATGTGCGCGGCGGCCCGGCCAAGGTCGCGATATTCTCAAGCGGCCTGATGGGATCGATGAGCGGCAGCGTCATCACCAACGTGATGACCACTGGCGTGCTGTCGATCCCGGCGATGCGGCGGGTGGGCATGAGCCGCTCGTTCGCCGGTGGGGTCGAGGCCTGCGCGTCCACGGGGGGCGTCCTGATGCCGCCGGTGATGGGCGCGACCGCGTTCGTGATGGCAATGTTTCTCGAAGTACCCTACTCAGCCGTCGCGATCGCAGCCATCGTTCCGTCGGTGCTCTACTTCCTGGGCCTGTTCATTCAAATCGACGCCTATGCGGGGCGTCATGACCTGAAAGGCCTGCCCAGAGCGGAGTTGCCATCGTTCCGCAAGACCTTGAAGGAGGGCTGGTACTTCATTTTCGTTTTCGCATTGCTCGTCTGGATGATGATCCACATGCAGCGCGAGGCGGTGGCCCCGTTCTACGCGACAGCGTTGCTGTTGGTGATCAACCAGATCCTGCCTTATCACCGGTGGGGCTGGAAGCACGTAGGCAAGATGTTGTCTTCCGCGGGCAAGCTGTTCGCCGAACTCATCGCGATTTTGACCGCTATCGGAATGCTGGTGGGCGCACTGTCGATGACTGGACTGTCTGGCACAATCTCGAACGACCTGATCAACCTGGCCGGCGGCAATGCCCTCGCGCTGCTGTTGATGGGTGCTTTTACCTGCTTCCTGCTGGGTATCGGCATGACCGTGACTGCCGCCTACATCTTCCTGGCAGTGGCGCTGGCACCGGCCCTGATCCAGGGGGCCGGGATGAACCCGATGGCGGTGCACCTGTTCCTGCTGTACTGGGGCATGCTGAGCTTCATCACCCCCCCGGTGGCGCTCGGCGCCTTTGCCGCGGCGACGATCGCAGGCTCCAAGCCAATGGAGACCGGCCTGCAGGCGATGCGCCTGGGTAGCGTGATCTACTTCATCCCGTTCATGTTCGTACTCAACCCCGCGCTGATTGGCCAGGGCGAATGGAATGAAGTTGCGGTGGCGGTGGCACAGGCGCTGCTCGGTGTGACACTGTTCGCATCGGCAATGCAGGGTTACCTGGTCTTTGTTGGTAGCCTGTGCGCGCACCGAATGCTGCAGTGGCCAATCCGTGGTTTGCTGGTGGTGGCCGGTCTGTGCGTGGCGATACCGGGCGGCGGCGCCGTCCCATTCACCAATAGCGAATTGCTGGTCGCGGGGCTGGCGACCGGATTGCCCGCAATCATGCTGGCAATCGTCCTGAACCGGCGCAAGGCCGTGCGCGCCGCCCCCTGACGCGGGCGCTCGTCGCGAAACCTCCAGCGTCTTGGAGGTTTCGCGCAAACCATGGAGCACGGGGGCGGGGTCTTCAGACCCCGCCCCCGTATTGTTTCGATCCAGGCAGATTCGCCGGGCGCTCGCGCCCGGCGAATCACTCATGCATCGCTACCGCGCTCCGCATAGATCAACTTGAACGTTGCCATACCCTTCGCAACCAGCTGCCCATCACGGTCATTCACCGATGCTTCGCAGAACACGGTCCGCGCCGTCCGGCTGATCACTTCCGCCCGGCACTGCGCCCAGTCCCTCGCCGGGCGAATGAAGCTGGTGTGCAGATCAACGGTCACCACGCCCTTGGAAGCCGGTTCGGACAGTCGCGCAGCGCTGCCCATGGCCACGTCCAGCAGCGTCATGATCAAGCCACCGTGTCCGGTTCCCATGCTGTTGGTCATCTGCGGTCCAAGTAGCACCTCCGAGAGCGTCCAGCCCTCGCCACGCGCCACGCCGCGTATGCCGCAATATTCCAGGAACGGAATTCTCAACCCGAAGTAGTCGTTCGCGGCGTCCTCGCCACACACCATAGGGATGTCCTCCTCGCTCATGGCCGACTCTCCTGCGCATGAGCAGCGAGATCGGCCTGATACAGCGGGCCACCCAGATGCCGTGGATATCCGAACCCATGCACTGCGATCACGTCACCATCCGCCGGACGATACAATCGCGACTCGGCTTTCGCGGCCATCAGTGCATCACCGAGCACGCGCTCGGCATCGGTCTCGGCTTCGCTGGCACTCGCGAGAGCCAATGCCACTGAGGACATCAGCAGCCCATCCGCATCGGCCGGCGTGCACACGCTCAGGGTTCCGAGACGCTCCCCCAGACCGAGCGCGAGCGAAAGCAATTCCGGTGTGCCGACTCCGATCTCCATGCACGTGATTTGTCCGCCACGCAGCGCAAACCCGAGCGGGATTGCTTCGCCCCGCTCGTTAGCGAGCTTCGCCACAAACATCGTGGTCGCGCGCCCATCGATGCAGGTGCTCGCAACAAGCGTCAGCGTCGCCGCCGGCGATTCGCCGTTGCCCTGTCCGAGCCGGGCCTGCAAGCACTCGACCAACGCCTGCGTGCCGGCGAGCAGCTCATCCACAAGCCATACCGGATGCTTGGCCGCGCGCACCTTTATCCCGGGCACCCGGGCACATTCACGCTCTGCGAAGAAAATATGGCGCAACGCGCGTGACTCACGCGACGACATCAATTCCACGAACAGTTTGCGCTCCTCGGCGACCGCTTCCTCAAAGGGCAAGTCAGCAGCGAGAACGACCACCTTCAAACCCGCAAGCGGTGCCGGACAGCCGGGGAAGTCCTTTTTCAATTTCTGTGCGAGGCTCTCCTGCCACACTTGCAGATCAGCATCGAAGCGCACAGGCAGCGTTCGAGTATCCGGATGGCTCTCCGATGTCGCGATGCGATCGAAGAAGGCCGCGGCTGTCAACGTGATCGGCACGGTGGAATCCTCGCCGAGCGCATCGACCAAGCCCACGTCGGCCGCCTCGCGGGCCGACACGGGATCGCCACGGGTCACCCGTGCCGCAGCGAACTCCATTCCGGCCAGTCTCGGCAGCATCTGAGTTCCCCAGGCACCTGGAATCAGTCCAAGATTGACTTCCGGCAGACCAAGGCGGGCCGAAGGATCGGCGACCCGATAGTTACAGGCCATCGCCAGCTCAAGCCCGCCGCCCAGCGCTGCGCCGTGGATCGCGGCAATCACCGGTTTGCGGGATGCGAACAAGCGCGCCAGCACCTGGCGCAGGTCCGGCGCACGGGTCGAAGCCGGCGTACCGAACTCGCGGACATCCGCGCCGGCGCAGAACAACCGGCCTGCACCGGTCAATACGACGCCCGCAATCCCTTCGTCGCTGTCGGCCGCATCCAGGGCCTGCACGATGCGCTCGCGCAATGAATGACCGAGACCATTGACCGGCGGGTTGTCCAGCGTGATCAGCATCAGGCTAGCCCCCTTGGGGCTGGTAAGGCGGGTAACTTCCATTTGTTTCTCCGTGATCGTTAGCGTACTACAGGGCCGAAACCGTCTTTAGTGGCGTCCTGCAAGCTCGAAGCATACCGCAAAGCGTCTGCAAAGCAGACACTTCGTCCACAAATGATGAAAGCCGGCAATTATGCCGCAACCGACGATTCTCAACCGCAGGTCTCACAATTTGGCCATAACAGAAAGTTACTCCTGCTCTAAAAACGCGATTATGGGTTGCATCGACGGTGCTGATCTACTATTCTTCGTCTGCACTTCAATATTTATGTCTGCATTGCAGAACTTAACGACGAACTTTGTTGCACCGTCATCCTGAGAGGCCCGCATGGATCTGAATTTCACAACCGAAGACCAAACCTTCCGCGAAGAAGTGCGCTCCTTCCTGCGCGACCACCTGCCATCCGGCGTTCGCCACAAGGTCTTGAACGGCACCCATCTCGACCGTGACGACTACCTGGCCTGGCAGCGCGCGCTGCATGCTCGCGGCTGGGGTGGTCCGTCATGGCCGGCCGAGTTCGGAGGCACTGGCTGGACACCGGTGCAACAATACATATTCGATGAAGCCTGCGCCGAAGCCGGAGCACCGCGCCTGGTGCCCTTCGGGCTCAAGATGGTCGCACCGGTGATCATGGCCTTCGGCAACAAGGCGCAGCACGACCGTTTCCTACCACCCATCCTCGCGGGGACCGAGTGGTGGTGTCAGGGCTACTCCGAGCCGGGTGCCGGCTCCGACCTCGCCTCGCTCAAGACCCGTGCTGTGCGCGATGGCGATCACTACGTGGTCAACGGCCAGAAAACCTGGACCACACTCGGCCAATACGCGGACTGGATCTTCTGCCTGGTGCGGACCGATCCGGAAGCCAAGCCCCAGCGTGGCATCTCCTTTCTGTTGATCGACATGAAGAGCCCCGGCATCACGGTGCGCCCCATCATCACGATGGACGGCTTGCACGAAGTGAACGAGGTCTGGCTCGAGGATGTGCGCGTGCCAGCGGAGAACCTCATAGGCGAAGAAAACAAGGGCTGGACCTATGCCAAGTTCCTGCTCGGCCATGAACGCACGAATATTGCGGGCATCGGTATCGCCAAGCGCGAACTCGCCCGTCTCAAGCGCATCGCAACCTGCGAAACTCGCCATGGCCAGCCGCTGCTGCAGGACCCGTTGTTCTCGGCCGAGGTCGCCCGGGTCGAGATCGATCTGATGGCGCTGGAAATCACCAACCTGCGGGTGTTGTCGGCTGAAGCCGAGAACCGCGCGCCGGGACCGGAAGCGTCAATCCTCAAGATCAAGGGCAGCGAGATCCAGCAACGCCTGCTCGAGTTGATGACCGAGGCGATCGGACCGCAGGCGCTGCCCTTCGACCGCGACGCGATGGCGGCTGGCTACCAGGGGGACTATCCGCTTGCCGCTTACGCACGTACGCCGACCTGGCAGTACCTCAATCTGCGCAAACTCACAATCTACGGTGGGTCCAACGAGATCCAGCGCAACATCATTTCCCAGATGATTCTGGGCCTGTAAGGGGCAAATCGATGGATTTCACTTTCACAGAAGAACAGAACATGCTCGTGGACACCGCCGAGCGCTTTGTGTCCAAGGAATACGGTTTCGAGACCCGCAACCGCATCATCGGCAGCGAAGCCGGCATGAGCAAAGCGGTGTGGCAGGGGCTCGCGGATCTCGGTCTGCTCGCATTGCTGGTACCTGAAGAAGAGGGCGGCCTGAACGCCGGCCCGGTTGAAACCATGCTGGTGATGTCCGCCCTGGGCAAAGGTCTGCTGGTGGAGCCCTACCTGTCCAGCGCCGTCATGTCGACCCGCGCGATCGCCGCGCTCGCGGGCGCCGAACAACGCGCCGAATGGCTGGAACAGATGCTCGCCGGCACATTGATCGTCGCATTCGCGCACGACGAGCACGGAGCACGCCATGATCCGCTGGCAGTCGAGACTCGCGCCGTGCGCATCGGCGACGGCTATCTGCTCGACGGGCGCAAGTCAGTGATCCGCCATGCCTCGCAGGCCGGAATGCTGCTCATCAGCGCCCGAGTGGATGACGGCATCGCGCTATTCGCGGTCGATCGCGACACCCCGGGCGTGCGCCTGGCGACCTATCCCTCGGTCGACGGCGCCCGCGCCGCAGACGTGTTCCTGGAGCAGGTCTATCTGCCGGAATCCCGACGCCTGGGGCAGGGGGACAGTAGCGACACACTGCTCGCGGTCCTTGACACTGGCCTTGCCGCGCTGTGCGGCGAAGCCCTGGGGGTGCTTCAGCGCAGCCTCGACACCACGATCGAGTACGCCCGCACCCGTAAGCAGTTTGGCGTGCAGATCGGCAAGTTCCAGGCGCTCCAGCACCGCATGGCAGACATGCTGATTCATGTCGAGCAAGCCCGCTCGATGACTTACCTCGCAGCGGTCCGCGTGCTCGACAACGACGCAGCCCGGCGCGCCGCGGCACTGTCCGCGGCCAAGGTGGTCGTCGGCGAAGCCTGCCGCTTCGTCGGACAGCAGGGGGTGCAGATCCACGGCGGCATGGGCGTCACCGATGAACTCGATATCTCGCACTGCTTCAAACGGCTATTCGCAATCGAAAAGACTTTCGGATCAGCGCTTGACCACCTCGACCGTTATCGCAGAACGCTTGCCGCCTGACGACAGGCGGCGTAGATTGCGTCGCTCACTTCAGTCGCCCCGTTCACACGGGGCGTTTGCTTTCAGATCAGCGAGACACCCCATGCCCAAGATTCTTTTTGTCGCGGCCGACCCACGGCCGGAGCGCTGGACCACCGAGATCGAGCGCGCGTACCCCGAAGCCGAAGTGATTGTCTGGCAGGACGACGGACGATCCCACGACGCCGAGTACGCAGTGGTATGGCATCCGCCCGCCGCGTTGTTCGCGCGCGAGCGCAATCTCAAGGCTCTCTTTAACCTCGGTGCGGGCGTCGACGGTCTGCTTGCTCTGAATGCACTACCCGCAGACCTTCCGGTGATTCGGCTCGAGGATGCCGGCATGTCGGTGCAGATGGCGGAGTTCGTGATCCATCAAGTCGTCGAGCGCACGCGCGACATGGCGGTGTATCGCGCGCAGCAGCGTGACGGGGTATGGCGGATTCATCGCCCGATCGACCGGGCGCAATGGCCGGTGGGAGTGCTCGGGCTCGGTCAGATCGGTGCACGAGTCGCCAAATCACTCGCTGCGCTGGACTACCCGGTCGCCGGCTGGGTGCGCAGCCAGCGTCGCCTCGACGGCATCGAGGTCTTCAATGGCAAAGGGGCCCTGCAGGCAATGCTGGCGCGTAGCCGGATCGTGATCAACACGCTTCCGCTGACGGACGAAACCCGCGACCTCATGGATCACGCCTTCTTCGCGGCACTGCTGCCCGATGCGGTGGTCATCAATGTCGGGCGCGGCGAACATCTCGTCGACGAGGCCTTGCTACAAGCAATCGCCAAAGGGCGGGTCGCTGCTGCAACGCTGGACGTGTTCCGCGACGAACCGCTGCCGGCGGCGCATCCGTTCTGGAGTACGCCACAAATCACAATCACGCCGCATGTCTCGGCACGCACGCTGCGCGAAGCGACCATCGCGCAAATCGTCGCGAAGATTCGCGGCATCGAGGCCGGCACCCCGGCTTCCGGGGTCGTCGACCCGGCCCGCGGCTACTGAATCTGAAAACCGCACCGGTGACTCCCACGTCCTGGACGTTGCCGCTGGTCATGGCCCTGACGCTGGGCTACCAGCTCAGCGGGATTATTGCACTCGCGCTCGCCAGCCATGTTGCATTGATTGCGTATGTCGCGCTCGAGTGGCCACGCCTGACCCGTCTGCCGCGCACGCTGGTCACGATTGCGACCGCGATGACCTTCGCACTGCCGTGGTTCAGCGGGGCGCCACTGCAGGCCTTGCTCGAGGCCTTCAACCGCGCTGCTTGGTTCGGGACCTTTCTGGCCGCCTTGTCCTTTCTGCGCGAGGCCGCTGCCACATCGCCGCTGGTGCGCCAGTGCGGCGAGGTCGTGATCACTCAGCCGCCGGCCAAACGATACGCCACCCTCAGTGGTGGTGCGTTCCTCATCGGCGTACTGCTTAACATGGCAGTGCTGAACCTGCTCGGCACCATGGTGCAGCGCGCCAACACGCTGACCGCGGCGGCGGGCCACCGGATTGTGCAGGAAGTTCGCACGCGCCGGATGTTCAGCGCGATGATCCGGGGCTTCGGTACCGCCCCGCTCGGCTCCCCGCTGTCCATCACGCTGGCGATGATCCTGTCCATGGTTCCCTCGGTAGACTGGCGCAACGTATTACCGCTCGGTCTGCTTACGATGCTGCTGCTGATTGCGTTCGGCTGGCTCTGGGATCAACGCGAAGCGCCTCGCCACCTCGCCGGCCTGGTCGGCAGGCAGGCGCCCCTACCCCGGGGCTGGGTGCCGATCACGCGCTTTTTTGCACTGGCAGTGGCGGTGTTCGTGGCCGCGGTTGCACTCGAGGCACTCGCCACGATTCCGTTGCCAATCGCAATCCTGCTCACCGCCCCCGCAGCCGCATTCGTGTGGATGATCAGCCAGCGCAGGCGCAAGGGTCTGGTCCGCGCCGCGGCTCTGTCGGCCGCACGCCTTATCCGACGCGCGCCGGACCAGTTCGGCAGCATGCGCACCGAAGTATGCGTGCTCGCCGCCGCAGGCCTGATGGGGACCCTGATCGCCGCGGCCATCCCGAGCGAAGCCTTCGCCGAACTGCTCGTGATGCTGGGACTGCATGGCTTGCCAGTGGCCCTGCTGGTGTTGCTGCTGATGGTGATTCTGCCTCAATTCGGCCTCAACCCGGTGCTGGTCGCGACCATCATCCTGTCCTCGATGTCTCGACCGGAGCTCTTCGGCCTGTCGCCGACCCTGCTGGCGCTGGCGACCATGAGCGGCTGGACATTGGCCATCGGCTCGTCCCCGGTAACGACGTCCATACTGATCGCGGCCCGAATGGCACAGGTGAGTCCACGGGTAGCCGGATGGTCCTGGAATGGAAGGTTTACAGTGGCCGCGACCTTCTTGCTGCTCGCCTGGATTTCGCTACTAGGCTTGATTCTTTGAGCACGCGCCTCTGCTTCGCCTTCCAGGGCTCCCACCCTCATCATGTCCGGCCGAGCAGGTGTTCCTTCTTGCCCCGGAGCGGTGACAATTGCGATCTAGAATTCAACCGTATCCCGTATTTCTCACAGCCCCAAGTTTCACCGCGGTGATCGGTTGTAATCCGGCGCTCCGGAGCCTTGTTGTCGGGTTTCGATTTCAAAGACGACCGCGGGATGGTTGGGAGGCTGGGTTTTTGGCTCGATCAGTCGCCTTGAGCGTCCGTTTGCGCGGATTTTGAGCGCAAGCTCGCCTCGCGAGGACGTAGTCACGATCGATGAGTGGGGTTCAAGGAGGCCCAGGCAAACAGCCGGGCGCAAGCCTCGCCTGGGCAAGGCGCCAGGCGGTCTGAAACGGATGGCTGCTGGCCATGCTGATGTGGATGCGCAGCACGCTGATCTTGACTCGTGCGCCGATCTTGAGCAGTTTCAGTCGCAGACTCTCGCAGGTGGCATCGGCCAGCTCGGTGCCCGCCAGCCCGATACGGCGCAGTGCTTCGAGCATCACGTACGCGAAGGAGGCAAACTACAGCCACAGCTGATTGGCCCGCATCGTCGCCGTCGAGGTGCGATCAGCGAACAAGTGTAGCGGCACTCCTCGATGCGGTTCTCCATCTGCATCGCGGCCTCCTCTGAAATATGGTTAAGTCTTTCTCGCAAAAAAACTTTCTCATCTTTTCGGCCGCGATGCTCTTCCTATTTGTGAGAAATGCGGGCTACCTGATGAGCCGCATGCCGCAGGCTTTGGCTGCGGCCTGGTCAAATGTCACAGTATGGCCACAACCCGCCTCATTCGCCGAACGCTCGATCAGACAATGAGCAAAGTCGGCCTTGCCCTCTCGGAACATCCGAAGGGCTTTCCATATGATATCGGCCTGAGCCACCACAAGTTCCTTCGTGCGCAATAACGCCTCCAGGACTGCGCAGATTTCGCTCTTGGTGCTGCCATAACAACCCGACAAGACCCACACAAGCTCCACGACCGACACCACGCTGATAAACCCGGGGTTTTCAACGGTCAACGACTCGATCAACTTCGTTGCCGTTGCCGTTGGCGATTGCGTCGGATCGTCTTGCGCGACGTACCGGACCAAGACATTCGTATCCAGACCAATCATCCGGCCTTCGCCCCATGCGTCGAGATCGCCTCATTCATGGCTTCGATTGTTGGCGCCGGCCGAAAACTGACCACCTATCGGGGTGAATTCCGGCTTAAAACTGACCAGGGTGCTTAACCTCTCTGCCTCATTTTGAGGCAGAGGAACAGAGGTGATCACCATGGAAATGCTGGGCAAGGTCAGAAGGA
>JBFIJC010000119.1:0-10010 GCA_041600915.1 Nitrogeniibacter sp.
ATGCCTTGGTGGCGTGCGGATTTTACGCCAGTGTGCGCCAGCTGGCGCAGGCGGCGGGGTGAGTGGGCAACAAAAAAGGCAGCCGGGGCTGCCTTTTTTTGTCGCGCAAGTGCACGCTCGGGCAAATTAACCCAGGCGCTGGACGTTGCCGAACTTCTGACGGAAGCGCTCGACGCGGCCGGCGGTGTCGACGATCTTCTGCTTGCCCGTGTAGAACGGGTGGCACTCGGAGCACACTTCGATCGACATGGCTTCTTTGCCGGAGGTCGAGCGGGTCACGAAGGTGTTGCCGCAGCTGCAGTTGATGGTGAGATCTTGATACTTCGGGTGGATGTCCGCTTTCATGGCGTTCGTCTCGTCTGGTTCGCGGGCGGCGATTGTGACCGCCCTAGGCTGTAAAGCCGAGCATTATCCTTGATCCTTCTATGAAAATCAAGAAGCTGGTGCGTTTGCGGCGTGCCCGCTAGGTTAGAATCCGCTAAGCTCAATCGAGCAGTTCAAGCACCTTCTCCGGTGGGCGGCCAATCACGGCGCGCTCACCACGAATGGCGATGGGGCGTTCGATCAGTTTGGGGTGGGTTGCCAAGGCGTCCAGCCATGCGTCTGCGCTCAGGGTTTTGCCTTGATACTCGGTCTTGAAGACTTCTTCGCCGCGACGGATCAAGGCGTCGGGCGTGATGCCCAGTTGCGCGATGACGCGAGCCAGGGTGTCGCGGCTGGGCGGCGTGTCGAGGTAAAGCACGACCTCCACGTCAGCGCCGGCGTCCTGCAATAGCGCGAGGGCGGCGCGGCTTTTGGAGCAGCGCGGGTTGTGGAACAGGGTGATTGAGTCGGACATGTCTGACGGTTTTCTGAGAGAAAGAACCATGAGTTTACTGTGTTGGAGCGCGACGTGAAGCTTTTGCTGGCGCCGATGGAGGGTCTGGCCGACGAGGTGCTGCGTGATGTGCTCACCCGGTTGTCGCCCTATGACCAGGCGGTAAGCGAATTCGTGCGCGTCTCGGCGGCGGTGCTGCCGCAGCGCTGCTTCTTTCGTATCAGCCCCGAATTGGCGCACGGCGGGCGGACGGCGGCCGGTACGCCGGTTCAACTGCAATTGCTCGGCTCCGACCCTGAACTGATGGCACAGAATGCGGCGCGCGCGAGCCAGTGGTCGCCCGCAGGCATCGATTTGAACTTTGGCTGTCCGGCGGCGCAGGTCAATCGTCATCGCGGTGGCGCTGTGTTGCTCGATGAGCCCGAAACCCTTCACGCGGTGGCGGCGGCGGTACGCGCCGTCATGCCCGTCGGTGGCCCGCCGCTGACGGCAAAGATGCGTCTGGGCGTGCGCGACACCGGATTGACGCTGGCCTGCGCCGAGGCGCTCACCGAGGCCGGCGTCGAGCGGCTTGTGGTTCATGCCAGAACCAAAATTGAGGGCTATCGTCCGCCGGCGCATTGGGTCTGGGTCGGGCGGATTGCTGATCACGTCAAGGTGCCGGTCGTGGCCAACGGCGAAGTGTGGTCGGTCACCGACTGGCAGCGATGCCGGCAGGAGAGCGGTGTAGCCGATGTGATGATCGGTCGCGGCGCTGTGGCTGACCCCTTTCTGGCGCGAGACATCCGTGCCGGCCGGATACTCGATGCGGCGGACCCGCGCGATGCCGACTGGGCCGAATTGCTGCCGGCCATTGCCTTGTTCTGGGCGCGGGTGTGCAGCAAGCTGCCACCCCGGCATGCGCCGGGTCGGCTCAAGCAATGGCTGGCGTTCCTGAGCCGTCGTTTTGTCCAGGCCGAGGCACTGTGTCAGGCCTTGCGTCCCTTGAATGATGTGCGTGCAATTGACGCGGTGCTGGCTGCGGCCGGTGCCGGTCGTCCAGCGCAGGCTGCATAGGCCCTACACAATGAGCTACGCCAATTCCCGAATTCCCGTCAGTGCCCAGCAGGCGGTGCACGGCGATCTGATGCGCCAAGTGGCCCGCCACCGTGAGCGGCCCTTTGCCAAGCCGTTTGCGCAATACAACCGTGCCGCTTTCGATCTGGCCCTGTCGGGTTGGGACCAGCGCGCGCCGCTGATTCTCGATGCCGGCTGCGGCGTGGCGCACAGCACGATCGCGCTGGCACGTGCCCATCCCGATCATTGGGTGATCGGCGTCGATCAGTCGGCCGATCGCCTGGCGCGGCGCAAACCCTATCCTGATGCCTTGCTGCCTAAGAACATGGTGCTGGTGCGCGCCGATTTGCTCGATTTCTGGCGTCTGATGGAGCAAGCCGGTTTACGCCTGGCCAGGCATTACGTGCTGTATCCCAATCCCTGGCCGAAAATCGGCCATCTTGGACGGCGCTGGCATGCGCATTCGGTATTCCCGACCCTGCCGCGATTGGGTGGCGTGCTCGAGTGCCGAACCAACTGGCAGGTGTATATCGAAGAGTACGCGCTGGCCCTGGGTGAATTGATCGGCCGGCCGGTGGCGTGGGAAACCTTCGAGGCCAAGACGCCGCTGACCCCGTTTGAACGCAAGTATCGTGACTCGGGCCAGCCCCTGTACCGCGCGGTGGTTGATCTGGATGCGCCGGGCTGAGTTGTTCTTGCGGTGCCTGTCGTCTTGCGGCATGCTGGCGGGCGCCGGTGATCGCCGGCGATATCCTAGGAGAGGCGCATGAATACCACGCAACAGGACGCTGTTTGCCTGAGCGAGTCGGAAATGGACGCCTTTGAGGCGCTGCTCGCGTCGGATTCGGTCCCGGACGACTGCATGAGCCTCGAAATGCTCGATGGCTACCTGGCTGGCGTGATCCTTGCCCCGACGCCCTTGAAGCCGGTCGAGTGGCTGCCCTCGGTGTGGTCGGAGTCTGATGTCGACATGCGCGGTTCCGGTGTGCAGAAAGTGCTCTCCCTGGTGATGCGTTACCACGATGAACTGGTCGAAACCCTGGGTGACCCCGAAGGCTGGGCGCCGTTTTTCTATGGCAGCGACGAAGATCCCGACGGCACCCGTTTGGGCGACGAATGGATGACGGGGTTTGAGCTTGGCCTGAGCCTCTGGGCCGAAGACTGGGCCGATGATCTCGACGGGCACGATGCGGCCACCTTTGAAGGTCTCATCGAGCGGGCCATGGCGCCGTGGGCCGATGATGAGGTTGATGCCGCCGATGACGACACCCGCATTGAATGGCTGACCGAAACCGCAACGGCGGTACGTGCCATGCGCCATCTGCGCGACGCCTGCGGTTTGCCGCCGGTGCCGCATGCCACGGCCGCTGCGGGCGCGCCGCAGCCAAAGCTGGACGCCTGAGCGCGATCTGCCCGAGCCCGGCCTGGGCTGCGGCAACAAGGGTTTTCGTCAATTGCGTGTTGTCTCGGGTTTTCCCTGATCGGGAAAATCCCGATCAGGCGTTGGTGCACTGAGGTCCTACACTCACCGACGACCGTCATGTCCACAAGTGGCGGCATGACGGAGACATTTCATGAGCAGAGTATTTCCCCCGCGACGCCGGGGCCGTCTCGTATCGGCCCTGTGTCTTGCGTTCAGCTTCGCCACAACCGCGGCGCATGCCGAAGATACGATCAAGATTGGTCTGTCAGGTCCGTTCAGTGGCGGCAGTGCACCAATGGGCAACAGCATGCGCCTGGGCATTCGCATGGCGGTTGATGAGATCAACACCTATGTCGGCGGCGTGCTGGGTCGCAAGATCGAACTGATCGAGCGCGACGATACGGCCAATCCGGCCAAAGGCCTGGAGATTGCGCAGGAACTCGTCGGCAAAGAGAAAGTGGTGGCGACGGTCGGCATCGTTAATACCGGGGTCGCGCTCAAATCCATCGATGTCTATCAGAACGCCAAAGTGCCCGTGGTGGTAGCGGTGTCGACCGGCACCGAGGTCAGCCGGCGGTTTGCGCCGCCCAATGCCGCGGAAAACTACGTGTTTCGGATGTCGCCGCGCACGGGCGTGTCCAATGCCTTCCTGGCCCGGCATCTGGTCGAGGCACGCGGTTTTCGTCAGATTGGCATCCTCGCCGACGACACAGGCTACGGCGAAGCCGAGATGGGCGATCTGGTCAAGGCGCTCGCTACGCATGGCCTGACGCCGGTGCGTGTCGAGCGTTTCGGTATTGGTGACCGCGACATGCGTGCGCAGCTCGATGCGGTGCGTTCGGCCGGTGCGCAGGCCCTGGTGATGTACGGCATTGGCCCCGAGCTGGCAGCGATTGCCAAAACCAAGGTGGAAATGAACTGGAGCGCCCCGACCTTTGCCAGCTGGACCGTATCCATGCGCAATTTTCTCGACCAGGCGGGGCCGGCGGGTGATGGCGTGATGACGGTGCAGTCGTTCATCCCGGGCAGTGAAAACTCACGCCACCGCCAGTTCGTCAGCGAATTCGCCACGCGTTTTGGTAAGGACGCCATGGAGTCGGCGATGTCGGCGGCTCAGGGCTACGACGCCATGCGGGTGTTATTCAATGCCATGTCGCTGGCCGGCAGCACTGACGGCAACAGAATCCGGCTGGCGCTGGAGCAGTTGAACCGTGGCGTAGAGGGCGTGGTCACGACCTATATCCGGCCATTTACGGCGGATGATCATGACGCGATTACCGAGAACATGCTGGTGCTTGGCGTGGTGCGTCAGGGGCGGATTGACTACGCCTTCAAGGAAGACGCTCAGCGCAGCTTCGCGGTGCGTCGAAAAGCGCCGTAATTCCGACCGGAACCCATTGTTTTCTAAAAATTATCGATATAATCCGCGCGCCGGAATCGATGGATCGCAGTCACAATTAGCCCCCCGTGGCGCCCCGTTTGGGATGCCGCAGTCCAGCAGGCGCGAAGCGTCGTCGATTTGGCGGTGTGCACCCGTGGTGCATGCCGGCATCTCTTTGCGTGTGTTGGACATGACTGAACCGAACCCGTGTCTTGAGTGCGGCATTTGCTGCACCCATTTCCGCATCTCGTTCTATTGGGCCGAGGCCGATGACGCCCCCGGTGGCTTCGTGCCGGCCCACATGACCGAGAAGCTCAACCATCACATGAGCTGCATGAAAGGCAGCAATCAGATGCCGCGTCGATGCAGTGCGCTGGAGGGCGTGGTCGGCGAGGCGGTGTCGTGCAGCATTTACGAAAACCGGCCCACGCCATGTCGCGAGTTTCCGGTGTTCTTCGCCGACGGCACCCCCAACCCTAAATGCGACGAGCTGCGCGCCTTGATCGGCTTGCCGGCGATCGAGCCCTGGATTTTGCCGACTGCGGCCTGATCAGCGCGGCTCGCCGACGGCGGTCAGAATGTTGAGCGGGCCGGCCTCGGCCAGCGTCGCCACCTGATCGCGCGATTTGACGAACAGCGATCCGGCAAAGCCCAGCGCGTTGATCGACATCTGACGCCAGCGCTCGACCGAGCGCGGGATCAGGCACATCCACTCGCGGGTCATCAAAAGGTTGTATGGCGGCAGATCTGCCGCGCCCGAATCCATGCCCAGTTGGTCAAGCAGCGTGCGATAGCACCGACCCAGATTCAGTCCAGGCGTGCCGGACGACCAGATCGTGGCCGGCAGTTGCGCATAGGCGTGGTGAAATCCAAATAGCGACGTGAGCTCTGCCGGGCGATCGGAGAAGCACTGCGCCAGCGGCGGCAGATCAGGAATCCATTGAAGGTGCTTGTGGTCCTGGCTCGCGCCTGCGCGTTCGCCCGCGTTGTAAAACCCCAGGCCGCCGTGCACCGCCAGAATCGCACCCAGTGCAGCAAAGTCGTCGTCGGTAATGGGACGGGTTTGTGCTTCGAAGTCGCGCGTGACGATCAACAGGTGACGGGCCATCACTGGGTATTTGTTCAGCAACACCAGGTGGTCTTTACCCAGTCCGCCGAGCGTCAGCGTGGGTTCGGGCGGCAGGAAAGGGTTGTGGGTCGCTGAGCGGGTGGGCTTGTGGCGATGGATCTGACCATCGCGCCGGCTGATCCATTTGACGACGAAAGGGGCGCCGCGGTCGGTCAGCTGGACTTGCTCGGTCTCTATGGGTTGCAGCGCGCCACACGCATAGGCCGCAGCGAGACGACGGTCGATGGCGTCAATGCTCAGGTCGAATGGGGCGTGCTGGGTCGTCATGGCCGCCTCATGATAGCGATTTGTGTTCAGGCGGCAAGCCGGAGCCGATCATCTTCAGGCACTATGCAAGTCTTCGAATCAATCGATAAGACGAGTGTGCCTGCATGCGAATCCTGATAGTCGATGATGATTTTGTGAATCGCAAATTGCCCGCGGTGGTCCTGGGGCGGGTTGGTCACGGCGTGGTCGAGGCCGCTACGGGGGCCGAGGCCCTGGCGTGTGTGGCCAAAGAAGCCTTCGATGTGGTGTTGCTGGATCTGACCATGCCCGACATGAGCGGCTACGAGGTGTGCCGTCAGTTGCGCGCCGGCGAAGGGGGCGAGCGCTTGAGAATCGTCGCCTATACCGCTTACGGCGTGGATGGATTGCGTGATCAGGTGCTGGCGTCGGGCTTTGACGCGCTCTTGCTCAAGCCGGTGACGCCCGCCGAGATTCTGGAAGGCCTGGTGCCGCGTTCAAGCGGTGTCGGCGGCGCGACGCCGCCGCTCGGCTAACCACTCCCACACCCAGCCACCCGGCCGATCTGCGCCGGTCAGCACATAGTCCAGCGTATGACCGTTGGTGACGGTGAGTGCGAAGTCACGTTTTGCGGCCGGCAGGCCGACCATCAATAGGCGATCCCCCGGGCGAATCACTTCATCACCCGACGGCCGGATGATGTGGTCGTCGTCATCGCGGCGCAAATACAGCACCGCTGCCTCAAGTGAGATCGCGCGATCGTGCGGGTTCTTCAGCAAATCGGCCAGGCGCACGCTGCCGCTGTTGCGCATCAGGTGGCGATACAGTGCCGGCGCGCGCCGAAGGTTGAGCCGAACGCTCCAGACGGCGGGCACCGTCCAGCCGAAGCGGCCGGTGAGTTGCTCGACCAGTTCGGCCGACCAGGCGTCGTCCTTGGTGGCAATTTCCTGCAAGAAGGGTTCGAGCAGTGGCGTGGTCAGCACCGCCAGGCATTCGTGTCCGATGATCTCGCTGGGCACCACGGTGACATCGGATTCGAAGGCATCGAACAGCGCGTGGTTGGCGTAGGCGTTCATGCGCAGGATCACGAACAGGTTCGGGTTCAGTTCGCGGGCGGTGACGGCAATCGACAGGTTGTCGAAGTCGTTGCCGGTGCTGGCGACGATGCCGACGGCCAGATGGATGTTTGCGCGCTCCAGTGTGCTTGCACCGGTGCCGTCGCCTTTGACGACCCGGTGGCCGTGGCCGTCCGGCGCCTCGCGGTCGATAATCGTGACCGGCACGCTTTCGCGGTCAAAGGCTTCGACGATGACCTTTCCGAAGTCCCCATAGCCGCATAGCACCCACTTGCCCCGCGGCGGATCGCGGTGGCGTTCGATGGTGGTGCCGGGCAGGCCGGTCAGCCAGGTCAGCAGGTGGTAGGTGTTCGGCGCATGCAGTGCCAGCGCGAGGTATTCGGCAAATTTTGCGTAGGGGTTGATGATGTAGCGGGTACCGAATGAGGCCATGTTGGCCGCGATTTCGGTTGAACCGGCCCGGCACAGCACGGGCAGTTTCGGCGCCAGCAGTCGGGCCGAAATGGCAACGGCCAGATTGGTGTTGTCGTCGTCGGTCAGTGCCAGAACGCCGCGGCAGTGGCGACTCGTCAGCCCGGCAAAGCGCAGCGTTTCGGGCAGGCTGGCATCGGCCGCCAGGCATGGCATGTCGGTGACGTAGCCGTGCAGTTCTTGCTCGCCGGCTTTGTCCGGACTGCGCTCGACTACCACCGCGCGTTCGCCAAGCCGGTCCAGGGCCTTGCACACCAGTCGGCCCGTTTCGCCATAGCCGCAGACCAGGTAGAAGGGCTCATGGATGCGCTTGACCTGACGGGCAAAGCGCTCGGTCGCCACCGCGTTCTGAAAGGTGTGGTCTTGCAGCAGCGCGAAGAGCGAGCCGATGGTGTAGGCCCAGCCGATCACCGCCATATAGATGCAGATGGTGGCCCATAGCCGCTGCTCGTTCGAAAACTCGAAGGGGATTTCACCAAAACCGATGGTGGTGGCGGTATAGCTGATGAAGTAGAAGGCGTGGAAGAAACTCATCGGCCGGCCATCGACGCCCGGTGCGAGGGTCAGGCCGAGTACCGAGATGGCAAAGATGGTAATGAGCGTGATCAGCGGCGCCCGCAGGCGCCGCATGGCAAGAAACAGGGTGCTGTGGTGGGTGGCTGGCGTCATCGACGCTGCATGATGGTTTCGGCGATCAGGATGATGACCGATACCACGTTGGCAAACAGTGCGCCACCCGACAGCGAGACCACCTTGGCGGTGATGTCCGGCGTCATGCCGGTGCCGACCACATGGGCGCCGTAACCCCACACCATGGCGGCGGCGATCAGTTGCAGGTCGGCCACCAGCGAGGTGGACAGATGCACTGCGCCGATCTGCGTGCGATCACCGAACTTGAGCACGGTGGCGATCAGGTTCACCACGATGGCGGCAAACAGCTCGTAGATGTCGTGATGCTCGGGGTTGCTCAGGTCGCCGACGAAGAAACCGAAGTTGAGCGTGGCGGCGAGGACGATGAAGAAGCCGAAGATGACCTTCTCGAGATTCATGCGCGGGCGCTCCGGTGGCGGCAAAGCCTGATTATAGGCACCGCTTGGGCGGGCTGTCAGTCGTCCTGAATATCGCCGTCGACATAGAACCAGCGATTGTGCTCACGGCGGAAGCGGCTCAGCTCATGAATCTGCCCGGCGCGACCGCCGCTGCGATAGCGGGCGATGAACTCGACAGTGCCGGTATCGCCATTGGCCGGCGGCGCGGAGCGAATGGTCAGCCCGAGCCAGCGCATGGGCGGCTCGTCGTCCAGCGAGAGCTGCTCGGGTCGGGTGTCGGGGTGCCAGCTGGCGAGCAGCCAGGCCGTGTCGCCGCGCGCAAAAGCGGTGTAGCGGCTTCGCATCAGCGCCTCGGGCGTGTCGGCGGTGCGATCGCCCGCCAGGATCGGCCCGCAGCAGGCGTCGAAGGTGGCGGGGCGGCCGCAGGGGCAGGGCGTGGGTTTTTTCTTCATGGCGCAGGCCGGGCGAACCCGGCCGGGAACTAAAGCGCCTCAGTCTGCCAGAATCTCCCGCAACACATAGGGCAGGATGCCGCCATGCTGGTAGTAGGCGACTTCGATGTCGGTGTCGATGCGCGACAACAGCGCCACCTCGTCCGTGCCACCGGCGGCGCGGTGAATGCGCAGGGTGACGCGCTGGCGCGGTGTCAGCGCGTCGGCGACGCCAACGATGTCGAAGCGGTCGTCCGGACCGATCTTGAGCGATTGCCAGCTGGCGCCGTCAATGAATTGCAGCGGCAGCACGCCCATGCCGACCAGGTTGGAGCGGTGGATACGCTCAAAGCTCTGCGCCACCACCGCCCGCACGCCGAGCAGCTGCGTGCCTTTGGCGGCCCAGTCGCGCGAGGAGCCGGTGCCGTACTCTTCGCCGGCGAAAATCACCGTTGGCGTACCGGCTTTCATGTGGCGCTCGGCGGCGTCAAAGACGCTGGTTTGCTGGCCATCGAAGAGCGTGAAGCCGCCCTCGGTGCGCGAGCCGTCAGCATCGGCGGGCAACATCAGGTTCTTGATGCGTACGTTGGCGAAAGTGCCGCGCATCATCACGTCGTGATTGCCGCGGCGCGAGCCATACGAGTTGAAGTCGGCACGCGCTACGCCGTGCGTGCGCAGCCACTGGCCGGCGGGGGTTTGCTCGCCGAAGGCGCCGGCGGGCGATATGTGGTCGGTGGTGACCGAATCGCCGAGCAGCATCAGCGCGCGGGCGCCGGTGACGTCGGTGCGCGGCGGTGGTGTCATGTCGAAGCCATCGAAGAAGGGCGGCTGCGCGATGTAGGTGGAGCGCGGCCAGGCATAGACATCGCCGGTGGGCGCGGGGATGTCGGTCCACAGATCCACCTCGCCGGAGAAGTCGGCGTAGCGCTTGCGGAAGGTGTCCGGGTCGAGG
>JBFIJC010000120.1:0-9937 GCA_041600915.1 Nitrogeniibacter sp.
CCTTGTCGGCCATTTCGCCCCTGCGCGGCAAACCAGTCCGCCCCCTTCGCGTACAGCACGGGAATCCAGTAAACCGTCTCGACGTTGTTCACCAGGGTCGGTCGATCAAACAGGCCGACTTGCGCCACAAAGGGCGGGCGGTGTCGCGGCTTGCCCGGCTTGCCCTCGAGCGACTCGATAAGCGCCGACTCTTCGCCGCAAATGTAGGCACCCGCACCCCGACGCAACACGATGAAACCGGGCGCCACCAGAGCCGCCGATTCAAGCTCGGAAATCGCCTCGCGAAGCACACGACGCAAGCCCGGGTACTCGTCGCGCAGATAGATATAGAGCGCACTGGCGTCGATCGCCGTCGCGCTGATCAAGGCGCCTTCCAGAAATCGGTGGGGCGCCTGCTCCAGGTAGTAGAGGTCTTTGAAAGTGCCCGGCTCGCCTTCATCGGCATTGATGACCATGTAGCGCAGCGCGGGCTCGGCGCGAACCGCCTGCCACTTTCGCCAGGCCGGAAAGCCGGCCCCGCCAAGGCCGCGCAAGCCGGCCGCCTGAAGCATGTCGCTGAGTGTTTCGACGGACACTGCCTTGGCGCGCATGGCCTGCAAAAGCGTATAGCCGCCCTCTGCTTGATAGTCGGCAAGGCGCGGCCAGGTGATGGACTCAGGGTGAATCTCACCGCGCTCAAGCAACGCCTGAACCTCTGCCGGCGTTGCACGGCCAAGATGCCGATGCCCCACCTCAACGACCGGAGCGATATCACAGCGGCCCATACAGGGCGCGCGCAGCACGCGCACTGCCGAGGCGTCCAGCCCACTGGCAAGCGCCTCGTGCAAGCGCTGAGCGCCAGCGAGCTGGCAGGACAAGGAATCACAGACCCGAACCGTGAGCGCCGGCGGGACCGCCTCGTCATCCCGAATCAGATCAAAGTGCGCGTAGAAGCTCGCCGTCTCGTACACCGCCGCCATGGGTAGATTCATCCACTCGGACAGGGCGCGCAGATGACGCAGCTTGATGTGCCCGAAATGATCTTGCAGGCGATGCAGGTGCTCAATGAGTTGATCGCGCGCACGCGGCAAATGACCGACCAGCGCCTCGACATCGGTGAGCGCCTGCGGGTCCACCGGTCGGCCGCGCGGGCCGGTGCGGGATTTTCGCCGTGTGGGTGCTGCTGTCGATTGCGTCATGAGATCCGTTTCCGCCTTGATTGTGCAGCGCGTAGCAACCGGCAACTGCGGGAGCGACCGGAACCCGAACAGGGGATTCAGATCAGACGCTCACGGCGACGGCCACACGATGTACGCGCTTCAAGCGATCGTAATCGCTCATTCAGACGAGGTACACCCAGGTCTTCAGGGCTGACACATCACGATAGGGATAAAACGGCCGGCGTCCCGGGCGGATCAGCCTTGGCACGTTATTGGGATTCGACGCATTGAATAAAGGACTGCAGAAACAATAAAGGGCACTTCAAAGAAGTGCCCTTTATCAAAAACTGGCGCGCTCGGCAGGATTCGAACCCACGACCCCCTGGTTCGTAGCCAGGTACTCTATCCAACTGAGCTACGAGCGCGTTTCCGGTTTCAGGCATGGCCATCAGCCCGGACTAAAAAAGCCGCGCTGGACGCGGCCTTTTCGCTTTCTTCTTACTTGTTCGGTGTGGCGCGCTCGGCAGGATTCGAACCCACGACCCCCTGGTTCGTAGCCAGGTACTCTATCCAACTGAGCTACGAGCGCAACCGCGAAGCCAGCGATTATACGATGAAGAATAAACGCCGTAAAGCACTGTGGGTGGCGGAGACGGAGGGATTCGAACCCTCGATACCGCTTTTGACGGTATGCTCCCTTA
Source organism: Nitrogeniibacter sp. (assembly GCA_041600915.1). Classification (GTDB taxonomy): domain Bacteria; phylum Pseudomonadota; class Gammaproteobacteria; order Burkholderiales; family Rhodocyclaceae; genus Nitrogeniibacter. The sequence goes on from JBFIJC010000120.1 coordinate 1,841, forward strand.
GCAGGGGAGTGCCTTCGACCTCTCGGCCACGTCTCCTCACCACAGGGCCGCGATAATATCGGTTTCGGGCCCTGCGGTCAAACCACTTTATGATGGATTTTCATCACGGCTGAATACCTCTGGCCGAACCGGCGCAGCCAGCGTCGGGAACATACCGAAAATCACGGCCGCCACGCAACAAATCTCACATGCACACCTCGCCATGTGGCGTGGCTGCTGCTGTCAGCTTGCGTAAATATCGGGGGAATGGACGGCGCAGGCTTCCAATTGATGCGTGCAGGACGCACGCCGTGGCTCGGGCGATTTTGGCGGCTTCAAATCAAAGCGCGGCACGACCCGTCATGAAAGCGCCATTGCCACGTACGAACGCGTCGCGCGCACGCAGCAATGGATCAGACGGGGCTTACCAGAGCCGCTCCAGGGCGGCCAAGGTGTTGTGACGAGACAACTGCCCGACGAGACGACCATCATCCATCACGGGGTAGCAACGATGGGCCTTGGAGACAAACATCTCGGCGGCATCGGTCAGCGTGGATTCAACATCAATGGTGATGGCCGGTGATGTCATGAACTGCTTCACCTGCCCGCCGAACTCCTCGTAATAGGTCGCGTTGAGCGCCGCCTTGAGGCAGTCCTTCTCGGACAGAAAACCAACGACCTTGCCGGCATCATCAACCACGGGGGCACCACTGAGGTGATGAGTCAGCAGTTGGTGAACCGCTTTGAGCACTTCCATCTGGGGCGAAAACGACAGCGGATCCCGCGTCATGTAATCTTTGACTTTCAACGAACGCAGCATTCTTATTCCTTTCCTTCCGCTTGCGCTTTCATGCGAGCGCGTCGCTTCGGGCAGGGCTTGGCGCAGCCGGCCTCACATTCGAGTCCCACCGCACCCATCCCGCCACAACTTCCACCAATCGGCTTGCGACCGGCGATCACGCCGATCGCCATCGCCAGCACCACAAAGAGAATGACCGCAAAGGTCACCACGAAAATACTCATCTCGCGTTCCTCGTCCGTAAGCCGGTTCGATCAACCACCGAAGTCGTCGAGCATGATGTTCTCGCGTTCGACGCCGAGATCGACCAGCATGTTGATCACCGCCGAGTTCATCATCGGGGGCCCGCACATATAGAATTCGCAGTCTTCCGGCGCCGGGTGATCCTTGAGATAGTTCTCGTAGAGCACGTTGTGGATAAAGCCGGTGTGTCCCGTCCAGTTGTCTTCCGGCAGCGGATCGGACAGCGCCAGATGCCAGGTGAAGTTCGGGTTCTCTTCCTGCAGCTTGTTGAACTCGTCGACATAGAAGGTCTCGCGCAGCGAGCGTGCGCCATACCAGAACGTGATCTTGCGCGTGCTCTTGAGGCGCTTGAGCTGGTCGAAGATATGCGAGCGCATCGGCGCCATACCGGCACCGCCACCCACAAACACCATTTCGTTGTCGGTCTCGCGGGCGAAGAACTCGCCGAACGGACCATACACGGTGACCTTGTCGCCCGGCTTCAGGCCGAACACCCATGAGGACATCTGACCCGGCGGGATGTCGTCGCGGTTGGGCGGCGGTGAGGCAACACGGATGTTGAACTTCACCACGCCCTCTTCTTCCGGATAGTTGGCCATCGAGTAGGCGCGGATCACGGTTTCGTCCACCTTGGAGACAAAGCGCCACAGATTGAACTTGTCCCAGTCGCCGTGGAAGCGCTCTTCGATGTCGAAGTCCTTGTAATTCACAACGTGCGGCGGGCATTCGAGCTGCACATAGCCGCCGGCGCGGAAGTCGACACTCTCGCCGTCCGGCAGGCGCAACGTGAGTTCCTTGATGAAGGTCGCCACGTTGGGGTTGGACTCGACGGTGCACTCCCACTTCTTGACGCCGAAGACCTCTTCGGGCACCTCGACCTTCATGTCCTGCTTGACCGGGGTCTGGCAGGACAGACGCCAGCCCTCTACACGCTGGCGCTTGGTGAAGTGCGACTCTTCGGTCGGCAGCATTTCGCCACCGCCCTCTTCAACAACGCACTTGCACTGCGCGCAGGTGCCACCGCCGCCACAGGCCGATGACAGGAAAATGTTGTGGTTGGCGAGCGTCTGCAGCAGCTTGCCGCCCGCCGGCACCGTGAGTTTGTGCTCACCATTGATATCGATCGTAACGTCGCCGCTTGAGACCAGCCGCGCACGCGCCATCAGAATGAAGACGACGAGTGCCAGCACGATCGCGGTGAACATCCCGATTGCGAGGATGATTTCCAGATTGTTCATTGGGTCTGTCCGTCCTTACAGCTGAACACCGGAGAAAGACATGAAGCCAAGCGACATCAGCCCGATGGTGATGAAAGTGATGCCCAGGCCTTGCAGGCCATCGGGCACGTCGCTGTACTTGAGCTTCTCGCGAATACCTGCCAGCAGCGCAATGGCCAGCGCCCAGGAGAACCCGGAGCCAAGACCGTACACCACGCTCTCAGACATGTTGTAGTCCCGCTCGACCATGAACAGCGTGCCGCCCAGAATGGCGCAGTTCACCGTGATCAGCGGCAGGAACACGCCCAGCGCGTTGTAGAGGCTGGGGACGTATTTATCGAGCAGCATTTCCAGAATCTGCACGATCGCAGCGATCACGCCGATGTAGGACAGCAGGCCAAGGTAGGACAGGTCGACTTCTGGGAAGCCGGCCCAGGCCAGTGCGCCTTCGCGCAGCAGCAGGTTGTAGATCAGGTAGTTGGCCGGCACGGTGATGGTCTGCACAACGACCACAGCCACACCCAGACCGATCGCGGTCTCGACCTTCTTCGAGATGGCAATGAAAGTGCACATCCCGAGGAAGAAGGCCAGGGCCATGTTCTCGATGAACACCGCCCGAACAAACAGACTGATGAGATGCTCCATATCAGTGCACCTCCTGATTAGCCACTTGTGGAGCCAGCGTGAACGCCGGCGCTTCATTTTGATTCTTCTTCCAGGTGCGCAAACCCCAGATGATCAGACCGATCAGGAAGAAGGCCGACGGCGGGAGCAGCAGCATGCCGTTGGGCACATACCAGCCGCCATCCTTGGCCAGCGCCAGCACTTCAAAGCCCAGCAACTTGCCGGCGCCGAAGAGCTCGCGGATCACGCCGAGCACGATCAGCATGACGCTATAGCCCAGACCGTTGCCGATACCGTCCATGAACGACAGCATTGGCGGGTTCTGCATGGCGAAGGCTTCGGCACGGCCCATGACGATACAGTTGGTGATGATCAGTCCGACGAACACCGACAACTGCTTGGCCAGGCCAAAGGCATAGGCGCGCAGGATCTGATCCACCACGATCACCAGCGAGGCGATGATCACCATCTGCACGATCATGCGGATCGAGCTGGGGATCTGCTTTCGGATCATCGAGATGAACAGGTTCGAAAACGCGGTCACCAGCGTCAGCGCAACCGACATGACCAGGGCGGTCTTGAGGTTGGACGTGACAGCCAGCGCCGAACAGATGCCAAGAATCTGCAGGCCGATCGGATTGTTGTTGAAGATCGGATTGAGCAGGACTTCCTTGATAGTTGGTTTCGCCATGATCAGACCCCCTGTGCGCGCAGTTTTGCCAGATACGGGCCAAAGCCCTGCTCACCCAGCCAGAATTGCAGCAAACGATCGACGCCATTGCTGGTCAGCGTGGCGCCTGCCAGCGCATCGACCTGATGCACCGCCGACGCGCTGGCCGGATCAACACCGCCCTTGACGATACGAATCACCGGTTTGCCGGCGTCATCAAAAAGCTGCTTGCCGGGCCAGATGCCCTTCCATTTGGGATTGTCGACTTCGCCACCAAGACCCGGGGTTTCGGCGTGTTGATAGAAGCCCAGACCCACCACGGTGTTCAGGTCGGCCTTGACGGCAATGAAGCCGTGCAGCGTGGACCACAAGCCATAGCCGCGAATCGGCAGGATCAGGGACTCGAGCTTGCCGTCCTGCTCGACGGTATAGACCGTGGTGTAACGCTCACGCCGCTTGATCAGGGCGATATCGTCGCTACCCGCGAGTTCTTCCGAGAGCTTCGGGTCACGTGAGGCCTTGAGCGGATCGAAGCTCGCCGCGTCGAATTGGTCGACATAGTCACCAGAGCTCAGGTCCACCACTTTGGCGGAGATCCGCTCACCGAAGAGCTTCTTGACGGCCGCGCCACTGAGCTGTGCTTCGCCCAGGCCGGCAATGGCCAGAATGCTTCGCTGCTTGTCGAGTTGGCGGTTTTCAATCTGGATCGGCTTCAGGGACACGGCCGCACCGGCCACGAACACCGAACTCACCAGACTGACCGCGAGCGCGACCACCAGCGTACGGGAGGTCGATTCCTTATTAGACATTACGGGCCAGCCTCCGCTTGATGTTTGCCTGCACCACGAAATGGTCGATCAGCGGCGCGCACAGGTTACCGAACAGGATGGCCAGCATCATGCCCTCGGGGAAGGCCGGATTGACCACGCGGATCATGACCGCCATACCGCCGATCACCGCGCCAAATATCCACTTGCCCGTGTTGGTCATGGATGCCGACACCGGGTCGGTGGCCATGAACATCATGCCAAAGGCGAAACCGCCCAGCACCAGGTGCCAGTACCAGGGCATGGCCAGCATCGGGTTGGTGTCTGAACCAATGGCATTGAACAGCAGGCTGATGACGATCATGCCCAACATCACGCCAGCCACAATGCGCCAGGCGGCAATACGCATGATCAGCAAGGCGATGCCGCCAATCAGGATGGCCAGCGTGCTGGTCTCACCGATCGAGCCCTGCATGACGCCGAGGAAGGCATCCGTCCAGGTCAGACCAGCCATGACCACGGCGTCAACACCACCGGCAGCGGCATTGCCAAGCGCGGTTGCGCTGGTAAAGCCATCGACCGAGGTCCAGACGGCGTCGCCCGACAGCTGCGCCGGGTAAGCGAAGAACAGGAATGCCCGCCCCGCCAGTGCCGGGTTGAGGAAGTTCTTGCCCGTCCCCCCGAACACTTCCTTGCCGATGACCACGCCAAAGCTGATGCCGATAGCCACCTGCCACAGCGGAATGGACGGCGGCAGCGTCAGCGCAAACAACACGCCGGTAACGAAGAAACCTTCGTTGACCTCATGCCGACGGATCGTCGCGAACAACACCTCCCAGAAACCGCCGACCACAAAGGTCACCAGATAAATGGGCAGGAAATACGCAGCGCCATGGATGAAGTTGTCCCAGATACTGCCGGGATCAAAACCCGCCATCGCCTGGATCAGGCCGATGCGCCAGCCCTCCTGAGCTGCCAGCAGCTCGGCATTGGCGGCCAGCGCGGTGTTGGCCTGAAAGCCGACGTTCCACATACCGAAGAACATGGCCGGGAAGGTACACAACCAGACGGTAATCATCATCCGTTTGAGGTCGAGACCATCACGGACGTGCGATGTCGTTCGGGTCACACTTCCGGGGCGGTAGAAGAAGGTATCGGCCGCTTCAAAAAGCGCATACCACTTCTCGTACTTTCCACCCTTCTCGAAATGATGCTCGATCGAATCGAGGTATTGACGAAGCCCCATAATCAGCCTTCCTTCTCGATGCGGGCCAGGATATCCCTCAGGATAGGACCGTATTCATATTTACCGGCACAGACATACGTGCACAGCGCCAGATCGTCTTCGTCCAGTTCCAGCGCACCGAGCTTGAGCGCCATTTCGGTATCGCCAACCACCAGATAGCGAAGCAACTGGGTCGGCAGAATGTCCAGCGGCATGACCAGTTCGTAGTTGCCCACCGGCACCATGGCACGCGGACTTCCGTTGGTGGTCGTGGTCATGTCCAGGCGTTTTGCGCCCAGCAGCTTGGAAATGAAGATATTGAGTACCGAGTGCTTGTTCACGCCTGCACGCATGAAGTGCATGAACTCCCGGTCATTGCCTTCTTTCAGGCAGGACACCTGCTGGTGATACGGACCGAGATACGCCAGCGCATCCCGCCCTGTGCGTCCGCCGAAAACCGAGCCGGAGATCAGGCGATTTTTACCGGCGTTGAGCTGCCCTTCGGTCAGCTCAACCAGGCTGGCACCCATGCGAGTGCGCACGAGGCGCGGCTGCTTGACGACCGGCCCCGCCAGCGACACCACACGTGAGACATCGAGTTGGCCGCTTGTGAACAGTTTGCCGATCGCAATCACGTCCTGCGCGCCGACATACCATGCCGTCCGATTCTCACTGACGGGAGACAGGAAGTGGATATGTGTACCAGGCAGTCCGGCCGGATGCGGCCCTTCGAAATCAGCGCGCTGAATCTGCGCATTGCCTTCGGGAAGCGCAATCTTGGCGCCCGATGCAGCACACACCCAGACCTTGCCCTCGGTCAGACGAGAGAGGACTTTCAAACCATTCTGAAAGTCGTCCGGATGCTGCGCGATCAGCAAAGACACGTCCGCCGCCAGCGGATGCGTATCCATGGCAGTGACAAGAATGGCGCTGGGGCGCGTCTGGGGGTCGGGCACCTTGCTGAAGGGACGCGTCCGCAAACTTGTCCACAGACCTGACGCACAGAGTTGTTCGACAGCGCGAGCCGCATCAAGTGTGGCAAGGCTCGCGGCATCGTGAGCCTCGAACTCGACCGTCTCTTCGACCTCGTCCAAGCGGATCACTACCGACAGCAGCGCACGACGTGCGCCGCGATGGATCGCCACCACCTCGCCGCCGCCCGGTGCGGTGTAACAGACACCCGGCAATTTTTTGTGCTCGAACAGCGCTTGACCGCGTTTAACCCGGTCCCCCTCGGCAATGCGCATGGTCGCTTTCAGGTCGTTGTAGTCAACACCAACGACCGCGACATGCTGAACCGGTGCCGCATCATGGATGCGCTGCTCCGGCACCCCGCTGATGGGTAGATCCAAGCCTTTCTGTAGCCTGAAATGCATGAAAACGTGCCTATCAATAGAGAGTGAGCAACAGAGCTACGCAATCCCGTCATGGGACGCCGCAACCCCAGAGCAAAACGGCACAATCTTACCGATTGAAACGCTTTGCTTCCAACTTTATAGAAAAACATTCCTTAATCGACCGTTCGGTCCATAGAGCAGCGCAAACAGAAGATCAGAATTTTGACTAATGACAATGCTTTTCGCCCAACGGTATAGCCAGCAAATCGACACTCTCTTGAATGCAGCAAGAAACGACCGTCAAGCCGTGTGTGATTTTTTCCACACTCAACAGCTTTGCCGACGAACGGCAAAACGGCAATGTCATTCCGCAAAATCCGGCGCCAGAGGTGCACTCCATCGTCACTCCCGGCACTGGAAAAAAACACGAGATCCAGCAACCGCGCGACATCCGCCCGTTCCGGGTAGCGACACGCTCAAGGGCAAGTCCTTGACCATGTCACGCCCACCCCCTATAAATATCCAAACGAACTAGTCGAAAGATCAAAAAAAATGCTTGTGTGGTTTCCACAGAGTTTCCTATACTCCGATCAACGTATGACCAAAGTAGTAACGCGAACTCTTTATAAAGAACCTGGTCATACCCACACAAAATACGCAAGGAGAACACTCATCATGAAAACCAACGAGAAAATTGACGTCCGCGAAGTGCGTCGCAAGCTCGGCCTCAACCAGTCCCAGTTCTGGTCACGCATTGGCGTCACCCAGAGCGGCGGCTCCCGCTACGAGAGCGGCCGCAACATCCCCCGCCCGGTGCAGGCCCTGCTGCGTCTGGTGCACATCGAACAGGTCGACATCGAGAAAGTGCGACGTGACGACATGGAGATGGCGGACTACCTGAAGAAGTCGAACCCCGAGCTGTACAAGACGCTCAAAAAAGAAGCCCGCGCGGCACGCAAGCCAAAGAAGGCTTGACCGGCCCGGCGCCGGAGATCAGGGGCTGACGCGAACCGTCAGCCCTTTTTCTTTTATACGCTCGCCAATCAACTGCAGCCCGGCCTCATCGAGCGCACTCACGCGCACCGCCTCTGGCTGCATCGACGCACGCACCACACCATAGAGAAGCACGCCTTCAAGCGCATCAATCCCGGCCGCGCCAAGCGTTTCCAGATACGCACTGATCGCCGCATCATTGGGCGCCTCGCCATCCCAGGCAAACATGCAGGTCTGCACCCA
>JBFIJC010000121.1:0-9728 GCA_041600915.1 Nitrogeniibacter sp.
CAGCACGTCGTAGCGCACGCCCAGAATGCGCGCCATTTCGGCGGCGTCGTCGAGACTCATCTGGGCCGTGTAGGGCGAAGGCATCATCACTGCGCGCACCTTGTCGGCGCCGAGCGCGTCGACCGCCACCGCCAAGGTCAGTGCCGAATCGATGCCGCCCGACAAACCGATGATGGCGCCGGGAAAGCCATTCTTGCCGAGGTAATCACGCACGCCCACCACCAGCGCGGTATAGGCTTCTTCTTCGATCTCCGGCAGCGGCGACACGGCGGCTGGCAACCAGGCGCCGGCATGGAGCCGTACCACGCAGGCGTGCGCATCAAACGCCGGGGCCTGCCAGGCAACAGAGCCGTCGGCCTGCATGGCGAAGGACGCACCGTCAAACACCAGCTCGTCCTGCCCGCCCACCATGTTGGCGTAGAGCACCGGCAAGCCGCTTTCGCTCGCCCGCGCCTTGGCCACACGATAACGGTCTTGTTGCTTGTTCAAATGACAGGGCGAAGCGTTGATCGTCAGAATGACATCGGCGCCCGCCTCGATCAGCCCCTTGGTCGGCTCGGCGCCCCACAGATCGGCACAGATCAACAGCCCGCAACGCACGCCGTCGACCTCGAACACACACGGCTTGTCGCCCACACCAAAGTAGCGGAGCTCATCAAACACTTCGTAGTTCGGCAGTCGCTGCTTGCGGTAGTGCGCCACGATGCGGCCATGACGCAGCACCGCCGCCGCGTTATAGCGCGTGTCGCCATCGGCCTCGGGATAACCCACCACCACGGCCAACTCGTCGGTCTGCAAGGCCAGCGCCTCAACCGCCTGACGACAGCTGTCGTAAAAATCGGGGCGTAGCAGCAGATCTTCTGGCGGATAGCCGCAGATCGACAATTCCGGCGTCAGCAGCAGGCGCGCGCCCTCGGCAACGGCGGCATCCATGGCCGCACGGATTTGCGCCACATTCCCGGACAGGTCGCCCACCACGGGGTTGAACTGGGCGACGGCAATAGCAAGCGATGTTTTCATAGGCGTGTAACTATACCGTCTGCCCCCGGATTTGTGCTGAGTGCGGCGCACTTCAAGCTATCCACAATTCCGGTGCACAAGCCTGTGGATAAGCCGTGGATAAACCCCTTGGGGCCCGAGACCCCGTCAGGCGGGAACACTCTGCCCCATCATGCAGCAGTCGATGCGAGCCATCCACCGACGCACGATACGCACAGCCAAGAATGCCAGCCGATGAGCGACATACTCCGATTTTTCAACCGTATCGAAGACATTGAGGCGTCCGCCTGGAACGCCCTCGCAGGCGACCATGCCGGCCTGCGGCACGCGTTTCTCAACGCCCTCGAAGCCAGTCGCTGCGCCAGCGCCGACACCGGCTGGACGCCCCACCACGCCACGCTATGGCGCGGCGAACGCCTGGTGGCGGCGATGCCGCTGTATCGCAAAAGTCACTCCTGGGGCGAATACGTCTTCGACTGGGCCTGGGCGCAAGCCTATGAGCAGCACGGCCTCGCTTATTACCCCAAGTGGCTGTGCGCCATTCCGTTCTCACCGCTGCCGGGTCGCCGCCTGCTCGGCATTGACACGGCCGCCCGCACGCAACTACTCCACGACACACTCGCCTGGATCGGTGCCGGCGAAGCCAGCTCCTTTCATGTGCTCTTTCCAAACCAGGAAGACACCGACCTGCTCGCCGCCGCCGGGATGCAGATCCGCCACGGCGTGCAGTTTCACTGGCGCAATCACGACTACACCGATTTTTCGCATTTCCTCAGCCATCTCACCCGAGACAAGCGCAAGAAAATCCGGCAAGAGCGTCAACGCGTGGCCGCCGCCGGGGTCAGCTTCGTCTGGCAGTCGGGGCACGAGATCAGCGAGGCCGAGCTCGATTTCTTTCACCACTGCTACTGCCTCACTTACGCCCTGCGCCGCTCAACACCCTATCTGTCGCGAGACTTCTTCGCCCGCCTCAACGCCACGGCGCCGGATTCGGTGCGCCTGCTGACGGCCTATCGCGATGGCCGGGCCGTGGCCTGCGCCTGGTTTCTGGCCGACGCGCATGCGCTCTACGGCCGCTACTGGGGCGCGGTCGAAGACATCTCCTGCCTGCATTTCGAAGCCTGCTACTACCAGGCGATCGACTACGCGATCACGCACGGACTGGCGCGCTTCGAAGGCGGCGCACAGGGCGAGCACAAACTCTCGCGCGGACTGGCCTCGACACCAATCACCTCTGCGCACTGGATTCGCGATGCCCGCTTTGGCAACGCCATCGCTGACTACCTGCGGCGCGAACGCGATGGCATCGCCGGCTATCTCGACGAGCTCGACGAACGCAGCCCCTTCCGCGACCAGACGCTGAAACCATAAAAAAAGCCCGCACGAAGCGGGCTTTTCAGACACGGATGATGCAATCAAGCGTTGGCGATGCCGTTCAGGATTTCCTGACGGGCGTCTTCCACCGTGCCCCAGCCGACAACCTTGACCCACTTGCCCGGCTCCAGGTCCTTGTAGTGCTCGAAGAAGTGAACGACCTGCTTCATCAGCAGTTCGGGCAGGTCCTCAGTGGTCTCGACCTTGTTGTACAGCGGCGTGAGCTTGGACACCGGCACGGCGACCACTTTTGCGTCTTCGCCGGACTCGTCTTCCATCTTCAGCACGCCGACCGGGCGGCAGCGGATAACCACACCCGGCTGCAGCGGGAAGGGGGTCACCACCAGCACGTCGACCGGATCACCATCACCGGCGACCGTGTGCGGCACATAACCGTAGTTGCAGGGGTAGCGCATGCTCGTCCCCATGAAGCGGTCGACAAACACGCAGCCGCTGTCTTTATCCACTTCAAACTTGATCGGCTCGCCCTGCGCCGAGATCTCGATAATGACATTGATATCGTTCGGAACATCCTTGCCCGCGGTAACTTGATCGAATCCCATACAACCCTCCCCGTTAAAAATTTTGATGATTATAGGGGTTTTTGCGGATGGCCAAAAACCCCGCAGCCTAAAACGACCGCCAATGACTCAAGCCGGGGCTTCGCCGGCCGTTAAATCAAACGAATGAATGAGTCCGATGCGCCGGCCATGTCCCGGTGCCAACAAGGAGACATCCGGCCGATGTCCGAGCCGTCCACACCCGCTGCCAGCGCCGACACGACTGGCATTCCCTCCGCACGCGCCGAACGATGGTTGCCGCGCGTGATGCTGACCGGCATGCTGGCGCTCGTCCTTGGCCTGCTGGTGAGTATGGGCAGCTACTACATCTACCGGCACGAACAGGCCTTTCAGGCGCGCATCGACGACATCGACACGCAGGCCTTTTCGCGCCTCGAACAATCACTCAAAGAAGAAGTGACCCACCTGGCGAAGAATCTCGATGAACGTCGCAACGCCTTTGAGAGCGATCTGGCCATACAGCTCAAGCATGAAGCGACGGTCGCACTGGACGCCTTTGAGCGCACCTACCATCGCCTGAACGGCACAGTGAGTGAGACGCAGCTGCGCCTCATCCTCACTGAACTGTTGCGCCCCATGGGGCGGCCTGATCAAGGCATCGTCCCGTTCATCATCGAATCCGACGGCCGCATCCGTCTGTTTTCGCTCGACCCCAATCAGGAAGGCCGGTCCCTGGCCAATCGCATTGACGACCTTGGGCAGCCGCTGACCGAACGCCTGAGCGATGCCGCCACGTTGGGCAACGGCTATACACGGCTTCGCTGGCGCCCGACGAACGACGCCAAGGTGATGAACGACATTTTTGCCCACGTCACCCGCTTTGCGCCGTTTGACTGGATCATCGGTGTCGGCACGCTCAATCAGAAAGCACAGATCACCGCCCGTGACCGCGCGCTGGAAGCGCTTTCTCGCTACAGCCCCCTCGACGACCGGATCATCGTCGTGGTGAATCAGCACAGCCAGATTCTGACGGCCAGCGGTGGCGCATTGCCGTCCTCACTCACGGGGCCGGCACCGGAATGGGTGCACCAGATCGCCCGTGCCGGACGCCTGGGTGGCAGCACTTTGAAGCTTGCGTTCGACCGGGGCACAACACCCGGCACGCCCAAATCGGAGCGCCAGCATTTAGGCTACGTCACCGGACAGGATCAATGGGGGTGGACGCTGGCCGCCATCGGCCGCCTCGACGCCGCCGCCCCAATCATTGCCCGCGAGCGCGCGCGCATGGAGGCCAACAAGCGTGACGACTTCACTGTCACCGTGTTCACCATGCTGCTGGCCTCTGTCATCTCATTGCTCGGATCGATCCTTTTTTACCGCTGGATCGACCGTCGCTTCCGCTACTACCAGCACGACATCGAGGAGCGCAAACGCGCCCTCAAGGAGAGCGCACGCGAGCTGCGACTCTCGGCACAGGTCTTCGAGGCCAGCAACGAGGCCATCGCAATTCTCGACAATCGCTTCCGGATCGTGTCGGTGAACCCGGCGCTGGAGCGCATCAGCGGCTACCTCCAGTCCGATGTGGTGGGCCGTCACTGCGCCGAACAACTCATCGGCGAGCCCGCCGACGGCGAAACCTGGCGCAACACCGTCGCCCGTCTGCGCTCGACGCGCCATTGGGCCGGTGAAGCTCAGCTCCACCGGGCTGATGGCAGCCGCTATCCGGGCTGGATCTCGCTCGGCGCCGTGACCAGCGACACCGGACGCGCCACCCATTTCGTGGTCTCGATCTCGGACATTTCAGAGCGCAAGCTGACCGAGCAGCGTCTGCGTCACCTGGCCGAATACGACGCCCTGACCGGCCTGCCCAACCGCACGCTGCTGCTCGACCGCATGAGCACCGCGCTCGAGAGCGCACGACGCAATCGCAAACACCTGGGCGTGCTGTTCATTGATCTCGACCGCTTCAAGAACATCAACGACTCCCTCGGCCATGCGGTCGGTGACGGCCTGCTCCGTCAGGTCGCCTCACGTCTGAGCGCCGTCGTCCGCGCCACCGACACGGTCAGCCGCCTGGGCGGCGACGAGTTTGTCGTGCTTCTGACCGACCTCGACACCGCCGGGCGTGCGGCCGCGGTCGCCAGCAAGATCCTCAAGGCGCTCGCCACGCCCTACGAGGTCAGCGGCCACGAAATGAGCATCACCCCCAGCATCGGCATCACCGTCTCGCCCGAGGACGGGGACAACCGCGACTTGCTGCTCAAGAACGCCGACGCGGCGATGTACTACGCCAAGGAAAACGGCCGCAACAGCTACCAGTTCTTTACCGCCGACCTGAACGACCGCGCCCAGACACGCCTGGCGCTTGAAAACGACATGCGCCGCGCAGTGTCGCGTGAAGAGTTCTCGCTGCACTTCCAGCCACAATTCAATCTGGCAACCGGCCAGCTGGTGGGCGCCGAGGCCCTGCTGCGCTGGCAGCATCCAGAACGCGGCATGATTCCGCCCGATCAGTTCATCCCCATCGCCGAAGAAACCGGCCTCATCCTGCCCCTCGGCGCCTGGGTCTTGCGCCACGCCTGCAGCATCGCGCAGCAGTGGCGCGATGAAGGCCTGCAGGAAGTGTCGATTGCCGTGAATATTTCCGCACTTCAGGTGCGCCGCGACATTCTCGAAACAACGGTGCTCGACGCCCTCGGCAACAGCGGCCTGCCCGCGCACCTGCTCGAACTGGAAGTCACCGAAAGCGCGCTGATGTCGCACCCGGAAGAGGCGGCCAGCACGCTGGCCGCCATCAACACCCTGGGCGTGAAACTCGCCATCGACGACTTCGGCACCGGCTATTCATCACTGGCCTACCTCAAGCGCTTCAAGCTCGACAAGCTCAAGATCGACCGCTCCTTCGTGCGCGACCTGCCCGACGACCCCGAAGATGCCCACCTGACCGAAGCGATCATCGGCATCGCCCATCACATGGGTATGGCCGTTGTCGCCGAGGGTATCGAGACCGAAGCCCAGGCCGCCTTTCTGTCACACCTCAAGTGCGACCTCGCGCAAGGCTACCTCTACGCCAAACCGCTCGCGCCGGCGGCTTTCCGTCAGCTACTGCTCAAGCTGGGCAATCACCCCGCCTCGAAGCCCGCATCCTCAACGGCCTGACTCAGCGCTGCCACCGTGACCTGCTCAGGGTCGAACTCGACACTGGCCTCGCCCGCAGCGAGATCCACATTCACCGCAGCTACGCCAGCGACCGCCGTCAACGCGGCGGTCACGCCTTTGACGCAGCCCTGACAGCTCATACCACCCACTTTGATTTTGACTTGCGCCATATCCTTCTCCCGAGAGTATTGAAAATATTACCGGCTCGGCCGCCACCGCTTGAGCAGCAGCGAGTTGCTCACCACCGACACCGAACTGAGTGCCATCGCCGCCCCGGCCACGACGGGATTGAGAAAACCCACAGCGGCAAGCGGAATGCCGAGCACGTTGTAGATAAAGGCAAAAAACAGATTCTGACGAATCTTGGTCAGGGTCGCGCGCGACAGCTCGACCGCATCCGCCACACCGTTCAGATCGCCCCGCATCAAGGTAATGTCGGCGGCCGCCACCGCCACATCCGCCCCGGTGCCGATGGCGAAGGACACATCCGCCGCCGCCAGTGCGGGCGCGTCGTTGATGCCGTCCCCCACCATGCCGACAAGCCGGCCGTCCGCAGCCAGCGCCTTCACCGCCGTTGCCTTGTCGGCCGGCAGCACGCCCGCCTCGTAGCGCAAAATGCCCACCGCCTCGGCCACCGCACGCGCCGTGGCCGGATGATCGCCCGTGAGCATGACCACCTCGATACCCGCGCGCTGCAATCGCGACACCGCCGCCGCCGAAGTGCTGCGCAGCGGATCGGCCACGCCAATGATCCCGGCCAGGCGCCCATCCACGGCTACCGCCACCAGCGTGCGCCCCTGCGCCGCCAAAGCACTCACGCGCTCATCCGGCACATCCACCCCGCTGTTGCGCAAAAAAGTCGGGCTGCCCACCAGCACCGCCCGCCCATCGACCGTCCCGCACACCCCCAGCCCGGGCACGGTGTCGACCGCCTCAGCCGCCGGCACCTTCGCCGCGGCAGCAACCACCGCCCGCGCCAGCGGATGTCCACTGGCCGACTCCAGCGCCGCCGCCCAGGCAAGCAGATCCTCACGATCAAAGCCCGCCTCCGGCAGCACATCAGTCACTGCGGGGCGCCCCTCGGTCAAGGTGCCGGTCTTGTCGACCGCCAGCACGCTCAGGTTTTGCGCGCGCTCCAATGCCTCGGCGTTTTTCACCAGAATGCCGTGATTGGCGCCCAGGCCGGTGCCCACCATGATGGCGGTCGGCGTTGCCAGGCCGAGCGCGCAGGGGCAGGCAATCACCAGCACCGCGACCGCATTGACCAGCGCCTCGGCCATCGAGCCGCCCCACCACCACGCGCCAAAGAAGGTCAGCGCCGCAATGACCACCACCACCGGCACAAACACGGCGGCCACCTGATCGGCCAGGCGTTGCACCGGGGCTTTGCTGCCCTGCGCCTGCTCAACCAGCCGGATGATGCCGGCCAGCAAGGTCTCGCTGCCAACGCCGGTCGCCTCGCAATGCAAAGCGCCGTCGCTATTGACCGTGGCGGCGAACACCGCATCGCCCTCGGTTTTGGCCACCGGCAAGCTCTCGCCGGTGAGCATTGACTCGTCCAGCGCCGACTGCCCGGCACGCACCACGCCGTCAACCGGCACGCTGTCACCCGCTCGCACCACAAAACGGTCACCCGGCGACAGGCTATCGACCGGAACCTCGTGCAGCACCCCGTCGCGTTCCACCCAGGCCGTGCGGGGCTGTAGCCGCACCAGTGCCTCCAGGGCCTCGGAGGTGCGCGCCTTGGCCCGCGCCTCCAGCAGCTTGCCCATCAGCACCAGCGTGATGATGGTGGCCGAGGCCTCGAAATACACATGCAGATCCATCCGCCCGAGCAGGGTCACGATCACACTGAAGCCATAGGCCATCGAGGTGCCCAGCGCCACGAGCACATCCATGTTTGCGCCACCACCGCGCAGGGAAGACCAGGCGCCGCGATAGAAGCGCAAACCAATCCAGAACTGCACCGGCGTGGCCAGCACCCACTGCAACCAGCGCGGCACAAACTCGTGCTCGCCGGTACCGAACAACATGGCAGGCATCTGTGCCAGCAAGGGCGCGGTCAGCAGCAGCGAGATCAGGAATCGATTGCGCTCGGCACGCCACTCGGCCGCCTTGCGCACCTTTTCTTCGGCACGCGCGGCCTCGCCCCGGCGGTGTGCCTTGAAGCCGGCACCATCGACGGCGGCAATGAGATCCGCCTCCGTCACGGCGCCCGGCGGCAAGCGGATCTGCGCGGTCTCAGTCGCAAAATTGACCGTCGCCGTCACCTCCGGCATTCGATTCAAGACCTTTTCAAGCCGGGTGGCGCAGGCAGCGCAGGTCATGCCTGTAATCGCCAGTTCGATCCGCGCTTCGGGCACATCGAAGCCGGCCTTTCGGATCGCGGCCACCACGGCGGCGGCACTGGCGGCGTCCGGGCCGGACAACCGCACCGCAGCCCGCTCGGTCGCAAGATTGACCTGGGCATCGACGCCCGGCAAGCGCTTGAGGACGCGCTCGATACGACTGGCGCAGGCCGCGCAGGTCATGCCACGGATCGGCAGGTCGAGGCGCTCGGGTCGGACGGAGGTTTGCGTATTCATGGCGTGGGCTTGTGAGTCTGACACCGGCAGTCTAAAGTCTGTACTCAGGTACGGAGTCAAGCATGACATCAATGACGATCAGCCGCCTCGCCGCGGCCGCCGGCGTCGGCGTCGAAACGGTTCGCTACTACCAGCGTCGCGCGCTGCTCGCGGTCCCCGAACCGACCCACGGGCAGGTGCGCCATTACAACGAAGCCGCGCTCGTGCGGCTACGCTTTATCCGCCGGGCCCAGGAGCTTGGTTTCAGCCTGGACGAAATCGCAGACCTGCTGGCGCTGGACGAACATACCGACCGCAATACCGCCCGTGCTCTGGCCAAGGAAAAGCTTGCGCAAATCGACGAGCGCATGGCCCGGCTGAGCGCCATGCGCAGCGCCCTGACCGAACTGGTGAGCTGCTGCGAACACACGTCGACAACGCTCCCCTGCCCGATCCTGCACACCCTCGCCCATCCGGACGACGACTGAGCATCGCTTATTCGAAGTCGATCGGCGCGGGCTGATCTACCGGCAGGTCGCCGGCGACCCAGGCATCGAAGCCCCCCGCCAGCGACACGGCGCTGTTCACGCCCATCTCCTGCATGACGGCCGTGGCAAGCGCCGCCCTCCCGCTGGTTTTGCAGTAAACGAGAATCGGGCGATTCGGATCGTTCAGCTCGGGCACCGAGGCCAGCTTGAACTCGAGCAAGCCACGCGGGATATTCATGGCACCCGGCACATGCCCGGCGGCGTATTCGTCGGGCTCGCGGACATCAAGCACCGCCGCGCCGTCCTGAATGAGTTGACGGGCGCCCTCAAGATCCACTTCTTGAATAAGACGCTTGGCCTCAAGGACCAGATCATGGCTGGATTTGCTCATTGCAGACTCCCTATGCGTACCGGCACCAACACAGCGCCGCGAGAACATTAGAATAGCCTGATGTGCCAGACCCCCGCTATGTCACGCACAGGACGCCGTTCCACAGCCGACTGCCGAGCGTCGAGGCGTTGAGCAAACCGAACACGCCAAAACCGAGCACCACCGCACCGGCGAAGGTCCGCACCCATGGGCGGCGGGTCACGCCTTGCAGGCGCTTGAGCAGCATGCCGGC
>JBFIJC010000122.1:0-9668 GCA_041600915.1 Nitrogeniibacter sp.
TGTGTGCTCAACGATTCCGGCCCGCTCGGCCGGGTCGAACTGCCCGTCGTCAGGCCACAGCACCGCACCGGGCGCCACAGCATTGACCCGCACCGCCGGCGCCAGTTCAATCGCCATCGCGCGCGTCAGCCCGGCGAGCCCCGCCTTGGCCGCGCAATACACCGGGTAACCCGCCAGCGGCCGGTCGGCATGAATATCCACAATATTGACGATCGCGCCGCCACTGGCGCGCAAGGCCGGCGCCGCCGCCTGCATCAGAAACAGCGGTGCCTTGAGGTTGGAGCCGATCAGGTCATCCCAGCCCGCTTCATCGATCTGGCCCAGCGGCGTCGGGAAGAAGCTGGAGGCGTTATTCACCAAACCATCGAGCCGGCCAAAATGCGCGACCACCGACGACACCAGGGCGGGCAAGGCTGCGGTATCGGCCAGATTCGCCGCAAACACCGCCGCCGAGCCCGGCCGCTGAGTGTTGAGCTCGTCGGCCAGCGCCGCAGCCGCGTCGGCGGAGCTGCGGTAATGCACCGCCACGCGCGCGCCCGCCGCGTGCACAGCGCGCGCGATCTGCGCGCCAACGCGCCGCGCGGCGCCGGAAATCAAAACAACAGGGGAGGTATCCACAGCCGACACAAAGCACTCCCGAAGGGAAGGAATGACGATAGCGTGCAGTATCCCATACCCGGCCAGCGGGGCTAACGACAAGCCCCGGCCAGCCATGTAAACTTTGCGCTTTTGCACGGAATCGCCATGAACCTGCCCCAGCCATCGGATGAAGCCCTCGCGCAAAGCGACGCACTTGTCGCACGTTTGCGCACCGCGATCACCGAGGCCGGCGGGTGGATCAGTTTTGCCGACTACATGCATCAAACCCTGTACACGCCGGGGCTGGGCTACTACAGCGGTGGGGCACACAAGTTTGGCGCGGCCGGTGACTTCATTACCTCGCCGGAGCTGACGCCGCTCTTTGGTCAGGCGCTGGCGCAACAAGTTGCCGAAATCACCGCACAGTCGGCCCCGCATGTGCTCGAAGTCGGTGCCGGCACCGGTCACCTCGCCGCCGACCTGCTGCTGGCACTCGACCGGCTCGGCTGTGCGCCCGAGCAGTATTCGATTCTTGAAGTCTCCGGCGAGCTGCGTGGCCGTCAGGCCGACACCCTGCGCGAGCGGGCGCCGGCGCTGGCCGACCGGGTGCGCTGGATCGACGCCCTGCCCGAACGTTTCTCCGGCGCGGTGGTGGCCAACGAAGTGCTCGACGTGATGCCGGTGCATTTGCTCGTCTGGCGCGACGGCGAGGTCTTCGAGCGCGGCGTGGCCCTCGACGCCACGGGCGCATTCACCTGGGCAGACGAGGCTGCCAGCGCGCAGCTACGCGCCGCCAGCGAGGCGCTCAATGCGCCCATGCCGGCCGAGGGCGAATATGTGAGCGAATTGAACCTGTCCGGACCGGCGTGGGTTGCCGACTGGCAGCACCGGCTCGACGCTGGCGCGCTCTTGCTGATCGACTATGGCTACCCCCGCGCCGAGTACTACCTGCCCAGCCGCAGCAACGGCACGCTGCTGTGCTACTACCGTCACCACGCCCATGGCGACCCCTTCCTGTGGCCGGGGCTGAACGACATCACCGCCTTCGTGGACTTCACCGCCATTGCCGAAGCGGCCTTCGAAGCTGGACTCGGGATCTACGGCTACATCACTCAGGCGAGTTTTCTGTACAACTGCGGGGTATTGGAACTGCTCGCCGAACGCGGCGATCAGACAAAGCCAGACTACATCCGTGCGGCGCGCGCGGTGCAACGGCTGACCGCGCCGCATGAAATGGGCGAGCTGTTCAAGGTGCTGGCCATCGGCAAGGGCCTGGCCGAGCCACTACTCGGCTTTCGCCGCGGCGACCGCCTGCACGGCCTTTAGGCCGCGCGACACCTCAAGTCTGGTTGCGGTACACCGTCTGCAAGAAGGCATCGGCATCCTCGCGGGCAGCGCTTGGCGATGCCGGCGGATGACTCTCGGGCTCAGGCGCCACGGCCTCGGGCTGCGGCAACCAGCCCGCGTCGAGCACCTCGTCTTCGTAGTCGGGGCCTGGCACCCCGGGGGCGGGAATCACATCCATCATCGTCACCTGTCGGGTCTGCCGCCACACGCGGCGATTCTATCTTGGCGTGCAAACATGCTTCACACCAGGCAATAACGCACATCCGCGAAAAAACTGAAGCGGCGCTGTATCCACACACCGCAGCGCGCCAAATCAATCAGCAAGCGTCTCGTTCAACCAGTCCAGAACCCGCACCGCCACGTCTTCCCAGCCATCCTCCAGCATCATGGCGTGGCCCATGTCAGGAAAAATCTCGACGCCGACGTTATAGGAGGTCCCGGTCGAACGAACCTCGGACGGCGGGATCAGCTGGTCGTGCTCCGCGCCGAGCACCAGCAAGGGGGTCGGCGCCATGCGCGCGCGCATTGGCAGATTGAACAGCGTCATGTCCCAGATCGCGCGGTGGCTTTCGGGCTGCGAGGCGCGCAGGTAGCGCAGCATGTCGTCGGGCGCGACCGGCTTGTGAAACAAGGCATCGTGCAGCGTCGACGCATTGGCCAGACCGCCTTCGAGCAGGCGGTTCAAATCGGCGAGCAGCGCCGGCTTGCGAAACATCAGGCCAACCGCCGAACTCCACAAGCCCTGCGGCGGCACCGAGGCCATCAGCACGGCACCCGGCGCGTCGGCCTGCTCCAGGTATTTCTGCACCACCATGCCGCCCATCGAATGCCCGATCAGCACCGGCGTTGCGGGCAAGCCCGCCACCACTTCGGCCACATCATCAACGTAGTCACTGATGCTGTAGCTATCGAGCAAACTGCGCCGACGACTTTGCCCGTGCCCCGACAAAGAGACCGCATAGGTCGAAAACCCGGCCTTGGCAAACCAGGGCATGAAATGCTCTTCCCAGCACCACGCGGCGGTATACGCGCCGTGCACAAACAACAATGGCACCGGGTGCGCCTCGCCCTCTGGGGCACAGGCCAGCACTTCCAGTTCGCCAAATCGACTTCGGTTCATTCTTTTGATTCCTGATCACGCCATCGCGGCGTTCCGCGATACACCCACACCACGGTAACGGATTCGCACCGCCACGGCCATGCACAATTGCCAAGGCGGGCGCAATCCGTTGTAATCAGCCCCTTCTCCGGGGCGGACGGGCGGCATGTTGCTCAAATGGCTGATTTCCATCGTGATCGTAGTCGCCTTGCTCGGCGGCTTACAACCGCTGCTCGCGCGCTACCTGCCCCTTGGGCGGCTTCCGGGCGATGTCACGATGGTACGAAATGGCCGGACCTGGTATCTGCCCTTCACCACCACCGTCCTGATGTCACTGCTCGCCTGGCTGATTCTGCGCTGGCTCTAAGCTGCGCCTCGGCGCTCAGCGCCCGCGCACCGCAACGCTAAGCCGATCCAGGCGTTCGCCCCGCGCATCGAACAACTCAATGATCCGCACACCCGGCGCCGGATGCACCAGCACCGTGCCGCCCGTGCCCACCTCCCGCCCATCCATGCGCCAACGCAGACGGGCATCATCGATCGTGGCGCGCAGCAACACGCCCTGACCGTATGGGCGCGCACGCAAGTCAATAATCTCGCGCGCCGCCGGCGCTGCAATCTGCGCGCTCGACTGCGGCGGCGACACCACCGCCATGGCCGTACCGGCCAGAAACCATTCGTCCCGCACGCTCTCCAGCGGCGGATCGAAACGTACCGGACGGCACAACACCCCGGCCGGCACCACGCGTTCGGCCGGCCACAGCCCATCGGCGGCAAGTTGCTGGGTGAGCCAGGCACGCACTTCGATCAGTGCCGTCGGCCCGGTCTCCATCCACACCGCGATTGTCACGCTGGCATTGGCGCCGGTCGCCCACGCGGCGCGGCCCGGCGTCACCATCTCGGCCATCACCGGCGGGAACAGGTCGCTGCCTATGAAAGCGGCCGCCGGCGACACCGCAGCCACTGGCGGCAAGCTAGCGCCGACTTGCCAGTGGGGCGCCCGCCATTGTCCATCGACCGACAGCATGCGCGTCAGCGCGGCCAGATGAGGCAGATCGAGCGCCTGTGCGGAGGCTGGCAAGGCGGGCGCATCGCCCTCGGGCAGGCGGCGTGACAGATCGGCGAAAGCACTCGCCTCACCCACGGCCATCGCCTGGCGCACGCTCAGCCAGCGCGGCGCCTCGGCCGTCCCGGCATTGAGCAGGCTGGCCGCAGTGACCACCCGCTTGTCGATAGCGCGGGCACACTGCAATGGCCACATCATGCTCCCGGCGGGATAAGCAAAGCCCGTGGCATCGGCATGCTCAGCGCGCAAGCCGCCAATCTCGGCCAGCACTGCACCGGTGGCATTGTCGAGCACCACCACCGCCGCCCGCGCGGGCGCCGCTGCCTGCAGCGCCGTCTGCATGCGCTGCTGCCAGCGCGCATCAAGCACCGTGCTCACCGTCGAACCCGGCTCGCGCAACAGGCGGGCCGCCAGGTGCGGCGCCAGCGTCCAGCGGGGCGTGAGTGTCACGGGGTCCAGTTGGGCAGCCAGCGCCTGCACGCGGTCGCAGGCGGCGGGGCTGCCAATGCGCCCCACCAATTCGCAGGCGCGCCGGCTCAACACCGCAGGGCTCGCACCGGGGCCGCGAAGCAATGCCGCAAGCACCGCCGCCTCGGGGCGATCCAGCGTGCCCGCCGTTTTCCCGGTCAAGGCCCAGGCGGCGGCCGAGATGCCACGCAAGCGCCCCCGAAACGGGGCAAGATTGAGATAGGCCTCCAGGATCTGTGCCTTGCTCCAGCGCGCTTCAAGTGCCTGTGCCGCCAGCGCTTGGTCCCACTTCTGTTCGAAACTGCGTCGCCGCTGCCCCTGAGCGGCGGGCTGCAAGGCCGGGTCGAGCAGACCGGCCAGCTGCATGGTCAGCGTTGAGGCGCCGCGCGCATGTTCGAACCACAGGTTCTGCACGGCGGCGGCGGCAACGGCGCGCCAGTCGATGCCTTCATGCTGATAGAAGCGGCGATCCTCGGCTTCGAGCAAGGCTTCGAGCATCGCTGGCGACAAGGCATCGAGCCCGACCCAGTCGAGGCGGTCGTCGTCAAAGCGCAGCTGCCGCTCGGCCAAGGGCTCGCCGTGGCGATCGAGCAAGCGCGCCGTGCTGCTCTCGTGGGCGGCGCGTACCTCGGCAAACGCAGGCACCAACTGTGTTTCGGCCAGCGCGGGCAGGCTCGACAAGAGCATCCACCCCAGCGCGCACAACAGGTTTCGACCCCAAGGATTCATGACCGAAAGTGTGACACGCCAGGCCGCCCCCGTCGTGTGAGCAAAGGTGTCAGCCACGGCCTGCAGCGGCGTCGGCGGCCTCGATGGCGGCCAACCGGGCCGCGCGGATCGCCGTGGGGATGGCCGACTTGTCGGCACAGCCGCGTGCCACCGCACCGCCGTCGACCGACTGCGCGGCCGCCAGCGTGGCCTGCCAGCGGGCAACAGCCGCCGCCGGCACGGGGTGCACACAGGGCGCCGCTTCGAGTAGCGTGGTGAGCCGTTCCGGGCGACGGAAGGCGTCGCAGCGGTTGAGCAGTTCGAGCCGGGCGACTGCGGAACTGGCGGTCGACAGGGTTTCGCCATCGCGGGCGAGTATTACCGCCTGATCGCGACAGGGCAGCGGCACCTTGAGCCGTGCGCTGGCCGATTCGGCGGCAGCCACCTCATGCCCGACCAGCAACGCCCAGCGATGCGCCAGCGGCAGATCGCGCGCCACCGCGCAGCGCAGCACGCCGGGCAGTAGCGGATCGATACGGCGGCGCGCCACCACTTCGGGCAAACAACGCGCTAGCGCACCGCAGGCCTCGAGCACCTCGATCATGCGCATGGGCGCCGGCGCCATCAGGCCGCGCGAGACTTCCTGCCACACCCGCTCGGGTACCAGGTGATCGGCCTCGCCGCCCGCCACCATCTCGCGCATCAGGGCCAGGGTGTCGTCCGCGACCTCGAAGCCCTCGAAGCGCGCCGCAAAACGCGCGACGCGCAAGATACGCACCGGATCTTCGGTAAAGGCGCGGCTGACATGACGCAATTGCTTCGCCGCCAGATCGCGCCGCCCGCCGTAGGGGTCGACCAGCGCCCCGTCCTCGCCGCGCGCCATGGCATTGATGGTGAGGTCACGACGCAGCAAGTCGTCTTCAAGCGTGACATCGGGCGCAGCATGCACAACGAAACCGGTGTAGCCGTGGCCGCTTTTGCGCTCGGTGCGCGCGAGGGCGTATTCCTCTTGCGTGCGGGGGTGCAAAAAAACCGGAAAGTCCTTGCCCACGGGCGTGAAACCGCGCGCCAGCATGGCCTCGACCGTCCCGCCGACAACCACCCAGTCCCGGTCCTGCACCGGCAGGCCGAGCAGCTCGTCGCGCACGGCGCCGCCTACGATATATGTTTTCATGCGCCCGATCAGCGATGGCAAAGCGGCATTATCGCCGCTCGCACCGCGGCAGGGAAACGCTGATTGGATGGGCGGACCGAATCAGAAACACGGCGCGCCGCATGCCCTCAGTGCGGCGCACGCCGCCGGTTGAGAACGAAACGACGACGGCCGGGATGCGCCCCGAGGTAGCCCGGCGCGACGGCTTCGAGCGCGGTCGGCGTCATGCCGAAGGGCAGCGGCGGGCCATCGGTGACGTTGTCCACCCGCATCGAGCGCACATTGTCGCGACTCATCATCGGATTGGGCGCCAGTTCAAGCAGCCGCGCCTGCACCATGGCCAGGCCTTCGGGAATCGGGATGATCGGCGGTCGATGCCCGACCAGGCGGCCGACATAGCCGACCAGATCGGCCAGCGTATACACCCCCGGACCGGCCAGATCGCAGATGAGCCCGATGGCGTCGGGGCGATCCAGGCACGCGACGACCACCCGGGCCACATCCTCCACCCACACCGGCTGAAAACGGCAGGCCGCGCCACCGAGGGGCATCACCGGCGCGATGCGCAGCAGACCGGCAAACAGATTGAGGAAGCTGTCATCGTGACCGAAGATCACCGAGGGGCGCAGGATGGTCCAGGCGAGCGGCGGCTGGGCATTGCGGATCACCGCTTCGCCCGCGGCCTTGGAGCGCTGGTATTCCGAGGGACCACTGATATCGGCGCCCAGGGCGCTGATATGCACCAGGCGCGACACCCCGGCACGCTGGCAGGCCGCCACCAGCCGGGCCGGCAGCTCGACATGCGCCCGCTCAAAGGCCGGCCCGTAGGGCGTTCCCGGGCGCGAGTGCAGTACCCCGACCAGGCTGATCACCGCGCCGACATTGTCCATCAGGCCGGCGAGCACGCCGTCGTCGAAGACATCGGCCTCGACCACCTCCACCGTCGGCAACAACAACAATGCCCGCGCCCGGTTGCGATGCCGGGTCGGCACGCGCACCCGGTAGCCCGCCGCCACCAACTGCGCGACCACCGAGCGCCCGACATAACCGCTGCCGCCCACTGCCAGAATGACTTTCGATCGATCCATGCTCATGCCCCCAAAGCTTTGTTAGCGCGGCGCCACCTGCCCCAGGCGCGCCGTCAAGGACTGCGGCTTGCCCTCCATCAGGGCGGCGTAGATCACCGCATTGGCCATCACCTTCTTCACATAGTCGCGCGTTTCGTTGAAGGGGATGGTTTCCACATAGATGGCCCCTTCAAGCAGACGTTCATCGCGCCAGCGCTTGGCGCGCCCCGGCCCGGCGTTGTAGCCGGCAGCGGCCAGCACCGGATGATCGTCCAGATCATCAAGCACGATGCGCATGTAGCTGGTGCCGAGCAACACATTGGTGTCGGGCTCCTGCAGGCGGCTGCGGCGGTAGTCGGTCATGCCGATTTTCTTGGCCACCCAGCTGCCGGTCGCCGGCATCACCTGCATCAGCCCTTGCGCGCCCACCGGCGAGGCGGCGCGCGTGACAAAGCGGCTCTCCTGACGCATGACGCCATACACCCAGGCCAGATCCAGCCCCTGCGCCTGCGCCTGCGGCTCGATCAGCTCGCGAAATGGCGTGAGATAGCGCAGATTGAAGTTGTCTTGCGCATTGACCGCCTCGGCGGTGTTGATCGCACGGTCGTAGATGCCCTCGTCGAGCGCCAGTCGCGCCGCCGCCAGACGGAAGCTGTCATCGGCATCGCGCAGGCGCCAGATCCACTCGCGTGTGCCCTCGGTATACAGCTCAAGCCGGTACAGCGCCAGCGCCCGACGGATGGCCGGGTCGGCCGTCACGCTGGCCTGCACCTCGGCGGTTTGCGGCCGGTCGGGCGGCGGCGGGCTAAAGGCGCGGCCGAGGCTGTCGTCGGCCAGCATGCCGTAGAAATCGGGGTGGCCCGCGATCCGCTCCAGCAACAGCCTGGCACCATCGACCTCGCCCAAGGCCTGTTCGGCACGGGCCAGCCAGTAGGTCCAGGCGCGCTCGGCGCGTTGCTCGGGCGACATCGCCAGAATGGCCTGGCGAACGGCCTTCCAGTCCTCCTGGCGCAGCGCGGCGCGCACCTGCCACTCACGCTGCTCGTCGGGCATGTGCAGCGTGCCGGCGGCACGGAACCAGCGCACCGCTTCGGGCAGGTGATCTTGCGCCGCACGCCAGCCGAGCAGCATGTAGCCATAGGCTTGGTCTTCGGCCGAGAGCGCATCATTCAGCCGTGCAAAACGCGCGTAAGCTGCCTTCGGATCGGCCAATGCCAAACGGCCCAGCGCGGCCAGCATCAACTCGCTATCGGCCCGGCTGCGCACAAAACCGGGGCGCAGGTTGTCGAGATAGCGCTCCGGGTCTTTGCGCATCACCTTCAAGGCGGCGCTGCTGGGCGCCTCACCAGCGGGCAGACCGCTGACGATCAATTCCAGATCGCTGGGCCGGCGCGAGGTCATCTCATCGCGAAAGCGCGCCCAGATCGTGTCCGGCGTCAGACGCCCCGACGCGGCCAGCTGACCGATGAGCGCTTCGCAGGCACTGGCACGCAGACTCAGCGAAGCCCACACCGCTGCCGCCTCGTCCAGCGCACTGCGATCACCAATGCGTTCGCGCGCCAGCCAGTGCTGGCAGCGCTGACCGTCGGTCGGCGAGGCCAGCCCACCCCAGGCGCCGATAAAACCGATCCAGTTCTCATCCTTGGCCAGCCGGTTCAGCCAGGCGCCGCGCAAGCGATCGGCCAGCACGCTGCCAGCGTAACGCGCCAGAAAAGCTTCGATACGTGCGGTATCGGGAGGGTCGGTGCGCGCCAGCTGATTCTGCAGATGCCAGTATTTGACGTAGCGCTCCAGCAGATGCGGCGAGCGGCCGGCGGCGAGCTGGTCAAGCGTCGCCTGATCGCCGGTGCGCAGCGCCTCCCGCGCCGCCAGAATACGTTCATCGCCGGTCGGCGTTTGCGCCCATACCGGGGTCATGCACACCACGCCGAGCCACAGTACAACCCAGCCTTTTACTGCCTTCATCGCTTACTATTCCTTCGCGCCCACATCTTGTCGGGGCCATTTGATGTGATCCCGGCCTCGCTGGGCCGACCCGCTTACTCTACACGGCCCGCGCCGCAAAAACCTGCTCTGGACAGCTTTATGGAGATAGCCCGCAAACACCTGCGCGACACCGCCATCCGCGCCCGCGAAGCGCTGGGCGCCGAAGCGCGCGCGCCCCTCGAAACGGCCCTGCAA
>JBFIJC010000123.1:0-9628 GCA_041600915.1 Nitrogeniibacter sp.
CTGCCCGGCGGTCGTGGCTGCCGAAGGGGTAGCAGAAGTGCTTGACCGGCTCGCCGAGCACGTCTTCGAGCGCGGCCTTGGAGCGGGTGACTTCCTCACGCACGCGCGGGGTGTCCTGCTCCGACAGCTTGATGTGCGTCGCCGTGTGCGAGCCGAAGTCCACGCCTTCGCCGCGCAGCTGACGCACCCGCGCCGCGCTCATCAGCGGCGGGGTGTCGCGGCCATCGGCAGCAAACCAGTTCGAGGGCTGGCCGAGCAGGTCGGAGATGAGATAGACCAGCGCCGGGAAGCCGTGCTTTTGCAGCACCGGCCAGGCGTATTCATAGAAGTTTTCGTAACCGTCGTCGAAGGTCAGCGCCACGGCCTTGGGCGGGATCGGCCGCTCTCCGCGTAGGCAGGCCAGCACCTGGTCCATGGACAGCACGGTGTAGCCAAAGCGCGCGAGGTAGGCCATCTGGCTGGCAAAGCGCTTGTGGTGGCAGTAGGTCGAGCGATGGCCCTTCATGGGCGCGAAGTCGCCGACCTGGTGGTACATCAGGATGTTGATGCCGGTGCTCATGTCAGCGATTGTCCAGCAATTGGGCGTAAAGCGCACGATATTGGCCGATCACGGCGGCTTCGCCAAACTCGGTGTCGATGCGCATGGCGCCGGCACGGACCATGTCGTGCTGGAGGGCGTCGTTGGTGATGACTTCGCGCATGCCCTCGGCCAGTGCGGGCGCGTCGTCGCAGGGCGATACCCAGGCGTCGCGGCCGTGGCGGGCGATCTCGCGGGCGCCGCGAAACGCGGTGCAGGCAAGCGGTTTGCCATAGGCCCAGGCTTCGAGAATCACGTTGCCCAGCGTCTCGGCATCGCGCGAGGGGAAGGCCACCATGTCGGCCAGATGAAACCATGGCGCCGGGTCGTGTTGCCAGCCGGCGAAGTGCACCCGGTCGGCCACGCCAAGCTGGCGCGCCTGCGTCTCGAGTGCTTCGCGCAGCGGCCCGTCGCCGAGAATGGCCAGGCGAAGACGCTTGCCGGCGAGCTCGGCAGGCAGCTGGCTGAAGGCCTCGATCAGCGTGGCCTGGCCTTTGACGTCGATCAGTCGGCCGGCGGTGACGATCAGCCAGTCCTCGGGCAGCAGCAGGAGTTGCTGACGCAGGGCGTGCTGCGCCTCGGCGTCGAGCGGCTTGGCCGGGTCGGCAAAATTGGTGATGTGGTGCACCCGCGCGGCCGGCAGGCCGCCCCGGATCATCCAGTCGCACAGGCCTTTGGTGTTGCCGATCCAGGCGTGGGCGTGGCGGAAGGGGGTGAGCTTGTAATAGCCGCCCAGACGCGACAGATGCACCTTGCCGCGACCGCGCTTGAGGTGGGTGAGGCGGGTGGCGCGGCCCATGTAGGTCTGCACGATGGGCGCGTCGCTGGCCGCGATGAGGCGCGAGAGCTCCCAGCGCGAGAGCGGGTCCCACACCGTGCGCATGGGCGACTCGCGCATGTCGACGCCGTCGAGATGGTGGCGGGCGAGGTCGGAGTTGCGCCGCACGATCACTTCCACCGATTCGCCATGGCGGATCATGGCGCGCACGAAGCGCACCAGCCAGCGCTCGGCGCCCCCCATCTCCTTACTGCCGAGGATGTGCAGGGATTTCATTGCGCCAGCACCTTGTTGTAGATGGCGAGGTTGCCCTCGCATAGGGTGTCGACCGAGAAGTCGTGCATCACCATGGTCCAGCCCGAATCGCCCATCTGCTTGCGCAATGCGGCATCACCGAGCAGCCGGTTCATGGCGGTGGCCAGACCGGCGACATCACCGACGTTGATGAGCAGGCCGTTCTCGCCATCGACCACCGCCTCGGGCATGCCGCCGGCGCGGCTGGCGATGATGGGCACCCGCGCCGCCGAGGCCTGCAGCAGCGACACGCCCAGGCCTTCCATGTCGGCCGGGTGCACCAGCAGATCGAGGCAGCCGAGCTGGGCGGGCAGGTCGTCGGCAAAACCCATGAGTTGCACATTGTCAGCCAGCCCCTGATCGGCAACCGCCTGGCGCAGCTCGGCCTCCAGCGGACCGCGGCCGTAGATCAGCACTTGCAGATCCGGGTGCTCGGCCAGCACGGCGGGCAGCGCGGCCAGCAGGTAGCGGTGGCCCTTGCGCTGGATGAGCTGGGCGACCATGCCGGCGATGGGCGTGTCGGCATCAAAGCCGAGGTCGGCGCGGAAGGCGGCTTTGTCGTAATCGTGCAGATAGGGCGCGGGGTCGACCGCGCTGCGCACGCAGCTCACCTTCTCGGGCGCGAGGCCCTCGGCCAGCAGCACCTGACGGATGCCTTCGGAGATGGTGATGACATGGTCGAACAGGCGGTATTTGAGCGACACCGCCCAGCGCGCTTCGGGGTTGTCCACCCGGCGCGACAGCACGCAGGGTACGCCCGCCAGCCTGGCGGCGAGGCCACCCCAGAGGTCGGCACCGCGACGGCTGTGGATGTGCACGATGTCCGGCCGATGGGCGTGGATCGCCTGCTTGAGCCGCAAGACCATGCCCAGATCCGCGTCGCCGCCCATGGGCATCTCGACCACCTCGGCAAAGGCGCGCGCCTCGGCGGCGATGTGCGCACCGCTCGGGCAGGCGAGCACATTGCTCACGCCGCGTGCGGCCAGGCCTTGCATGATGTAGAGCACCTGTTTGGCGCCGCCATAGAGGTGGCGGCCGGCTTCGATGTGCAGCACTTTCATGCGGACAGCACCTCGCGGGCCTCGGCCATGACGCGTTCCGGCCGGATGTCGCGCAGGCAGGTGAAGGCGCCGTCGCAGGTCGGACGGCGGCGGCAGGGCGAGCAGTCCAGGCCAAGCCAGATCACTTTGGCTTTGGCGCGGCCGGTGTCGAGATAAGGGCGGGTCGAGCCGAACAGCGCCACCGTCGGCGTGCTGAAGGCGATGCCCATGTGGGTGAGGCCGGTGTCGACGCCGATCAGCAGGCCGGCCCGTTCGATGATCGCGGCCGCGTCGGCGAGGCCGGTCTGGCCCGCCAGCGACACCGCGCCGGGGATGGCGGCGGCCATGCGTTCGGCGGTGTCGCGCTCGGCCGGGCCGCCGAGGATCACCGGCGTGAGGCCGAGTTCGCCTTGCACCTGCGGGCCGAGCGCCACCCAGGCGTCTTCAAACCAGTGTTTTTGCGGCCGGGTGGTGAAGGGCGCGAACGCCGCGTAGCCGCCACGCGTCAGGCCACGCTCGGCCAGCAGGGCGTCCACCCGCGTCGCGGTCTCGCTGGCCACGCACAGGCGCGGCAGAAACTCACCGGTGTCGAGGCCGAGTTGCTGCGCCAGATACAGGTATTCGGAGCTGATCCGCCCGGCGTCGCCGCCTTTGGGCACCACCTCGGTCATCAGATGCTGGCTGCCCTCGCGCGAGCCCAGGCCAATGCGCCGCGGCGCGCCCGACAGCCAGGTCAGCACGCCGCTCTTGAGCAGGCTCTGCATGTCGATGGCGGTGTCGAACCGGCGTGACTTCAGCTCACGCGAGAAGGCCCGAATCGCGCGGAAGAAGTCACCGAAACGCTTCGCCTGCCACAGCTTCTTCCACTCGCCCTTGGGCCAGAGGATCAGCTCGTCGATGCACGGATCGGCCTCCAGCAGCGTGTGGATGCCGGGCTCGACCAGCCAGGCCACGTGGGCATCCGGGTAGCTGGCCTTGAGCGCGGCGGCGAAGGGCGAGGCGAAAACCACGTCGCCGATGGCCGAGGCGCGGACGATGAGGATGCGTTTCATGCGCGCACCGCCGTTGATGGGCGCTGGCCGAGCAGGTGCAGCGAGAGCAGCAGCAGGATGGAGAAGAAGCGCATGTCCGGATGCGAGAGGCGGTAATCGAAGAAGGCCCACACGGCGGTGAAGGCCAGTACCGCCCACATCGCCGGCAGCAGCATCTGGCGCTGGCGATCGGTGCGGGCCGCGCGCACGGCGTCGCGGATCAGCACCAGCGACAGCGCGAGCCACAGCGCCGTGCCGATCAGGCCCTGACCCCACAGGGTTTGCAGGTAGCTGTTGTGCACCTGGTCGTAGCGCTCGCCGTCGAGCAGCGCGGCCACGGGGCGCACATCGCGGTCGATGATGTCCTTCACGTCGCCAAAGCCGTGGCCGATCAGCGGTGCGTCGGGGACACGCTGAAGCACATAACGCCACAGGCGCAGGCGGACGGTGACCGAGGCGGCGGGGGCGGCATCCAGCCCCTCGGTGAGCACGGTTTCAATCGTGGCGCGCTCGGCTTCGATGCGCTGCTGGACGGCATCCAGATTGCCCGCCAGGAGCAGGCCGGCGACCAGCGCGCCGATCAAGCCCAGCGCCAGACGACGCTGGCCCGGGCGGGCATTGCGATTGCGCAGGGTGCGCCATACGGCGATCGCGACCGCGCCGGCGGCGACGATGGCCAGCGCCAGATAGGTGCTGCGGTTCTGCGCGGCCAGCAGCACCTCGAGGTTCAGCGCGATCAGTGCGACGCCGGTGACACGCGCCGGCCAGCGCAGCGTGCCGGTGACCGACCACCACAGGCGTGCGGTGGCGATCAGCGCCACGGCGAAGGCGCCGGCGTAGAGGCCAACGCCCAGCGCGCGATTCAGATGAAAGCCCAGGCGCTCGCCTGACCACAACACGCCCAGGCCACGTTGCCAGAGATAGCTGATGACGCCGACGGTGAAGCCGAGCATGGCCAGCATCCACAGGCGGCGCAGCCGACGCACCGGGTCCTCGCAGGGCAGGATTGCCAGCAGCGCGAACATGGGCACGAACAGCCAGTCGATGAAGACGTCTTTGGGCGTGAGCAGCCCCGGCTCGGCCAGACCGCCCCATGTTTGCAGCGCGTAGCGGGCGCATAGCCACAGCGCGACGAGGGCGGTGAGTGCGCTGGCAGCGTCCCAGGGCAGGCGACGACGTTGCCACAGCGCGAGCGCAGCGGCCGGCAGGCACAGGGCGATGCCGATATGGCTGGGCGCGGTTTTCCAGACGCTGGTGAGCGCGAACAGGCCGAGGCCGAAGACGCCGATCCGGTGAAGCCAGTTCATGCGTGGATGTCCGTGTTGTGAACAAAGGCAAGCAGCCTGGCGGCGCGGGCGTCCCAGCCGTAGTCGCGGGCGGTGATCCGACCGGCCTCGGCCATGGCCAGCGCGGCGGCCGGGTCGTCTTGCACCTGGCGCATGGCGGCGATCCAGGCGGCGGGGTCGTCGGCGGGCACGAGCAGGCCGTTTTCGCCGTGACGGACGACCTCGCGGATGGGGGCCAGATCCGAGGCAATCACCAGCCGGCCGGCAGCCATGGCCTCGAACAATTTGATCGGGCTGATCGTCGCCGCGTGGCGCAGGTCGGCCTGGTAGGGCATCAGCGCGACGGCGCCGCGGGCCAGCGCCGCGGGCACCTCGGCGTGCGGCACGGCGCTCTCGACGTGAAGATTGTCTTGCGGCTGGACGGGCTCGTGATCGCGCGGGCCGATCAGCGTGACCGGGAAACTGGCCGCGGCGATGGCTTCGAACAGCGGCAGGCCACGATCGCGGCTGATGCGCCCGACGTAGAGCGCGTGCGGCCGGGCGAAGTCGGCCTCGGTGGCGGTCGGCACGGCGGAGAAGGCCGGCAGGTCGACTCCGCTGGGCAGGACGACGATGCGCGCGGGGTCGAAGCCGGCCTCGACCAGCGCATCTCGCCCGGCGGCGGTGATGGCGGCCAGGCCGCGCAGCAGGCCGTGCTGGTGGGCCTGCAGCAAGGGCGTCATCAGCCCGTCGGCGATCAGCGATTCGGTGTCATGCACTTCGAGAAAATGTCGCAGGCCGCTGCGGGCGAGCAGCACCGAGAAATCGGGCACGCGGGTGTAGACCGTCTGCGCCTCACGCAGCTCGCGACGGTGGGTGAGCACGAAAGGCCAGCCCTTCCATTTGCTATGCAGGGTCAGCGCGCCGCGCAGATCGATGGGGTGGCGAATGCCCATGCCGGCCAGAAAGCCGGCGGTGTCGAAGCCGCGCGGCAGCGGCGGCACATACAGACGTGCCGAGACGCCGGCTTTGGCAATGGCCTCGACGGTGTGCAGGGTCTGGATCAGGTTGGCCCGGGGGCGCTGCGGGCGGCCGCGGGCGAGGTAGATGAAGTCCGGCATGAGGCCCGGTGTGCAAGGAAAGCGGCAAGTATATCGCGCTCTGATGGCCTGATCGCCGGCCCGCCATGCTTCGGGGCTGGCGCCGGCCTCGGCTATACTCGCAGCCTTGTCCCGGAGCCCTGCATGCGTGTTGCCATTTTCATTCCTTCGTTCGGTGACGGCGGTGCCGAGCGGATGCTCGTGAATCTGGCCAGTGCACTGAGCGCGCGCGGGGTGTCGGTGGATTTCCTGACCCGCAGCCGCGAGGCACCCTATGTGGACAGCCTTGCGCCCGCCGTGCGATTGATCGAGACAT
This sequence comes from Nitrogeniibacter sp., assembly GCA_041600915.1. Classification (GTDB taxonomy): domain Bacteria; phylum Pseudomonadota; class Gammaproteobacteria; order Burkholderiales; family Rhodocyclaceae; genus Nitrogeniibacter. Next base: position 6,402 of record JBFIJC010000123.1, read on the forward strand.
CACGCGGCGGTGCGTTCGCGGAGCAGCTTCAGTTACGGCAGTACCTGCGCAGCGAACGGCCCGATGTCGTGCTGTGCGGCAAGGACCGCGCCGGCCTGTCGATGCAGCTCGCCCGTCGTCTGTCCGGTGTGCCGCTGCGCATCGTCATGCGGCCGGGCACCAGTTACAGCGCACGCTTTGCCGAGCTGCGCCCCTTCAGCCGCTGGCGTGCCCGGGCGCGGGTGCGTCGGGTGTATCAGGGCGCCGACGCGGTGGTCGGCAATTCGGCCGAGGTGGTGGCCGATGTCGCGACCGCTGCCGGTCTGCCGGCCGGACGCATGCACCTGATCCGCAATCCGGTGGTGACGCCGCAACTCCTGTCGCAGGCCGAAGCGCCGCTCGACCATCCGTGGTTTGCGCCGGGGCAGCCTCCGGTCATTCTCGGTGTGGGCCGGCTCGGTCAGGTCAAGGGCTTCGATGTGCTGCTCGATGCCTTTGTCCGCGTGCGTGCGCAGCGCCCGGCGCGGCTGATGATTCTGGGCGAAGGGCGTCTGCGCGGCGAGCTCGAAGCGCAAGCGTCGCGCCTTGGCGTGGCCGAGGATGTCGCCCTGCCGGGTTTCGACGCCAACCCCTATCGTTATCTGGCCCGCGCGGCCTTGTTCGTGCTCTCGTCACGGCGCGAAGGTTCGCCCAATGCACTGACCGAAGCACTGGCGCTCGGTGTGCCGGTGGTGTCGACGGATTGCCCGGCCGGGCCGCGCGAGGTGCTGCGCGGCGGCGAAGTGGCGCCGTTGGTGCCGGTGGATGACGCCGAGGCCATGGCAGCGGCGATGCTGGCGACGCTGGATGCGCCGGGCGATGCTGACCGCCGGCGTGAGGCGGTGCGCGAGTATTCGGCGGCCACCTGCGCCGAGCGCTATCACGCGTTGTTCGAATCACTGCTGGCCGAGGGGCGCGCATGAGCACCGATCTGGCCATCTTCGCCGCCACTTCCGGACACAGCGGCGTCGACCGGGTGCTGCGCAATCTGGTGCCGGCAATCGCCCGTCTGGGCGTGACGGTGGATGTGCTCGGCATCGACGGCCACGGCCCGCATTTCGATCAGTTCCCCGAGGGCGCGCGCCATCTGCCGCTGGGCGCGCAGCATGTCAATTCGGCCATCCCGGCGCTGATCCGCTACCTGCGTCGCGAGCGGCCGCAGGCCATGCTCTCGGACAAGGACCGGGTCAATCGCGCGGCGCTGCTGGCGCGTGCCGTGGCGCGGGTGCCGACGCGCATCGGCTTGCGCCAGGGCACGACGGTGTCGGTCAATCTGGCCAGCCGGGGCGCGATGGATCGCTGGACGCAAACGCTGTCGATGCGCTGGTGCTACCCGGCCGCCGACGCGCTGCTGGTGCCGTCTGCGGGTGCGGCGGATGACCTGGCCGCCTTCGCCCGACTGCCGCGCGAGCGCATCCATGTGGTGCCCAGCCCGATCCTCACCGATGCCTTGCAGGCGCGTGCGACCGAACCGCTGGATCACCCGTGGTTTGCCGGCGGGCAAATGCCGGTGATCCTCGGCGTGGGCGAGCTGTCTGAACGCAAGGACTTTGCCACGCTGCTGCGTGCGTTCGCGCAGGTCCGCGCGACGCGCCCCTGCCGCCTGGTGATTCTCGGCGAGGGGCGTCGCCGTGGCGAACTGGAGCGCCTCGCCGTCGAACTGGGTGTGGCCGACGACGTGGCGCTGCCGGGCTTCACGGCCAACCCCTATCCGTACATGGCGCGCGCCGCGGTGTTTGCGCTGTGTTCGCGTTGGGAAGGCATGCCGGTGGTGCTGATCGAAGCGCTGGCGCTGGGCGCCCCCTCGGTGGCCTGCGACTGCCCGAGCGGTCCGCGCGAGGTGCTCGCCGGCGGCACGGTCGGCCCGCTGGTGCCGGTGGGCGACGTGGCGGCGCTGGCGGAGGGCCTGCATCGCCAGCTCGCGCAACCTGTGCCGGCGGCGCAATCGCGCGCTGCGGTGGCGGGCTATTCCGATTCAGCGAGCGCGCGCGCCTATCTGGCGGCGCTCGGTTTCAAGGCATTTCAATGACCCGGCTTGCGGTATTCATCTCTTTTTCCGGCGAGGGCGGGGTCGAGCGCATGGTGCTCAATCTGGTCGAGGGCTTCGCTGCGCGTGGTTTTGCGGTCGATCTGCTGGTGATCCGCGCCGACAGCGCGCACCTGGGCAGCCTGCCCGAGGGCGTGCGGCTGATTGATCTGGGCGTGCGTCACAGCGGCCTGGCGGTGTGGCCGCTGATGCGTTATCTGCGCACTCATCGGCCGGCCGCCATGCTGGTGGCCAAGGATCGCGCCATTCGCGCCGCCGTGCTGGCGCGGGCACTGGCGCGGGTGCCGGTGCGCATTGTCGGGCGACTGGGGACCAATCTGTCGGCCGCGTTGGAAGATCGCGCCGGCCTGTCGCGCTGGCTGCGGGTGGCGCCGATGCGCTGGTTTTATCCGGCGGTGGATTGCGTGGTGTGTGTGTCGCAGGGCGTGCTCGACGACACCGTGCGCCTCACCGGCCTGCCGCGCGAGCAACTGCAGGTGATTCGCAACCCGGTGGTGACGCCGCGCCTGAGCGTGATGGCCGCCGAGCCGGTCGAGCACCCGTGGGTCGTTGATCGTTCGGTACCGTTGGTGCTGGCGGCCGGCCGGCTCACCGAACAAAAAGATTTCCCCACCCTTGTGCGCGCCTTTGCCGTGCTGCGCCGCGCACAGCCCGCGCGCCTGGTGATTCTCGGCGACGGCCGTCAGCGCAAAAAGCTCGAAGCCCTGGCCGCCGAGCTCGGCGTGGCCGACGATATCGACCTGCCGGGCTTCACGCCTAACCCCTATGCGTGGATGGCCAAGGCCAATCTGTTTGTGCTCAGCTCCGCCTGGGAGGGCTCGCCCAATGTGCTGACCGAAGCGCTGGCGCTGGGCGTGCCGAGTGTGGCGACGGACTGCCCGAGCGGCCCGCGCGAGGTGCTGGCGGGGGGGCGTTTTGGTGCGCTGGTGCCGGTCGGCGATGCGGCCGGGCTGGGGCAGGCGATGATCGACACGCTTGCCGCGCCGCTGCCGGCCGAGGTGCTCAAATCGGCGGTGGCCGAGTATTCGCGCGAGGCCTCGGCCAGCGCCTATCTCGCCGCGCTGGGCCTGAATGCCGAAGCGGGCGACAATAGCGGCCGAGGAGAAACCTGAATGCTGCTGTCCCTGAAACACAACTTTCTGTTCGTACACATCGCCAAGAC
>JBFIJC010000124.1:0-9626 GCA_041600915.1 Nitrogeniibacter sp.
ACCTGGATGTACTGGGCCTGGCCGCGCAGGTAGCGCAGCCCGAAGCCGCCGGGGCTTTCGTCAAGAATGCCCCACTCGCTGGTGCGATCGGCCAGACCGTTGAGCGCGGCTGTTTGCTGGGGCTCGTTACTTCGGCGGTGCAAGGCGGCGCCGGCGACGAAATTGCGAATGGCTGAAAACCCGGCCACCAGATCGGCGCGCGGGAGAAACCGGGTACGCCCATGACTGCGCGAGCGCGGGTTGGCCCAGTGGTCGTGCAGCGTTTCGAGCATGGCCACATAGCGTTGCTGACGCGCGGCGATCGGCAGGCCAAGCCGTGCCGGGACGACGCCCAGGCGCAGGCCATCGATCTGGCCTTGCAGCTTGGCAAGCATGTCGCGGCAATCGAGCAGGCATTGGTTGGGCTGCAGGGGGGCGCGATAGCGCGTCAAGGCGATGGGCGGATGCGTGCCGTCGGTCAGCACATAAAGCCCTTGCGCTTGTGCCTGCAAGGCCTCTGCGTTCTTTCCGGCAAGCATGAACTGCGTATGGCGCACATGGCGTTGGAGGTAGAAGCGCACCCGGTCGAGATCGCCCAGGGCGATGGCGGTTGGGTCGGCGGCGGATAGCAGCACAGCCTGCGCGTAGTGGTCGGCGGTCGATAGCGTGAGGCCGCCGGTGTTAGGGCGCTCGTCGGCGAAACCGTGCAGCTTGGCGAGTTTGTGGAAGGCGTAAAGATGGCGCCAGCTTGAAGAGTTGCCGATGGCGTAGGCGCGGTGGGTGAGCGAGAGCCGGTGCGCGGCCAGCAGCGTGCCACGTTCGACGGCGATGCGCAGCGGGCGGGTCACGGTAAAACGGATCCAGCGCTTTGACAGTTGTTCGGCGAGATCGAGGTAGGCCTGAGACAGCAGCTTGAGCACACCCAGCGTCGCAATCAGCGGGTTGTGGACGCGGCGCGACAGCGGCAGTGATGCCATGTTGAGCTGCGCTTCGATTTCGCCGCTCAGGCGGAGGGTGGCGTCGTCGATCAGCTCAAGCATTTTGAGTCGAACGCGGACCTTGGTGTCCTGTTCGAGCAGGGTCTTCAGCCGTGTGCCCAGCATGCGCGCACGCGTGAGCGGCAAGCGCGCCGGCAGTTGCCCGATCCAGTGCTCGAGTTCAGCCAGCGGGTCGGCGTGCGCCGCGCCGCCCGAACGCGGGGGGAGTGCCCACGCGAGGCCGTTCAGTCGCAGGAAGGGGAGTTTTTGCATCAGCAGAATATCAGCGGCAAACTAGGCTGCTCGGGTATCTTGGATCCATGAGCCGTGATTTTGTCATGGCAGCGGCGGGAAGAACGTGATGCGCGTCATTAGTTGGAACATCCAGTGGGGTCGGGGGGCGGACGGGGTGGTGAATCTGTCACGAATCATCGACAGAATCCACGCCCTTGGCCCGGCTGACGTCATTTGCCTGCAAGAGGTGGCGACCCGGTTCGATGGTCTGGCCGGCGGGCACGCTGAAGACGGTCTGGCTGTGCTGTCGGCAGCGTTTGACGGCTATGTGGCCATTCACGGGCCGGCGGTCGACAGGCCGGGGGGAGAGGGGCAGCGGAGCACTTTTGGTAACTTGATGCTGTCGCGCCTGCCGGTCGGGGCAGTGTTTCGTCATCTGCTCCCTTCGCCGCCCGAGCGCGATGTGCCAAGCATGGCACGAGGCTGTATCGAGGCGGTGGTGATGAGTGCGCAGGGCGTGCCGATACGGGTGCTGAGCACCCATCTTGAGTACTACGCGCCGGGTCAGCGACTGGCGCAGGCCCGCTGGTTGCAGCAGCGCCAGGCCATGGTGGCGATGGCGGCGGGTTTCCCGACGCTCGCGCGGGAAAAGTCCGGCCCCTTCGCACGCCCCGAGATGCCGGCTGCGGCCGTGCTGTGCGGCGACTTCAACTGTGAGCCCGGCGCGCCGGCGTGGGCGGCAATTGTCGATGAAGGTGATAGCCAGTCACCATGGTGCGACGCGTGGCCGCTTTGTCACGGAGATGAAGCGCATCCGCCCAGCGTCGGGCTGCATGGGGCCGACTGGCCGGATCGCGCGTATTGCTGCGACTACATGTTTGTGTCGCGCGCCTTGGCGCCGGCGGTGCGCGACGTCCGCTACGACGCGCTCACCGATGCCTCCGACCACCAGCCGGTGCTTATTGACCTCGATCTGTCAGTCGCCGTTTAGCGGCTCGATCAGATCGCGATAGGCGTGCCATGTGGCATGGCCGACCAGCGGCATCAGAACGGCCAGGCCGAGGTGAAAGGTCATGAAGCCAATCAGGGTTGCGCTGACGATGCACAGGGCCCAGACGATCATTGAAGCCGGGTTTCTGGCGAGCGCACCAACACTGGCCAGCATGGCGGTGATGGCGTCCTGGTCCCGGTCGAGCATCAGCGGGATGGACACCACGCTGACCGCGAACGCCAGTGTGGCGAAGATCATGCCGGCTGCAAAATAGACCATCAGGAATTCGAGGTTTTCCAGGCTGACAAGCTGCTGAAGAAAACCGGTCAGATTGGGCATTTCGTTGGTGTAGAACAGCGCGAAAATCACCAGCGAAGCACGCGCCCAGACTAGAAACAGCACCCCGAGTACGACTGCAAAAATACCGATGTTGCCGGCGTTGCGCCGCCATACCAGCATGGTCGGCAGCAAGGAGCAGCTCTCGCCTTTTTCGCGGCGGCGGCTGATTTCGTAAAGGCCCATCGACAGGAACGGACCGAGCAGCAGGAAGCCGGAGGTGAGGCCGGAGGTGTATTCGTAGGCGTGTTCGAACACAAAGGTGATCAGCAAGCCCATGGCCGCAAAGCAGAAGCCGTAGAACAGGCTGGGGATCGGGCACATGATGAGGTCGTTCCAGCCACGCGCGAACCAGCGAAATGGTGAGCCGACCTTGACATCGCGAATGGTCGGAAAGGGCGGATGACCCGATTCTTCTTTTTTATCGTCCGACTGCTGCATGTTGTCTCCTGTCAGGGGTTTTTTGGTGTAGCAGCAAAACGAGGGCTGAGCTCAGCACAAAAGCCGCTGAGCCTCGGTCACGGATTATTTTTATGGTGTGACGACAAACCCTCGCAGTGCGTCGAGAAATGCATCCGGCGCTTCCGCCATCATGGCGTGGCCGGCGTTCGGCAAGACGATGATATGCGCACCGCCGGGTACTTTGGCAAGTGCTGTTTGCAATGCGCGCGCGGCTTTTGGCGGTGTCATCTGGTCGCGCTCGCCGCAGATCAGCCGGGTTGGCGCGCTAATGCGGGCGGCATCGGCCTCGCCTGCGGTGTACGCGTTGCAGGCAGCCATGTCGGTGTGCAAGACGCCCGGCGCGCTGCGCTCCATCAGGCGACGGTTCACGCCGGTCAGCACCATGCCGGGTTGTGCGCTCGCCCCCAGATGATGCTCCGGTGTGTAAGACCACTGGTTGATCATTGCGTGGGCCTTGTCGCGTGCATCCAGCGTGGCGCTGAGCAAAGGCGCGGCGACCGGCATGGGCGCGACGCTGCCCACCAGCACGAGCCTGGCCACGCGGGCGGGATGCTCTGCGGCTGCGCGGAGTGCGACCAGCGAGCCCATGCTGTGGCCGACAAGAATGATCGGGCCGTCGGTGTGGCCCTCGATCCAGCTCATCAGCCAGTCGGCAGTGGCTTCGATGCTTGTGAGGACTTCGCCGGCAGAGCGACCGTGGCCGGGCAGGTCTGGCGCCAGCACATTGAAACCCTGGTGTGCAAAGTGGCGGGCCGGCATGTTCCAGACGCTGTGGTCGTGCCCGGCGCCGTGGACAAAGACCAGCGTGGCCTGACCGGCGACGGCAGGGCGGCCGCCGGTGTAGGCGTAGATTGCGTCTTGCATGTGGGCGGACATCAGCGGCCCTCCACTTTGGCTGCAGCACGCAGGCCACGTTCGAGGTCTTCGATGAGATCACCCGTGTCTTCGAGACCGACCGACAGGCGGATCGTCCCTTCGCCAATGCCGGCCGCCGCGAGATCGCTTGCTGACATGCGGAAGTGCGTTGTGCTGGCCGGATGGATGACGAGCGACTTGGCATCGCCAACATTGGCCAGGTGCGAAAACACGCGCAGGGCGTTGATAAACGCCTTGCCGGCGGCGCGAGAGCCTTTGAGTTCAAAGCTGAACACCGCGCCCGCGCCTTTGGGCAGCAGTCGCTGGGCGATTTCGTGATCGGGGTGGTCGGCCAGCCCCGGGTAGCCGACGCGTGCAACCATGGGATGCTGTGCCAGGTGTGTGGCGAGCGCTTCTGCGTTGTCCACATGGGCGCGCATGCGTAGCGGCAGGGTTTCGATGCCTTGCAAAATCTGGAAGGCATTCATGGGCGACAGACAGGCGCCGAAATCGCGCAGGCCTTCGCGGCGAGCGCGCAGCAAAAAGGCGGCGATGGGCGACTCTTCGGCGAACACCATGCCGTGGAAGCCCTCGTAGGGCTTGGTCAGCGTCGGGAATCGACCGCTGGCTTGCCAGTCGAAACGGCCTCCATCGACCAGCAGGCCGCCAACGGCGACGCCGTGACCGCCGAGAAACTTGGTGGCCGAATGCACGACCAGATCGGCACCCAGTTCGATGGGTTGTTGCAGGCAGGGCGTGACCAGTGTGGCGTCGACCAGCAGCGGCAGGCCGTGCTCATGGCCGATGGCAGCGACGGTCGGGATGTCGAGCACGTCGAGGCCCGGGTTGCCGAGCGATTCGCCAAATAGCAATGTGGTATTCGGGCGGATCGCATCGCGCCAGGCGTCGAGGTCGCGCGGGTCGACGAAAGTGGTCTCGATGCCGAAACGGGGCAGGGTGTAGGCCAGCAGATTGTGCGAGCCGCCGTACAGCGCCCGTGAGGCGACAATATGGCCGCCTGCGCCGGTCAGCGTGCAGATGGCCAGATGCAGCGCGGCCTGGCCGCTGGCGGTGGCGATGGCGCCGATGCCGCCTTCAAGGGCTGCGATGCGCTCTTCGAGCACCGCGCAGGTGGGGTTCGAGATGCGCGAGTAAACATGGCCGGGTCGCTCGAGATTGAAGCGCGCGGCGGCCTGTTCGGCGTCGGCAAAGACATAGCTGGTGGTGAAGTGGATCGGGACCGCGCGGGCACCGTGATCGGAGTCCGGGCTCTGGCCGGCGTGCAGGCTGAGCGTGGCGGGGGCGTAGACGGGGCGATAGGTCATGGCGTGATAGGTGCTCAGGCGAGTTCGGGCGGATCAATCATCCGCTCGATGTAGGCGATACGGTCTTTGAGTGCGAGCTTGCGTTTTTTCAGGCGCGGCAGCATCAGGCCATCGTCGGGGGGCGTGTTCGACAGTGCGGCGATGGCAGTGTCGAGGTCGCGGTGCTCGGCCTTGAGCTGAGCCAAGGTGTCGACCCAGTTGGCCGACTCTTCGAAGTCATCAAGCATTGTCTGGATAAGGTCTCAAGCTCGCGCCAGCGGCGCCGTGAACTATATTCAAGCGGCCTATGGTATGCGTCGTCGCAGTGCAATGACAACTCAGGGGCGCTTGTCTTGATGGGGTATCGCCCCCATCTGGGTGTCAAAGGGCGCTTTTGAAGGGCGCCGAAGAGAAAGGAGTCTCATCATGAATGTCGTGTGTAATAACTCGGTGTTGTATGTGATGGATTTTCCGGGCTTTGACGCCATCGAGGTGATCGACAAGCGTCGCGGGCGCGGCACCATCATTCGTGACGCAGCGGCGCGGCGTTTTCGCGAAGAGCTGGCGGAGTTGGCGGCGTCAGAAGAAATGGCTGATTTCGACGACTTGATCGACCACTATCAGAGCCTGCTCAACCAGCCTGCGATCTACCACTGACGCCGTCGGCTTGCCGGGAGACAGGTGCTGGCCTAACATCCGGCACGTGTTTTCTGCGATCCGTTCGGATCATCGGTAGTCGATCGTGAACAAGGCTTTTGTCAAAGCGTCCGACGAGGACGATGAATCTCCCGAAGCGCCCGCCGGCCCCGCGCCGGGTGGGCCGATCTACATGACGCGTCGCGGTTGGCAGACGCTCAAGGCTGAGCTCGACGTCCTGTTGCGCGATGAGCGCCCGAAGCTGGTCGAGACCGTGGCCTGGGCCGCCGGCAATGGCGATCGCTCAGAGAACGGCGACTACATTTACGGCAAGAAGCGGCTGCGTGAGATTGATCGACGCATTCGCTTCCTGATCAAGCGCCTGGAGAATGCGACGGTCGTCGATTCGGCGGATCAGCAAAATCTCGATCAAGTGTTTTTTGGCGCCACGGTGGTCATTACCGACGATGAAGGCGCGACCGAGACGGCTTACCAGATCGTCGGTGTCGACGAAGCCAATGCCAGCGAAGGGCGCATCAGCTGGATCTCTCCGCTTGCCAAAGCACTCACCAAGGCGCGTGAAGGCGATGTCGTGCGCTTTGTCAGCCCGTCCGGCCCGCGCGAGATAGAGATTCTCGAAATCCGCTACGAACACTGAGCACTTCGCGGCTGATTGCATTCGCTGCGGTCAGGAATAACCCTTGCGCGCCTAAAGTTATAGCGCGGCGCGACGTTAGCACTCCCAAGTCCAGCAAGGCGTTACCACATCCGTGGTGACGAGCACGCGGGCATTGTGTTTGAGCTGCCGGAAGGGAGAGCGCTATGTTTGAACGAATGAAGTTGGTCAGCCGCTTGGGTGTGCTGGTGGTGGTTGCGGTGCTGGGCTTGGTGATGCTGGGTGGCATGTCTCTCATGACCATGCGCGGGCAGTTGCTCGATGCGGAAAAGCGACGCGTCGAGGATGTTGTCGCGACAGCAGGTTTCGTATTTGAGCACTTCCATGCGCTGGAGACCAGCGGCGTCATGAGCAGGGAGGAAGCGCAGAAGAACGCGCTGGAGTCCTTGCGCCGGGTGCGCTTCGAGGGTGGAAAGAACTATATCTTCGTCTATGACGGCGCCGCCACGACCTTGCTCTCGCCGATGAAGCCCGAGACCGAAGGCAAGTCGATGGCGGGCAAGAAAGACCCCAATGGCGTGCCGCTGTTCGACAAAATCGCGGAAGTTGCGCGTACAGGTCAGGACGCAGTGATTGCCTACTCCTGGCCTCGCACTACCGGCGGACAGCCCGAAGCCAAGAGCTCGACGGTCAAGAGTTTCAAGCCTTGGGCGTGGGGTTATGGCGCGGGGATTTACTTTAATGCGGTGGATGAGGCATTTTCTGCCGGACTGATTCAGAACTTGGTGGTTGGCGGCGCGCTGCTACTTATGATTGCCGCACTCTCCTTCCTTGTAGTTCGCAGCATCATCCACCAACTTGGCGGCGAGCCGGCCTACGCGGTACAGGCGATGCAGACCGTGGCGCAGGGCGATTTGACCGTAGCCGTCGTGAACAAGGGTGGGGCCGACAGCTTGCTCGGTACCTTGGGCAAAACGGTCGATCAGTTGCGCGGCATGATGTCCGAGATTGGCCGCAACGCGGAAGAGGTCGCTGGCAGTTCGCGGCAGATTGCCGGGGTGGCTCGTGATGTCGCCGAGAAGGCACATCAGCAGTCCGACGCCACATCGTCCATTGCCGCCGGTGTTGAGGAGATGACGGTCAGCATCAATCACATCTCCGACAGCGCGCGTGAGACCGAAGAGAATTCGTCGAATGCGGTCAAGCTGGCCGAGCGCGGCGAAACGCGCGCGGTGGGGGCGGCTGACGGCATGCGTCGCATCGCGACCACGGTCGATTCGGCGTCCGGCAAGATTCAGGAACTGGTTGGCCGGGCTAACGAGATCGGCTCGATTGCCAATGTGATCAAGGAGATTGCGGCACAAACCAACCTGCTGGCACTGAACGCGGCCATTGAGGCCGCGCGTGCGGGTGAGCAGGGCCGCGGTTTTGCAGTGGTGGCTGACGAGGTGCGGGGGCTGGCAGAGCGCACCGCAGCGGCGACGGTGCAGATCGAAGGCATGATCCAGGGTATCCAGGAAGACACCAATGGCGCGGTCAATGTGATGGGTTCGGTCGCTGCAGAGGTGAAATCGGGTGTGGATCAGGTGCAAGGTGCGGCGGACTCCCTGCGCGAGATTCGCGAGGGGACAAACATTGCGCTGGCACGGATCAGCGATGTGGCCAGTGCGACCACCGAACAAAGTGCGGCGAGCACGCTGATTGCCCAGCAAGTCGAGCACATTGCCGGCATGGTCGAAGGGACCAGCGATTCCATGCGCAAGACGGTGGAGTCGGTGACGCGACTCGAGAAGCTGTCGTCGGATCTGCACAGCATGGTCGGCCGCTTCCGCTGTTGATGGCATACGACGGGCGCCAGTGGCGCCCGTCGGGAAGCAATAAAACACGCCCCCGTCTCTTTGAGGCGGGGGCGTGTTGCATTTCAGGTGCGTGCGGCCTCAGGGCGTGGCGCTGTCGCCATCAAAAAAGCGCGACTTCAATTCGGCCAGGCCGAGGGTGTCGAGCAATTCGGCCAGGCGTTCGGCCGGGCGGCGGCGAGGCAGGTCTTTGTAGGTGGCGATGATCAGCTCGTTCTTCATCGAATGCTCCCAGCCGACCAGCTCGGTCACACTCACCTGATAGCCGTGGCTCTCCAGTTGCAGGCAGCGCAACACATTGGTGGCATGGCTGCCGAATTCACGGGTGTGGATGGGGTGGCGCCACAGTTCGGTGATGCTGTTCTTGAGCGCCTGCTGCTTGTTTTTGCGCATCACCGCAGCCACCTCGGCCTGGCAGCAGGGCACCAGCACGATGTGGCGTGCGCGCTTTTCGAGCGCAAAACGGATGGCGTCGTCGGTAGCGGTGTTGCAGGCGTGCAGCGCGGTGACGATGTCGATGTGTTCGGGCAGACGCTCGGAGGTGATCGACTCGGCGACGGTCAGGTTGTAGAAGCGCATGCCGGCCGAGAAGCCGAGTTTGTCGGCGAGGCGGCGCGAGGTGGCGACCAGCTCGTCGCGAGTTTCAACGCCGTAAATCTTTCCGGCGGCCGCCTGCGTTTTGAAAAACAGGTCGTACAAGATGAAACCCAGGTAGGACTTGCCCGCGCCATGGTCCACCAGTTGCACGTCGGGCCGCGTGGCCAGCGCCTCGGTAAGCAGCGGCTCGATGAACTGGTAGAGGTGATAGACCTGCTTGAGCTTGCGACGGCTGTCCTGGTTCATCTTGCCCTCGCGGGTCAGGATGTGCAGGTGCTTGAGCAGCTCGATGGATTGGTCGGGGTGGATTTCGGGATGCGATGACATGGGCAGGACTCGGGGGCGCTGGAGCGCGATTCTACCGCGACGGGGCTTTGTTGATTGGCGGCACTTGAAAGCCGCGGCACCCGCCCCCATCTCGAAACGGTCCATTTCTTGTGTCACGGAGAGCAAACGATGTCCGACGCGCCCAGCGCCCAAGCAGAGAAGATGAATTTTCAGGCCGAGGTGAAGCAGCTGCTGCACCTGATGATCCATTCGCTGTATTCAAACCGCGAGATCTTCCTGCGCGAACTGATTTCCAACGCTTCTGACGCCTGCGACAAGCTGCGCTTCGAAGCGCTCGACAAGGCCGAGCTGTTCGAAGGCGACGGCGAGCTGAAAATCCGTATCCGTTTCGATGCCGACGCCAAGACGGTGACGGTGAGCGACAACGGCATCGGCATGAACCGCGATGAAGTCATCACCAACCTGGGCACGATTGCCAAGTCGGGCACCAAGGAG
>JBFIJC010000125.1:0-9618 GCA_041600915.1 Nitrogeniibacter sp.
CCGTACTCTTCCGGCATCACGCCCTCGGAAACCAGTTCCTGCTTGACGCGTTCGAGGTTGGCTTCAGGCTTGTCGATCTTGTTGACCGCCACCACCAGGGGCACGCCAGCGGCCTGCGCGTGGTGGATGGCTTCCTTGGTCTGCGGCATCACGCCGTCATCGGCGGCGACCACCAGAACCACGATATCGGTTGCCTTGGCACCACGCGCACGCATGGCCGTAAAGGCCTCGTGACCCGGGGTGTCGAGGAAGGTGATCATGCCGCGATCGGTTTCGACGTGATACGCACCGATGTGCTGGGTAATGCCGCCAGCCTCACCGGAGGCCACCTTGGCGACACGAATGCGGTCGAGCAAGGAGGTCTTACCGTGGTCAACGTGACCCATGACGGTCACGACAGGCGCACGCGGCTCCAGCGGAACATCTTTGTGATCTTCGGACTCTTCCAGGAATGCATCCGGATCGTCCAGCTTGGCTGCATGCGCCTTGTGGCCCATTTCTTCGACGATGATCATCGCCGTTTCCTGGTCAAGCACCTGGTTGATGGTGACCATCGAACCCATCTTCATCAGCGCCTTGATGACCTCGGTCGCCTTGATCGCCATCTTGTGGGCGAGGTCAGCCACCGAGATAGTCTCAGGCACATGCACGTCATGGACCACCGGATCAACCGGGGCCTTGAAGTTCGTGGCGGTTTGCTGATCACGTTGGTTGCGGGAATTACGGCCGCCACCGGCGCGCTTACCACCACGCCAGTTACTGGTCGAACCTGCCGGCGTGTCGTTGCCGCGTGTTTTCAGGGTGCGGCGCTTGGCGCCTTCACCGGCTTTATCATCCTTGCGACCAGTCTCTTCCTTCTGTGGCTTGTGCAGGGTATGACCCTCTGCACCCTTGGCTTTCGCCTTGGCGCCTTCAGCAGCTTCGAGCTTGGCGCGCTCGGCCGAAGCACGTGCGGCCGCTTCACGCTCTTCACGCGCCTGACGGTCGGCAATCTGCCGGGCCTGCAAATCGGAATGCCGACGAGCCTCATTCTCACGCGCCTGAATTTCGGCCGGATCAAGCAACTCGGAAATCTGCACGCGGCGCACGCGGCGCTTGGTCGTCGCTGCTGGCGCGGCTTCGCTCGCAGCGTCCGGGGCCGCCGCTTTGCTGGCGCCCTTTTTGTCGGTAGCGCCCTTGCCGGCCTCGGCGACGACAGGCGCTGCCTTTTCGGCAGGCTTGTCCGCCGGCTTCTCAGCGGGCTTGTCGGCGGGCTTCTCCACCTTCGCCTCTTCAACGACGGCAGGCACCTCTTCGACGACTTCGACCGGCGCAGGCGCTTCTACCACGGGCTCGGCAACAGCGACGACTTCGGGCTCGACTGCAACCGGCTCAACGACGGCCTCGACGGGCGCTTCAGGCGCGACAGCGGCAACAGCCTCGGCTTCAGCTTCGCTCTCTTTGCGCGCTTCGACCTCTGCCACCAGCTCATCACGCTTGACGAAGACACGCTTCTTGCGCACCTCGACCTGAACAGTGCGCGCGCGCCCCGTCGAGTCGGTCGCTTTGATCTCGCTCGTTTCTTTGCGCGTCAAGGTAATCTTGGACTTACCCTTGTCATCGCCATGCGAGCGACGCAAGAAATCCAGCAATTTGGTCTTATCCTGTTCCGTCAGTCGATCATTCGCGTCGGCGATACTCACGCCAGCGTTCTTCAACTGCTCGAGGAGCAAGGCCGCCGGCATTTTCAGCTCGCCGGCAAACTGTGTAACGGTAATTTGGTCCATCATCCCCCCTTGCCTTACTCGAACCAGTGCGCGCGCGCGACGGTAATCAGCGCAACAGCACGGGACTCATCGATCCCGGTCATCTCCACCAGTTCGTCGGTTGCCAGATCCGCGAGTTCATCGCGAGTCCGCACCTCATGGCTTGCCAGAGCCGCCGCCAGATCCTTGTCCATGCCATCCAGGCCGATCAAGTCTTCGGAAACGGTTTCCAGCTTCTCTTCAGTCACGATTGCTTCGGTCAGCAACACATTGCGCGCACGGTTGCGCAGCTCGTTGACCGTATCTTCGTCAAAGGCTTCAATTTCAAGCATTTCGGACAGCGGCACGTAGGCAATCTCTTCGAGCGAGGTAAAGCCCTCGTCGATCAGAATGTCTGCCACCTCTTCGTCCACATCCAGACGCTCCATGAACAAGGTCCGCAGGCCGCCGCGCTCAACATCCGCACGCTGCGCCGACTCTTCCTCGCTCATCAGATTGATCGACCAGCCGGTCAGCTCCGACGCCAGCTTGACGTTCTGGCCGCTACGACCGATGGCGATCGCCAGGTTGTTTTCGTCCACCACCACATCCATGGCGTGCGTTTCTTCGTCAACGACGATGGAACTCACTTCGGCGGGCTGAAGTGCAGCGATCACAAACTGGGCCGGATCCGGCGACCAGACGATGATATCGATCTGCTCACCGCCGATCTCGTTCCGCACTGCCGTGACGCGCGAACCACGCAAGCCGACGCACGTACCGATCGGATCGATCCGCGAATCGTGCGCTTGCACGGCAATCTTTGCGCGCAGGCCGGGATCGCGTGCGCAAGCCTTGGTTTCCAGCAAGCCGTCTTCGATCTCAGGCACTTCGAGCTCGAACAGCTTCATCAGGAATTCAGGCGCCGTGCGCGACAGAATCAGTTGCGGGCCACGCGCGTTGCGATCAATGCGCAGCAAGTAGGCCTTGACGCGATCGCCGATGCGCAGGTTTTCTTTCTGAATCATCTGATCGCGCGGCAGCAATGCCTCCAGGCGACCCACTTCGATGATTGCGCTACCGCGCTCCATTCGCTTGATCGTGCCGCTGACCAGGAATTCCTTGCGATCAAGGAAGTCGTTGAGCACTTGCTCACGCTCGGCGTCACGGATCTTTTGCAGGATGACCTGTTTGGCAGCCTGCGCGCCGATCCGACCAAAGTCGATGGGCTCCAGCGGCTCCTCAATGAACTCACCGACTTCAATGTCGGCAACTTCTTCGCGAGCGTCGATCAGACCCATCTGGGCCTCATCGTTTTCCACCTCAGCATCAGGCAGCACTTCCCAGCGACGGAAAGACTCGTAATCGCCCGTCTCGCGGTCGATTGTCACGCGCACATCGGCGTCATCGTGAATGCGTTTCTTGGTAGCAGAGGCGAGCGCCAACTCCAGCGCAGCGAACACGATGTCCTTCGAAACATTCTTTTCACGCGCCAGTGCGTCGACAAGCAGCAGAATTTCGCGGCTCATGTAATCAAACCTCCAGACCGAAGCTCAAAATTGGGGCACCAGACGTGCTTTCTCGACTTCCTCGAGCGGGATTTCCAGCACGCCGGCATCTTGCGCCAGCAACACCTTCCCGTCGGCAAAGCCTTTCAGCACACCTGAAAAATTTCGTTGATTTCCGTTGTTCAATGGCAGATGCGTGCGCAACTGGATCGTCTCACCGGCAAAGCGCTCGAAATCGGCCGCTTTCTTGAGCGGGCGATCCAGGCCGGGGGAAGACACTTCCAGACGGTCGTAGTCGATGTTCTCGACTTCAAAGACCCGGGTCAGCTGATTGCTGACGGTGGCGCAATCGTCCACCGTAATGCCTCGCGGCACATCGATGAGTACGCGCAGCAGCCGGGCACGCGGCGACATTTCAACGTCGACCAACTCGTAGCCCAAACCCGTAACCACCTGTTCAACAAAGCCTGCCAGATCCATTTTCGCGCCCAAAAATAAAAAAATGGGCTTACGCCCATCCCCATCGTTTCAACTGGAAATCGGTGTTTTGGTGACATGGGGCCACCAAAACTCTCCGATTATAACCACTTACAGCACACCTAGCAATTTCAGCGTCGCGAACGGCGCCCTTTGCTCGGCACCGCTTTGGGCGCATCAATCCCGGCCAGCTGACAGACCAGCGCCTCTTCGAGATTCTCGACCTGGCCGCGCTTGAGGCGCGAGGGCATCAGCACCGGGCCATAACGCACACGCATCAGCCGGCTGACGGTCAATTCAAGCGCCTCGAACATACGACGCACTTCGCGGTTTCGCCCCTCGGACAACACCACGTGATACCAATGATTCGAGCCTTCGCCGCCGCGATCAACCACACTGGTAAAGCGCGCAACGCCGTCGCCCAACTCGATGCCGTTCTTGAGCAAGGCGATCTGCTCATCGGTCAAGGTGCCGAGCAATCGTACGGCGTACTCGCGCTCCATCTCGTAACGCGGATGCATCAGGCGGTTGGCCAAGGCGCCATCATCGGTAAACAGCAGCAAGCCCGAGGTATTGAAATCCAGACGACCCACCGCGACCCATCGGCCATGGCGCAGCTTCGGCAGCTGCTCGAACACCGTCGTCCGCCCTTCCGGATCATCGCGCGAGACGATCTCCCCTTCCGGCTTGTGATACATCAGGACACGGGGCACCTTGGACTCGAAGCGCAGCTGCACCAGCTTGCCATTCACCCGAATACGATCTGCCGGCGTCACTTTCTGACCAATCGCAGCAGGCTCCTCGTTAACCGAGATCCGTCCCGCGATGATCATCTCTTCAATCTCGCGGCGCGACGCCACACCAATCGAAGCCAGGGCCTTGTTCAGTCGCTCGGGCACGGCAAACTGCTCCGGCACACGGCGCCCGCCCTGACCTTTCGCGCTCTGCCCGCCCCGACCGGCCGCAGTGCGCGGCTTGCCTTGATGGCTTGCCCCGGCTACGTTCCCGTTGGCTTCACCCTGCGGGCCTGACCGGTGCTGACCACCGCTGCCACCGCGACCGCCACCGGCGCCTGACGGCCGCTGACGCGGACCGCCGCGCGGCGCGACGTTGCCGTTCACCTCGGCGCCATCACCCCCCGACGATGCGCCGCCGGAGCGCTGACGCCCCCGACCACCACCGCCGGCACTCTGGCGTTGATTGCCACGTTGTTCTCGGTTGCCGTCGACTTCCCGGCCTTCAGCATTGCCCTGCCCTTTGTCGCCACGCGGCCCGCGACCACCACCGGAACGATTGCGAGAATTGCCTCGCGGCGGCCGGTTGCCGTCGGCTTCGGGCCGATCGCCACCGCCCTGCGAAGCTTGCTGACCGTCGCCGGCATTGCCTGCGCTCTTGTCGCCACGCGGGCCACGCCCGCCGCCGGAACGGTTGCGCGCCTTGCCGCGCGGCGGCCGGTTGCCATCGGCTTCGGGCCGATCGCCACCGCCCTGCGGGGCTTGCTGACCGTCGCCGGCATTGCCTGCACTCTTGTCACCACGCGGACCACGCCCACCGCCGGAACGATTGCGCGACTTGCCACGCGGCGGCCGGTTGCCGTCGGCTTCTGGTCGATCGCCGCCGCCCTGCGGGGCTTGCTGCCCCTCTCCGGCTGCCCGCGCTTCACCACGAGGCCGCCTGCGGCGCCCTTCTTTCGGCGCGCCGCCAGTGCTGTTCGAGTCGTTAGCCTGCGCCGGGCGCGGGTTGGGTTTCTGGGAGTTCGACAAGGTCCATCATCCTTTCAATTTCAGTCAACGGAGGCAACTCCGTCAGGCTTCGCAGCCCAAGCTCGTCGAGGAATCGACGGGTCGTGGCCAGTAGCGCGGGCCGCCCGGGAGTATCCCGATAGCCCACCGCGTCAATCCAGCCACGCGATTCAAGCGTCTTGATCACATTGGTTGATACCGCAACGCCGCGAATATCTTCGATATCACCGCGAGTCACTGGCTGCCGGTAGGCAATGATGGCCAGCGTCTCGAGCACCGCGCGAGAGTACTTCGGCGGCTTTTCATCTTTCAGCCGATCCAGGAACACCTGAAACTCCGGCCGGGTTTGAAACCGCCAACCCGAGGCGACCTGTACCAATTCAACACCGCGCCCCTGCCACTGCTCACGCAAGGCCTCGAGCAAACGGCGCACCGTATCGGCCCCAGGATCATCGGCAAACAACTGCCGCAGGGCCGAGACCGTCCTCGGTTCACTCGCGGCCAGCAAAGCGGCTTCGAGAATCCGGGTGTATTCCTCAGGCGTGCTCGGTTCCTGCATCGTTCAGCTTTACGTATATCGGCGAAAACCCGGCAGTTTGCGTGATCTGAACCAGCCTTTCCTTGACCAATTCGAGCACTGCCAAAAAGCTCACCACCAGATGCGCAGCGCCCTTGGTCGGATCAAACAAGGTATCGAAGACCACAAACTCACCGCCATGGAGGCTACGCAGGATGCGGCTCATGTGCTCGCGCACCGACAGGCTTTCCTTGCGAATGTGGTGATGCTGGGTCAGTCTGGCTTGGCGCGCGATCCGCAGCCAGGCCAGTTGCAAGTCGTGCAAGCCAACGTCCGGCAAGCGTTCGACGACTTTCTCCGCCACAAAAACGCCGACCCATTCAATATCCCGGCCGACGCGCGGAGTGGCGTCCAGTTTCAGGGCCGCCAGTTTCATTTGTTCGTAGTCTAGCAGCCGTCGCACCAGTTCTGCACGCGGATCGTCTTCTTCTTCGACCGTTCGTGGTGGTTTTGGCAACAACATCCGCGATTTGATCTCCAAAAGCATCGCGGCAATCAACAGATAGTCGGCGGCCAGTTCGAGATTGTGGCGGCGCATCGCCTCTACGTACTGGAGGTACTGTGCGGTCAGCGGCGCCATCGGGATGTCGAGGACATCGATGTTGGCCTTTCGGATCAGATACAGGAGCAGGTCGAGCGGCCCTTCGAAGGCGTCGAGAAACACCTCCAGCGCCTCCGGCGGAATATACAGATCGGCCGGCAGTTTGAGCATCGGCTCGCCATACAGGCGAGCGACGGCGGCTTGCTGCGCCGGCGTATCAGCCGGCGACAGCGGGAGCTCTGCCGTTTCTGCGGGTGACACCGAATCAATCATCGGGCCACCCCAGCACCTTAGCTATAACCCAGACCCATGGCGTCGCGAACATCACGCATGGTTTCCTGCGCCAGTTTGCGGGCGCGCTCGTTGCCATCGGCGACGATATTGCGCACCAGCGACGGATCATCCAAATAGGGCTGCGCGCGTTCGCGCATCACGTTCTGCTCTTTCTGGATGGCTTCAAGCACCGGCTGCTTGCAGTCCAGGCAGCCAATACCGGCGCTCTTGCAACCTTTCTGGACCCACTCGTGCGTGCTGGCGTCGGTGTAAATCTTGTGGAACTGCCACACCGGGCATCTTTCAGGATCACCCGGATCTGTGCGTCGCGCACGGGCGGGGTCGGTCTGCATGGTGCGAATCTTCTTGGCGACCGACTCCGCATCTTCACGCAGAAAAATGGTGTTGCCATAAGACTTGGACATTTTCTGCCCGTCCAGTCCCGGCATGCGCGCAGCTTCGGTCAGCAATGCATCGGGCTCGGCCAGAATCATCTTGCCGCCGCCATCGAGGAAGCCATACAGACGCTCGCGGTCGCCGTGGCTGAGACTCTGCGAGTCATCAATCAGGGCCTCGGCCTGCTCCTGCGCTGCGGCATCGCCTTCTTGCAGGAAACGGGTGCGCAATTCGTCGTAAAGGTTGGCGCGCTTGCGACCCAGCTTCTTGATGGCCTCACGTGCCTTGTCTTCAAAACCCGGTTCACGGCCATACAGGTGATTGAAGCGTCGCGCGATCTCGCGCGTCAGTTCGACGTGCGGAACCTGATCCTCGCCCACCGGCACCCTGTCGGCCCGATAGATGAGAATGTCGGCCGACTGCAGCAAGGGGTAACCGAGGAAGCCATAGGTGGACAAATCCTTGTCCGACAGTTTTTCCTGCTGGTCTTTATAGGTCGGCACGCGCTCGAGCCAGCCCAGCGGGCACATCATCGACAGGAGCAAGTGCAGTTCGGCATGCTCGGGCACGCGCGACTGGATGAAGATCGTGGCCTGGGTCGGGTCGACGCCGGCAGCCAGCCAGTCGATCACCATGTCCCACACACTTTCCTCGATGACCAGCGGGCTGTCGTAATTGGTGGTCAGGGCATGCCAGTCGGCCACGAAGAACAGACAGGGGTACTCCGACTGCAGCTTGACCCAATTTTTCAGCACACCGTGATGGTGGCCGAGATGAAGCCGGCCGGTGGGCCGCATACCTGAAAGAACGCGCTCTGCGTACATGTGGGAACTCAGAATCCAAAAATGACAGCAAGAAAGTAACTGAAAAATCCGATCAGAGGGCCAAGAATTCGACCCAGCACACCGGAGATCAGCAAGACGATAAGAATCGGGAAGCCATAGGGCTCGAGCCGCGCGAATTTCCAGGCCAGCTCGGCCGGCAGCAGGCTCACGGCGATCCGCCCGCCATCGAGCGGCGGTATGGGCAAGAGGTTCAGCAGCATCAGGATCAGATTGATCTGGATGCCGGCGTCGGCCATCTGCGCCATGGGCAAGGTATAAGCCGACACGGGCGCCACCAGCGCCACCTTGAGCAAGGCCGCCCAGCCCAGCGCCATCAACAGATTGGCGCCCGGCCCGGCTGCGGCCACCCACAGCATGTCGGCCTTGGGGTTGCGCAAGCGGCCAAAGCTCACCGGCACCGGCTTGGCCCAACCGAACAGCATCCCGCCGGCGCCCGCCAGCGTACTGGTCAACAGGATGACGCCCGGCACGAGGATGGTCCCGACCGGATCGATATGGCGCAAAGGGTTCAGGCTGATGCGACCGGCGAGATCCGCCGTCGGGTCGCCGAAATAACGGGCGACATAGCCGTGGGCTGCTTCGTGCAAGGTGATGGCCAGAATCACGGGCAGCGCCCAGATGGCCACAGTGGAGATCAACTCTTGCATGCGCTCACGGCGTCAGAAAACGGGTAATTGTAGCAGAGCACACTGCCTCAGCCGGCATCCAGACCAAAGGGCGAGAGGTCACCGCGACCTGCACGCACCAGTTCGGGCGATCCGCTGCTCAGATCAATCACCGAGGTCGGGTCGCCCGGACAGCCGCCGCTGTCGATCACCAGATCGACCACTTTGCCCAGACGGTCACGAATGTCTTCCGCGTCAGTCATCGGCAACTCATCATCCGGCAGGATCAGCGTCGACGACAGAATCGGCTCGCCAAGCGCCTCGAGCAAGGCCGCCACCACAGGATGCTCCGGCACGCGCAGACCAATGGTCTTGCGCTTGGGATGCAGCAGGCGGCGCGGCAACTCTTTGGTGGCCTCGAGGATGAAGGTATAGGGGCCCGGCGTGGTGGCCTTCAGCAACCGGTATTGGGCGTTATCGACCCGCGCATAGGTGCCGATTTCGGACAGATCGCGGCACAGCAGCGTGAAGTGATGTCGATCATCCACGTTGCGAATACGGCGGATGCGGTCGAGCAGACCCGCATCGCCCGTGTGGCCACCCAGCGCGTATGCCGAATCGGTCGGGAACGCCACGAGGCCGCCCTTGCGCATGATCTCGGCCGCCTGGTTCATCAGGCGAGCCTGCGGGTGTTCGGGGTGTACGGTAAAAAACTGAGCCATGACATTCCATCAGTAACGATCAATCAAGCTCGACCAGACCGGCACCACGCCGTCTGGCAAGGGCGCGCAGCGCCCGAGATCGATCCGACTTTCCTGCTCGCCGTGAAAGTCCGACGCGCGCGATGCCAGCAGATCGAACCGCCGGGCATAGCGGGCGAATTTACTCACTTTCGCGTCCGAATGCGACCCCGACACCACTTCAATGCCC
>JBFIJC010000126.1:0-9581 GCA_041600915.1 Nitrogeniibacter sp.
AGGAAGGCCCAGACTTTGCGCTGCTCGGCTTTCTTGGCATCGATCAGGCCGCGGCTGGCCATGTACTTCATGAAGCGTGCGGAGTAGATCGCGCACAAGGGGCCCAGGCCCATCGACACCGTCGGGAACTGCCAGAAGTCCGGCATCAGCCACGGGTGCGGGTAGGACGAAATGCCGGTGCCGTCGACTTCCTGGCGGTAGCCGTCGAGTTGTTCTTCTGTCAGGCGACCGAGCATGTAAGCGCGCGAGTAAACGCCCGGGACCGAGTGGCCCTGGAAGAAGATCAGGTCGCCGCCGGACTCATGGCCGATGGCTTTCCAGAAATGCGAAAAGCCCACGTCGTAGAGGGCTGCCGATGAAGCGAACGATGAGATGTGACCGCCAACGTTGGTGTCCTTGTTGGCGCGCACGACCATCGCCATGGCGTTCCAGCGGATATAGGAGTGGAGCTTGATCTCCATGTCCGCATCGCCGGGGTATTTGGGTTGCTGGCTGGCGGGGATGGTGTTGATGTATTGCGTGGTGGCGGAGTAGGGAATGTCGATCCCTTCTTCGCGGCCTTCTTCAATCAGCTTTTCAATCAGGAAATGTGCCCTCTGGGGGCCTTCGTTGGCAATGACGCCGCCCAGGGCATCCAGCCATTCCTGAGTTTCTTGCGCATCCGGATCTGGTTGCACGGTGTTGTTATTTGTTGCGCTCATGCTTCTCTCCTCTCCTCATGACGATTTTTGAAGGAATTCGTCGTCCGACACTGTAACGCGCGACGCAGACGAAAACACTCCCGGCCGCACTCGACCTTTGCGTACTATAAAATTCAATTTCAGAATGCGCAATAAGGGATATCCGTAGCAGGGTCTGAAATCTTCGTTTGATGTTGGATTTCGGCGACATGCGGCCGTGCGTGGTGAGCCGCGGGCGTGATGTCGCCGAAAGAAAAGCGGGGGCGCGCGCGTTGGGGCCGCGCGCGAGCCACCCGCGCCGAGCGTTCCGGTGTGGATGGCTCGGGGCGGGCGTGTGCGCATGAGGGGATGGGCGATCGGTCGCGGGCTACGCCGACGTGGCGTGCAGCGAGTCGTCCGGAGTGATGCCGGGGGCGGCGCCGGGGGCGCGCGGAAAAGAAAAAGATCGGCCGGGGGTGAGGGAGGGAGGGAGAAACCCCCCGACCGATCGTGAAATTGGCTCTGGTGTGGAGCTCATTGGCCTGCAGCGCGCAGGCGGTCGCGTTCATACGCAAACACAACCTGTCCGTTCCGGACTTCGCCCATATACGGTATGGACGTGTCGTCGATCGCTTCGTGATCGGTTTTCGAGAACGGGCGATCGTAGGTCATAACGACACCTTCAACCCGTTCTTTAAGCGCTTCGAGCGCTTCGCGGATCTTTTCGCCTTCGGTGTCGCCTGCCTGGCGGATCGCTGCCGCAAGCACAAGCATCGAATCATACCCTTGTGCGGCAGCGGGGGGAACAGGAATCCGTTCGCTGCCGTATGTTTCTCGATACCGTGTGAGAAAGGCGCTGCGTCGCGCCGCGGTATCTTCGGCGATATAGGTTTGCGGCATGCGCGCACCCTCGGCGTTGGGGCCGGCCTCGTCAATGAAGTTGGACATGCCCAGCGTCCAGCTTCCGATGAGCGGCACCCGCCAGTTGAGGACCGACATGGCGTTGGCGATATGCGCCAGTTCCGGGCCGATGCCGTAGGTGAGAATCACCTCAACGCCCGCCGCGCGTGCCCGGCGCAGGTGCGAGGTCATGTCGACGTCGCGCAGGTTGAAGCGCTCGATGACCGCCGGGCCGAGCCCGCGGATGGCGAGCGAATGCACCAGATCGAGTTTGCCGAGTTGGCCGTAATTGGTGGCGTCGTGGAAAATCGCGATCTTGGTGAAGCCGCGTCGATCCACTGCCTCTTCAACAATCATCTCGGCCTGCACACGGTCATTGGCCGAGATCCGGAAAACATAGTTGTCCGGATAGCGGGGCGGTTGAAACTGCTTGGTGATGAAGGTGCCGGTGGCCACGCTGGTGATGATCGGCACCCGCGCCTGCTGATAGAGTTGCTGGGTGGCCAGGGCCACACCGGTGTTGACGATACCCAGCCCGGCAACCACTTTGTCTTTTTCGATCAGCTCCTGGATGACCTGAGCGCCGCGTTCGTTGCGCGCTTCGTCGTCGCGCTCGATCAGGACAATCGGACGGCCCAGCAAACCGCCGCCGGCATTGAGCTCAAGGGCAGCCAGGCGAATGCCGTCTCGCATGGACAGACCCATGGGGGCTGAGCCACCCGTAAAGGGGCCTGTCACGCCGATCCGGATGGGCTCGGCGCTCCACGCCGGCCAAACCAGTAGCGAGCACAGCAATGCAGCGAGGCATGCGCGCAAGTTGGGGTCTCCTCCCGTTTTTGACGACTGTAAGACCCGTCTTGTGGAATGTGACATTGGCGAAAACCCTTAGAGTCGGCTGTTTGAATATGAGATATGGATAGCCTCGCGTGCCAATGCCACGGGTATGACCGGGAGCAGCCCAAACGCGTCTGCCAAATAAATATGTGACTGCCCTAGGGAATCACCCGATGCCGCTGGATGCGGGTGCCAGCGACAATGGCAATCAAGCGTTTTCATTGATCGCGGTTGATCACCCCGCATTCGTTTGGCCGGAGGCCATGGCAAAACCGACAGCTGCGCGCGCTCAGGCGCGCACCGAGCTCTACTGGACCGTCCCCTATGTTGCGGTGGTGGTGTTTGCGGTCGCCATGCTTGTGCTGGTGTGGGTGCTCCAGCGCCAGGAAACCGAGATCCAGCGCAACGCGATTGCACGTGATGTGCAGTGGGCCGAGCAGACCATGCGCCTGCACATGCAGGGCACCGAAGAGTTCCTCACCCAGATGGCCCGCGACCTGGCCGCCGGATCGCTCGATCTGGACAACTTTCAGCTGCGCGCCAATCAACACATTGCCAATAACCCGCAGCTGATCAACCTGGTGTGGGTCGAGCCGGGCGAGGTGGTGCGCTGGAGCGCGCCCTTCGATACCACCGACTGGCTCGCCGGCGATGTGCTCACCAGCACGCAGACCGTGGCGTTTTTTCGGGCGCGCGAGATCGGCCGCCCGGCCTATGGCGATCCCTATGTGAATCCCCGCGGCGAGCCCGTCCTTGAGCTCTACATTCCGGTACGTCACGGCCGGCGCTTCATGGGCTCGATGGTGGCGGTGTACTCCATCGACCAGATTGTTCGCCACCTGGTGCCCTCCTGGTTCTCAGAAAAATACCGGCTCGCGCTGATCGGGCCGCGCGGCGATACGCTGGCGGTCAACTCGTCGGTGCAGGCGCTGGACGAGTCGGTGGCCTACGCCATCGCACTCGATCCGCCGGCCAACGGACTGATGCTGCGTGCAACGGCTTTCCGCACGGTGGGGGCGATTCCGCGCGCCTTGCCGACCATCATGATTGTCGGTTTGTCGGTATTGATGCTTTGGAGCCTGTGGCTGTTGCGCAGTCACATGCGCCGCCGGGTGCGCGTCGAAAAAGAGCGCGACCGCCTGTTCAACCTCTCGCTCGACATTCTCAGCATTCTCAGCGCCGACGGCACGTTCCGTCGATGCAACCCGGCCTATGAGCGCTTGCTGGGCTATCCGGTGGACCAGATGCCGGGGCGGCCGCTGCTGGATTTCGTTCACGATGACGACATCGTCGCCACTATCGAGCAATTGCGCTTGCTGGCCAACGGCCAGCCGGTGAGCTTCGAGAACCGGGTTCGCTGCGCTGATGGCCGTTACAAGTGGCTGGTGTGGAGCATCAACCCGGTGCTCGACGAGAAGCTGTTCTACGCCGTGGCGCACGACATCACCGGCCGCAAGGCGACCGAAGAGGCGCTGCGGGCCGAGTCGGCCTTCCGCCGCGCGATGGAAGAGTCCGTGGTGACCGGTTTGCGGGCCATCGACCTTTCGGGACGCATCATCTACGCCAACCCCGCGTTTTGTCGCATGGTCGGGCGTTCGGCCGACGAACTGGTGGGTGCGATGCCGCCATTTCCGTATTGGCCAGAAGAAGACATTCCGCGTTGTCAGCACAATCTGGACATCACGCTGGCAGGGCAGGCGCCGCCGTCCGGCTTCGAGATGAAGGTATTGCGCAAGAGTGGCGAGCGGCTCGATGCGCGTTTTTACCTCTCGCCCCTGATCGATGGGAGCGGCAAACAGACGGGCTGGATGGCCTCGGTCACCGACATCACCGAACCCAAGCGGGTGCGGGCAGCGCTCGAAGCGGCACACAAGCGCTTCGAGGCGGTGCTAGATGGTCTCGACTCGGCGGTGTTCGTGGCCGATGCGCGCAACGATGAAATCCTCTACGCCAACCGGGCCTTCATGGCGCTGCATGGTTTTGATGTGATCGGGCGCCGTGCGCGTGCCGTCACCCAGCCGCAGCCCGAATTGGGCGACTACCGGGTCGACCCGCGCAAGCTCCAGCCGGCCGATGTGCCGATGGAGTTGTTTGACGACGAGTTGCGCAATCCGCTGTCCGGCCACTGGTACCACGTGCGTGAGCAGGCCACGCGCTGGGTGGATGGTCGGGTGGTGCGCATGGGTATTGCCACCGACATCACCGACCGGCGCCAGATGGAAGAGATGAGCCGCCAGCAGGAAGAGCGGCTGCAGCGCACCGCGCGCCTGGTGACCATGGGTGAGATGGCCTCGACGCTGGCCCATGAACTCAACCAGCCCCTGGCGGCGATTTCCAACTACGCCATGGGCTGCGTCAAGCGCATGGAGTCGGGCGATTATCGGCAGGACGATCTGCTCGCGGCCATGCAGAAAGCCAGCTTCCAGGCCGAGCGCGCCGGCAAGATCATCCGCCGCATTCGCGACTTCGTGCGCAAGAGCGAGCCGAGGCGCACGGCGGTTTCGCTGGACGAAGTGGTTGACGACACCTTGGGTTTTGCCGATATCGACGCGCGCAAGGCCGCGGTGCGCGTACGTCGCGATATTGCGCCCAAGCTGCCGCCCGTTTACGCTGACCGGATCATGATCGAGCAGGTGCTGCTCAACCTGGTCAAGAACGGGATGGATGCTATGGCCGACACGCCGGAGGACAGTCGCGTGTTGACCTTGTCGGCGCGGGTGGTGCGCGAGGGGCTGGTCGAAGTGTCGGTGGCTGATCGCGGCCACGGCATTCGCGACGAAGACGCCGAACGCTTGTTCACCCCGTTCTTTACGACCAAGTCCGAAGGCATGGGCATGGGCCTGAATATCTGCCGCTCGATCATTGAGTTTCATGACGGGCGCCTGTGGACCGAAGCCAATCCCGAAGGCGGTACCGTTTTTCGATTTACGCTGCCCGTGGAGATAGCCGGTGAACGGAACGCCCGAAGCGCCTGAACAAATCATCTACATCGTCGACGACGACGAAGCCCTGCGCGATTCCCTGGTGTGGCTGCTCGAATCGAACCGCTATCGCGTCGCCCAGTTTGCGTCGGCGGAAGCTTTTCTTGAGGCTTACCACGCCGACATGGCCGGCTGCATTGTGCTCGATGTGCGCATGCCCGGCATGAGCGGGCTCGAGCTTTACGAGTGCCTGCGTGAACGCCATGCCACCTTGCCGGTGGTCTTCATCACCGGTCATGGCGATGTGCCCATGGCGGTGTCCGTGCTTAAAAAAGGTGCGGTCGATTTCATCGAAAAGCCCTTTAGCGACCGCGACATGCTCAAGCTCATCGAGCAATGCCTGGCCGCCGAGCGCGAAAGCCGCAGCCGTGTGCGTCAGGACGCCGTGGTGGCGCGCCGCCTCGATCTGCTCACGCAGCGCGAAATGGAAGTGCTCGAACTCATCATTGCCGGCCGTCTCAACAAGCAGATCGCCGACGATCTGGGCATCAGCATCAAGACGGTCGAAGTTCATCGCGCACGCGTGATGGAGAAAATGGAAGCCAACTCCCTCGCCGAACTGGTGCAGTCGGTGATGACCTGCGAGGCCGCCCGCGGGCGTTTCGTCGACTGAGCTTGCCTGGGCGATTTCCGACCCATCTGCTGCGATTGATTCAGATCAACCGCAATTCGTTGACCGATCGGTAAATTAATTGCCGGCCGTTAATTTTGACGGCGCGCATCGCACGGCGATGCAGGGCGGTCGGTGCGTTGCCAGGGATTGGCGCGTCTCGTTCGCGGGTCTCGGAGGCAGCGTTGATGGCAGTAGTGCAACCCGCGCCGGCACACAGCCGGCAATTTCTTTCTGGCAACGAAGCGGTCGCGCGTGCCGCCTGGGACGCTGGTGTGCGTGTCGCCGCCGCCTATCCCGGCACGCCATCGACAGAAATTCTCGAAGTCCTCGCGCGTTATCCCGACCTCTACACCGAATGGTCGGTCAACGAAAAAGTCTCGCTCGAAGTGGCGCTGGGTGCCTCGATGGTGGGCGCGCGTGCGCTGTGTGCGATGAAGCATGTCGGTCTCAACGTTGCGTCCGATGCCTTGATGACGCTGACGGTGACGGGCGTGGAAGGCGGGCTGGTGATCGTCGTGGCCGACGACGTGGGCATGTCGTCTTCGCAGAACGAGCAGGACTCCCGCTTCTGGGGCCGCTTCGCTCACTTGCCGGTGCTTGAGCCGGCTGACTCGCAAGAAGCCTATACGCTCACCCGCGCGGCCTTTGCCCTGTCCGAACAGTTTCGTACGGCGGTGATCGTGCGTCTGACCACACGTATCTGCCATGTCAAAGGGGCGGTGACGGCGGGCGAGCGCGAGGTGGCCGAGCCGAGCGGCTTCGAGAAAGACCCGCCGCGCTGGGTGATGGTGCCTGGCCATGCCAAGCCGCGTCTGCCGCTGATGTTCGATCGCGAAGCGGCGTTGCGCGATGCCGCCGAAGCCAGTGAATTCAACGTGCTGGAGCCGGGCAAGGACACGCGCGTCGGCTTTGTCACCTCCGGCCCGGCCGGCATGCATGTGCTCGAAGCCTTTCCCGATGCGCCGGTGCTGCGCCTCGGTTTTTCTTACCCGCCGCCGATTGAGCGCATCCGCGCGCTGGCCGCGCAGGTCGAGCGTCTGGTGGTGGTTGAAGAAACCGAGCCGTTGCTCGAAACCGAACTCAAGGCCGTCGGCATCGACTGCCACGGCAAAGACATTCTGCCCCGGCTGGGCGAGTTGCCGCCGAGCATCCTCGCGCCGGCCATCGGGCGCTTGCTGCGCGGCGAAGCGCCTGTTGAGGTCGCACGGCCGGCGCCTCAGCCGGTGTTCCCGCGTCCGCCCACGCTATGCGTCGCCTGTCCGCATCTGGGCGTCTATTACACGCTCTCGCAACTGCGCAACGTGATCATCTCCGGCGACATCGGCTGTTACACCCTGGGCGCAGGCCACCCGTGGAACGCGCTGGACACCTGCATCTCGATGGGCGCCTCGATGGGCATGGCGCTGGGCATGGACAAGGGGCGCGGCGAGAAAGACGCGAACAAGAAAATCGTCGCCGTCATTGGCGACTCGACCTTCATGCATATGGGCATGCAAGGCCTGCTCGACATCACCTACAACCGCGGCAACGTCACCATCTTGCTGCTCGACAACCGCACCGTCGGCATGACCGGCGGTCAGGACAATCCGGCCACCGGACGCGACATTCACGGCATGGAGGCGCCGCGGGTGGATCTGGCTCAGTTGTGCGAAGCGCTGGGTGTGCGCCGCGAGCGCATTCGCAAGCTCGACCCCTACGAGTTGCCGACCCTGTTCAAGGCGCTGCGCGAAGAGACCAGGATTGACGAGCCCTCGGTGATCATCACCGACCGGCCCTGTGTGCTGATCGGTGAGTACAAGCCGACGCAGGCCTATCGCGTGATCGACGACAGCTGCACCGGCTGCGGTAATTGCCTCGATGTGGGCTGTCCGGCGATTCATGTCACGCGTCGCGGTGAAGAGACTAAGCCTTCGGGCAAAGTCGTCGATCTCGCTTTTGTGCGGATCGACACCGCCGCCTGCACGGGTTGCGGTCTGTGTGTTCAGCCCTGTGCGCCCGACGCCATCGTGCATGCGCAGAACGTGCAGCCCTTATCCTTCATGCGCAAGAGCGGGAGTGAGGCATGAGCATGTCGATTACCAATATTCTGGTGTGCGGCATTGGCGGCCAGGGCGTCATGACGGCCACCGAAATTCTCGCCGAGGCGGCGCTGTCGCTTGGTTTTGATGTCAAAAAGACCGAGGTGGCCGGCATGAGCCAGCGCGGCGGGGTGGTCACCTCGCATCTGCGCTTTGGCGCGCGTGTGCTGTCGCCCCAGATCGCCCCGGGCGATGCCGACTTGCTGGTCGGCTTCGAAGCGGCCGAGACCTTGCGCTGGGTGCATATGCTTCGGCCGGGCGCCGAAGTGCTCACCAATGTGGGTCGTATCGTGCCGCCGGTGGTCAATAGTGGTCGCTACGATTACCCGGATGATCCGGTGGCGCAAATGGCGGCCCTGGGCCTGACGGTGCACGCCTTCGACGCCACCGCCATCGCGCTCGAACTGGGCGAAATCCGCCTCGGCAACACGGTCATGCTCGGTGCCATGGCCGACCAGTTGCCGTTTCCGGACGACGTGCTGGAGCAGGCCGTGCTGGCCCGTTTTGCCAAGCGCAAGCCGCAGTTGCTTGAGCTCAATCGCGAGGCCTTCGCGCGGGGGCGTGCCGCGGTGGCCGTTGCCGGGGCTTGAATGAGCGAATCGTCTGTCGAGAATGCGACCATGCTGCTTCGCACAAGCCCCTGATCCTGCGATAGAATCACCGGTTTTTCCCGAGGGCAGTTTCGATGTCAGCACGCATTCTCGACGGCAACGCCCTGTCTGCCGATGTTCGCGCCGAGCTCGCTGAAAGCGTCAAGGAAATCAAGACGCGCGGCGTGACGCCGTGCCTGGTCGTCATTCTGGTGGGCGACAACCCCGCCTCGGCGGTGTATGTGCGCAACAAAGTGGCCGGCTGTGAAAAGGCTGGCATGCGCTCGCTGCGTTTTGATTACCCGGCCGATACCGACCCGAAGCTCGTCCTCGACAAGATCGCCGAGCTCAATGCCGACGACGCGGTGCATGGCATTCTGGTGCAGCTGCCCCTGCCGCCGCAGTTCGAAGAAAAAGCCGTGCTCGAAGCCATTTCGGTCGACAAGGATGTCGACGGCTTCCATGCCGAGAACGTCGGCCGCCTGTCGCAAGGCCAGCGCGCCTTCTTCCCCTGCACGCCGCATGGCGTCATGAAGCTGCTGGCCGCGGGCGATGTTGATGTGTCGGGTGCCGACGCGGTGGTCATTGGCCGCTCCAATATCGTCGGCAAGCCGATGGCGATGCTGCTCACGCAGGCCGGCGCGACCGTCACGGTGTGTCACTCCAAAACCCGCGATCTGGCCGCCCACACCCGTCGTGCCGACATCCTCATCGTCGCCATCGGCCGGCCGATGTTTGTGACCGGTGAAATGGTCAAGCCGGGCGCGGCAGTGATCGACGTGGGCATGAACCGCATTCCCGCAGGGCTGCCGAACGAAGGCAAACTGTGTGGCGATGTCGATTTTGAATCCGTCAAAGAAGTGGCCGGCGCCATTACGCCGGTGCCCGGCGGCGTCGGGCCGATGACCATCACCATGTTGCTGGCC
>JBFIJC010000127.1:0-9569 GCA_041600915.1 Nitrogeniibacter sp.
CAGCGCTTCTGGCGTGCCACGCCACGCACACTGCCGTCCTATGTCCACCGCAGCCGGCAGCTCGACCGGATCCGCCGTCGCATCGCGGTAGCCGGTATCGTGCTGCTGAGCATGGTTGCGATCGGCGCCATCGGTTTCCGCGTCATCGGGGGTGTC
Organism: Nitrogeniibacter sp.; assembly: GCA_041600915.1. Lineage (GTDB taxonomy): Bacteria > Pseudomonadota > Gammaproteobacteria > Burkholderiales > Rhodocyclaceae > Nitrogeniibacter. Next base: position 157 of record JBFIJC010000127.1, read on the forward strand.
GGTACAAGCTGGTCGGACGCGCTCTACATGACTCTGATCACCTTGTCGACGGTAGGTTATGACGAGGTGGTGCCCATTATTGGTGTTTGGCCGCGCTTGTTCACCGGGGTGATTTCGCTGGTCGGTTTCGGTGCTGTCACCTTCATGTTCACCACCTTGTCGGTGTTTTTTCTGGAAGCCGATCTGGATGAAACGCTGCGGAGACGACGCATGGAAAAGCAGATAGGCAAGCTCAGGAATCATTACCTGATCTGCGGTTATGGACGGGTCGGGCGCAATATTGCCGAAGAGCTCGACGCTACACATCGCCGTTATGTCGCGATCGATATCGACACCGATTGTCTCGTCGCCGCGCGTGAGCGACAGCCCGATCTGCTCTATCTCGATGGCGATGCCAGCGATGACGATGTGCTGCTCGCCGGCGATATTGCCAACGCGGCGGGCGTCTTTGTGGTGACCGACGACGACGGTCACAACATGATGATCGCGCTCACGGCCAAACAGCTCAATCCCGATCTGCGCGTGGTGGCGCGCTGCATGGAGGTGCGCAACAGCGCAAAGCTGCGCAAGGCAGGCGCCGATGTGGTCATCTCACCTGACTTTTCGGGTGGCTTGCGGATCGCGTCGGCCATGCTGCGTCCGGGGGTGCTCAACTTCATGGACGATATGGCGCGATCAGAAACCGCGCATCGGCTCGAAGATATTCCCTTGCCCGCGCGTTTTGCGGCGAGCACGGTGGGCGACCTGGATCTACCCGGTTTTGATGTGGTGTTGCTGGGTGTGCGCGAGCATGGGCGCTTTCATTTCAATCCAGGATCAGACTTTGTCCTGTCGGCCGGCCAGGTGCTGGTGGTGATGTGTGCGCCCGAGGCGCGCAAGGCGCTGGAACAGGCTTTAGGGCGCGCTTAGCCCGGCAATCAGGGTATCGGCGTTATGGCGCATCAGGCCAAGATAAGTCCTGGCCGGCCCATCACTCGCCAGAGCATCGGCATACAAGGTGCCGCCGCGGCGGGCCCCGGTTGCCGTGCGGATGCGTTCGATCAGGCGTTCGTCGGCAAACGACTCCAGAAACACCACCGGCACCTTCAGTTCACGCAGTTGCTCGATCAGTGTGGCCAGGCTGGCGGCCGAGGGCGAGGCTTCGTTCGACAGGCCCGCCGGCGCCACAAAGCGCAGGCCATAGGCGTGGGCGAAATAGCCGAAGGCATCATGTGGTGTCACCACCGTTCGGCGCGCCTCTGGCAAGGCGGCAAAGCGGCTGCGCAGGTCGGCATCGAGTGTGTCGAGTTCCAGAAGATAGGCTTTGGCGCGTTGTGCATAGTGCGCGGCGCCGGCCGGATCACGCTCGCTCAGGGCCGTCGCGATGCTGCGGACATAGTGCTGGGCATGACGGATATCGAGCCAGGCGTGGGGATCCTTGTCGTCGTCACCGTGTCCGGCATGATCGTGTTCCGCGTGATGCTCATCGGCTTCCAGGGCTTCAATGCCATCGGCGGCGATCAGCACCAGGCCTTTGTAACGGGCGGCGGCGAGCATGCGTTTAAGCCAAGATTCAAAACCCAGGCCATTGGCGATGACCAGATCAGCCTTGCTGAGGCGGCGAATGTCCGAGGCACGCGGGTCGAACCCATGCGCGTCCTGGTCGGGCCCCACCAGACTCGTCACCATCACCCGGTCGCCGCCGACTTCGCGGGCCAGGTCGGCCAGAATGCTGAAGGTCGTCAACACCTGAACCGTCGGTTTTGTGGCTTGTGCAGCGCCTGCAAAAAGGCATAACAGACTCAGGAATACGAGACGGCGCATCATCCGGTGGCTTCTCCTGCCGACCAGTGTCGACGTGGGCGTATTGCGCTGCTGAGCAGCACGATCAGGTAAATGGCGCCGAGCGACATCACGACCGACGGGCCGGCGGGTACGTCGGCGTGATAGCTCAGCAACAGGCCGCTCACACTGCCAAGCAAGGCAAAAGCGACCGATAGCGCCAGTAAGGCATCGAGCCGGTCGGACATCAGCCGGGCGGCGGCGGCGGGCAGCACCATGATGCCGACCGCCATCAGCGTGCCGAGTGCGTGAAAGCCCGCCACCAGATTCAGCACGGCCAGCAGCAGGAAACCCATGTGCGCGATGCTGCCGGGGCCGCCGGCCTGGCGCAGGAAGGCGGGGTCGGCACATTCGATGACCAGCGGCCGGTACAGCAGCGCCAGGCCGAACAGCGACACCGTGGCGATGCCACCAATCAGCAGCAAGGTATCGGCGTCGAGCGAAAGCACCGAGCCAAACAGCACATGCAGCAAGTCAATATTGCGACTGCGCAGCGACACCAGCAGCACGCCGATGGCCAGCGAGATCAGGTAGAAGGCCGCCAGACTGGCGTCTTCGCGCAGTGCCGAGCGACGGGCCACGGCACCCGCGGCCAGCGCGACCGCCACACCTGCGACGATGCCGCCCAAGGTCATGGCACCGAGTGACATGCCGGCAATCAGATAGCCAATGGCCGCGCCGGGCAAAATGGCGTGCGAAATGGCGTCGCCCATCAGGCTCATCCGCCGCAGCAGCATGAACACGCCGATCGGCGCCGCGCCCAGCGACAGGGCCACGCAGGCGGCCAGCGCGCCGCGCATGAACTCGAATTCAAAGGGGTCGATCAGCCAGTTCATGCGCGCAGGGCGTTTCGCAAAAAGTCATGGCGGGCCGCGCCGGCGTCGGCCGGGCGCACGGCGAGCAGCTCGGCGGTGGGGGTGAGCTGGGCGTGGCCGTCATCGACGGTCAGGCATAGCTCGAAACGCTGGCGCACCAGTTCGACATCGTGCAGCACCACCAGCGTGGTGCGGCCCTCGGCGTGCCAGCCGTCAATAAGCTGCATCAGTGCTTCGCGGGTCGGGCGGTCTACGCCGGCGAAAGGCTCGTCGAGCAGCAGCATGGCCGCATCCTGCAAAATCAGCCGGGCGAAACGGGCGCGTTGTAACTGGCCGCCGGAGAGCTCACCGATGGGGCGTCGGGAGATAGCGGTAAGCCCGGTGCGTTCGAGCGCATTGGCGATCGACTGGCGCACCGACGGACTCATGCGGCGGAAAACCCCCATGCGCTGCCAGGCGCCCATCGCCACGAACTCATAGACGGTGATCGGGAAACGCCGGTCCACGGTCGCCGCTTGCGGCAGATAGCCCATGCGCGCGCAGGTTTCGCAGCGGCGCATCTGGCCGGCCATCAGCGGCAGCTCGCCGGCGATAGTGCGCAGCAGCGTGGACTTGCCGGCGCCGTTGGCGCCGATTACCGCCACCCGCGCGCCGGCCGGCACCGCCAGCGACACATCGGCGACGGTGGACTGGCCGCCATAGCCGGCGCTCACGCCGGTGAGGGTCAGCGCTGCTGCGCTCACAGCAGTGCCCAGGCCATGGCAACCCAAAGCACGGCCGCCGCAGCCGCCGCAATGGCGAGACGGGCGCCGACACCGAGGGTCAGCAGGGAATGAAAGGGGCGTGCGTGCGAAGGCATGAATGCAATCGATTCCATTAAATCAGCGGTAATTTTGCAACACTGTTGCGTTTAAATCAAGCGAGCGCCGGGGGCGATCAGGCGCCCTTGCCACAGGTCGGGCAGGCGCCGTGCAACACCAGTTCGGCGCGATCGAGCTGATAGCCGCCGGGCAGATTCACCGCCACCGCCGGCTGCAGGCCCTCCAGGCAAACCACCTTGCCGCAGCGATCGCAGTGAAAATGCGCGTGTTCATGTGGCCCCGACGCCGCAACGCCAAAGCGCCGCGCCCGGTCGTCGCCGGCCATCTTGTGGGCGACGCCCGATTCAACCAGCCAGTCGAGTGTGCGATAGAGCGTGACGCGGTCGTGCTTGATGCCCTTGTCGTCCAGGGCCACGCCGATTTCATCGTGGGTCAGCGACTGTTCGGCGGCGAGCAGAATCTCGAGCACCGCAACGCGGGTGCGGGTGACGCGTCCGCCCTGGGCGGCGATCAGCGATTCGGCAGGGCTGGGATGGGTGTGATCCGACATAGGTATGCAAGTCAGTTGCAGGTAGTTTTGCAACATAGTAGCATTTGCGACAGTCAAAGGCACGCCTTGCGGGGCGCCAAGTCTGATCAACAACGCATTCAATGGATGAACGCTTCGAATGAAAACACGGCAGCTCATGGGTGGTCTGTGTCTGGCAGGATTTGCTGTTCTAGCAAGCGCCGGCAATACGGCGCATGAACACGGTGTCGCGCGTCTGAGCCTGGTGCAGGAGGGCACGACGATCACGCTCGGTTTCGAGAGCCCGCTCGACAGTCTCGTCGGTTTTGAACATGCACCGCGCACCGGCGCGCAGAAGCAGGCCTTGAAGAAAGCGCGTGCGGCGCTGGAGAACGCGGCTACTGCAGTGACGCTGCCGGCGGCCGCCGCTTGTGTCGCCCGTGCGGTGACGGTGGAAATGCCCTTTGGTGACACGGCCCACGCCGGGCACGACGACCATGACACGCACGCCGATGCGGAGGCGGAATACGTTTTCGAATGTGCACAGCCCGCTGCGCTGGGCTCGGTGACGGTCGGCCTGTTCAAGGCCTTTCCGCGGCTGCAGCGCATCGATGCCGAAGCGGCCACGGCCGCCGGCCAGGGCAAGTCGGTGTTACGCCCGGCACAGGCGACATGGTTGCTGCCGGCCGCACGGTGAGCGACGCGGCCGTCGCGCTGCGCGGGCTGCGCTTTGGCTGGCCGGGCGCGGCGCAGGCCTGTGTCGACATTGCCGACTTCACGCTGGCAGCCGGCGAGCGCCTGTTTCTGCATGGCCCTAGTGGTAGCGGCAAGACCACGCTGTTGTCTTTGATCGGGGGCGTATTGCGTGCCGATTCTGGCTCGCTGCGGGTGCTGGGCACCGAGCTGGCGGCGCTGTCCGGGCCGCGGCGCGACCGCTTTCGTGCCGACCACATCGGCTTCATCTTCCAGCAATTCAATCTCATTCCCTACCTGTCGGCGGCCGACAACATTGCCCTGCCCTGCCGCTTCTCGCCGCTGCGGGCGCAGCGCGCCGGTGATATCGGCGCGGCGGTGGCGCGTCTGGCCGGGCATCTCGATCTGCCGTCCGATCTGCTGGCACGGCCGGCGGCCGAACTGAGCGTCGGCCAGCAGCAGCGCGTGGCCGCGGCGCGGGCCTTGATCGGCGCCCCGGCGCTGGTGGTGGCCGACGAACCGACCTCGGCGCTGGATGCCGCCCGGCAGGATGCCTTCCTCGATCTGCTGCTGGGCGAGTGCGCGGCGGCCGGCGCGAGCCTGCTGTTTGTCAGCCATGACCTGCGCCTGGCCGGACGCTTCGATCGATGCGTGGCGCTGAGCGACATCAACGCCGCGGCGGAGGCCACGGCATGAGGCTACCGCTATGGCATCTGACCCTCGCCAGCGTGCGCAACCGCGGTCTGGCCACGGTGCTCACACTGGTGGCCATCGCCCTCAGCGTGACCCTGTTGCTGGGGGTCGAGCGTCTGCGCAATGACGCCCGCAGCAGCTTCGCCAACACCTTGTCGGGCACCGACCTGATCGTCGGCGCGCGCAGCGGGGCGGTGCAGTTGCTGCTGTATTCGGTCTTCCACATTGGCGACGCCACCCATGATGTGAGCTGGTCGCGCATCGATGCGCTGCGTAAGCACAAGGACGTGGCCTGGCTGGTGCCGCTGTCGCTGGGTGATTCGCACCGTGGCTTCCGCGTGGTCGGCACCACGGCCGATTTCTTCGCCCATGTGCAGACCGGCAACCGCCAGCCGCTGCGCTTTGCCGCCGGGCGGGCCTTCGATGGTGTGTTCGATGCGGTCGTCGGCGCCGAAGTGGTGGCCCGCCTGGGTTACGCACCGGGCGCGAAGATCGTGCTCAGCCATGGTGCGGGTGAGTTTGCGGCCGCCGAGCATGCCGACAAGCCCTTCACCGTCACCGGTGTGCTGGCGCGCACCGGCACGCCGGTGGACCGCTCGGTGCTGGTCGGTCTGGCGGCGATCGAGGCCATCCACCTCGACTGGCAGGGCGGCAGCCGCATCCCGGGCGTGGAGATTCCGGCCCAGTTCGTAGCCAAGTTCGACCTCAGCCCCAAGCGTGTCACCGCCGCGCTGATCGGGCTGGAGCGGCGGTCCACGGTGTTCCGCATGCAGCGCGAGATCAATACCTCGGACGGCGAGCCGCTGCTCGCCATCCTGCCCGGCGTCACCCTGGACGAGTTGTGGCGCGTGGTCGGCGTAGTCGAGCGGGTGTTGCTGGCGGTGTCGTCCTTCGTGGTCGCGGTCGGGCTGGCCGGCCTGGTGGCGACGCTGGTCAGCAGTCTGTCGGCGCGGCGGCGCGAGCTGGCCATCCTGCGCGCCCTGGGCGCCGGGCCGGGCGATGTGTTCGTGCTGTTGATGACCGAGAGCGTGTTGCTGGCGGTGGCCGGCTGCGTGCTTGGGGTGGCGTGCCTGTGGGCGCTCAGTGTCGGCATTGCGCCATGGCTGATGGCCGAGCATGGTGTGCAACTTGTGCCCCGTTTCGTGGATCAGAGCGAACTGGTGTGGCTGGCCGGTGTGGTGGCCGCCGCACTGCTGGCCAGCGTGATCCCCGCCTGGCGCGCCTATCGTTATTCCCTCGCGGACGGCATGACCGTGCGCCTATGAGACCGACATGAAAACGAAATTCCTGATGACACTGGCCGTGCTGGGCCTGGCCGCGGTGCCGGCGTGGTTTGCCCTCTCGAGCACCGACGCGCAAGCCCAGGCGAAGCCGGACTACGCCGTCGGCGACCGCCTGGCCAAGCCCGCCGCCAAGACCACCGGTGGTTTCCGCACCATCACCTTTGACGACCTGATGCCGGCCGACTGGGACCCCAACGCCATCTTCAAGCAGCTCGACATGGAGAGTTTGCAGGACAATGACCCGCGCGCCATGGAGGTGATGGCCAAGATCAAGCAGGCCTGGGAGCAGGCGCCGGTGGTGCCGGCGCTCAACGGCCAGAAGATCCGCATGGCCGGCTTTCTGGTGCGCCTCGAAGGCGACGACAAGCACATCCGCGAGTTTCTGCTGGTGCCCTATTTCGGCGCCTGTGTGCACGTGCCGCCGCCGCCGGCCAACCAGGTGGTGCATGTGATTCCCGAGCAGCCGGTGCCGGTCGGCCCCGACATGGGCGCAGTGTGGGTCAGCGGCACGCTCAGCCTCGCTGCGGCCAAGACCGACCTGGGTGATGCGGGCTACCGCATCTCGGCGGTCAAGGTCGAACCCTACACCGGCGACTGAGCGGGTTTCGATGCGTCGCGTCCACCGTCTCGGCCCTTTCATCGCCACACTGCTGGCGGTGTGCGTGTGCCTGGCCCTGTTCGAGGGCCGGGTCCATCCGCTGAGCCACCTGACGACGCATGTCACCTCGACCGCCGCCGATGAGGCCGTCGGCGAGGGCTCGCATCACGCCGAGGACCTGCTCTGCCTCGACTGTGTCGCCTCCGCGGCGTTCGCCGATCTGCTCGTCACGCCGGCGCGCGGGCTGACGGTCGCCACACCCGGCGTGGTCCGCGCCGGCCATCACTGGCGCGGCACCACACCCCGCCCGCGCGAACGCCAGCGCGCCCGCTCACCGCCCGCCATCTGACGCCATTTCACCGATGAACCCCCCTGCCCGCCGCGCCGCCGCGTGCGCCGGGCGAGTCTCCGTGCGCCCGTGATCCGGCGCGCGGCATCCCGATTGGAGTCAGATTTCATGGTTTTCAAACACTTCCCGAGCGTACCGCTGGCGCTCGCCCTCAGCCTCGTCGCATTTCCGTCCCTGGCGGCCAGCGATGCCGAACTCGATGATCTGCGCGCCCAGGTGCGCGCCCTGCGCGACAGCTACGAACAACGGCTGGCTGAACTGGAGCGCCGCCTCGCCCGCCAGGCCGCCCCGGCACCTGCACCGGTCGCCGCCGCCGACGGCCCGCGCGGCTTCAACCCCGAGGTCTCGCTGACCCTGCAAGGCCAGTACCGCCGCATGAAAGACATCGACGAACGCCACATCAGCGGCTTCGCCGCCCTGGCCGAGCACGACGACCACGATCATGGCGGCGAGCGGGGTTTCTCGCTCGACCACACCGAACTGGTGCTGGCCGCCAACATCGACAGCCACTACCGCGGCCTAGTGAATTTCGGCATCACCGATGGCGAAGTCGAGGTGGAAGAAGCCTGGTTCCAGACCACCGGCATTGGCCACGGCCTGACCCTGCGCGGCGGCCGCTTCCTGTCCGAGATCGGCTACCTCAACGCCCAGCATGCCCATGCCTGGGACTTTGCCGACGCGCCGTTGATGTACACCGCGCTGTTCGGCGAGCATGCCAACTACGGCAACGACGGCCTGCAGCTCAAGTGGGTGCTGCCCACCGACCTGTTTGCCGAAGTCGGTGTCGAGATCGGCCGTGGTGCCAGCTTTCCCGGCACCGACCGCGATGTGAATGGTATCGGCAGCAGTGCCATCTTCGCCCATCTGGGCGGCGACGTCGGCACCAGCCACAGCTGGCGCGCCGGGCTGTCCTACCTGAATGCGCGCGCCGCCGACCGGCATTCGCACTTCGAGGATATTGGCGGCGAGGAGGTGACGGGCGACTTCACCGGCCGCAGCCGGACGTGGATCGCCGACGCGGTGTGGAAATGGGCGCCCGACGGCAATGCCGGCGTGCGTTCGCTGACCCTGCAGGCCGAAGTCTTCCAGCGCCGAGAGGACGGTGACCTGAGCTGCGAGGGCGAGGCCGGCAGCGCCTGCGCGACGGCGGTCGACAGCGACTACCGCACCCGCCAGCGCGGCTGGTATGCCCAGGCGGTGTACAAGTTTCACCCGCAGTGGCGCGTCGGCCTGCGCCACGACCGGCTCGATCCGGGCAGCCGCGACTACGGCGACAACAATGCCAACATTGCACGTGAAGACCACACCCCCAAGCGCAACAGCCTGATGGTGGACTGGAGCCCGAGCGAGTTCTCCCGCCTGCGCCTGCAACTGGCGCGCGACCAGTCGATGGCCGGCGAAGCCGAGAACCAGCTGTGGCTGCAATACGTGATGAGCCTGGGCGCCCACGGCGCGCACCGGTTCTGAGGGGGCGGAGATGACACGGCTCTTTCTTGTCGCCCTGCTGTGCCTGGGCCTGACCGGCCCGGCCCGCGCCGGGCTCAAGGTCTTCGCCACGCTCCCTGAATGGGGCGCGCTGGCGCGTGTGATCGGCGGCGACGCGGTGACGGTGTTCGTTGCCACCCATGCCCGGCAGGACCCGCACCATATCGAGGCCCGGCCCTCGCTGATCGCCCGCGCCCGCCAGGCCGACCTGGTGGTCGCCAACGGCGCCGAGCTGGAAATCGGCTGGTTGCCGGCGGTGCTCTCCGCCGCTGGTAATCGCGCCATCCAGCCCGGCCTGCCAGGTTATTTCGAGGCCGCCGGGGAGGTGGCATTGCTGGAGGTGCCGG
>JBFIJC010000128.1:0-9564 GCA_041600915.1 Nitrogeniibacter sp.
CCATCTGCTGTGGGACCGCTCGGTCACGCGCGCACTGGTTGACGAACTCGAAGCCAACTACCAGGTGGTAACGGTCAAGCCGAGCGCCATCGTGTGCACCATCGGCTCGAACATCAGCATCCCCGGCGTACTGGCCCGCGCGGCACAGGCACTGGCCGATGCGCAGGTGAACGTCAACTGCGTGTCGCAAACCCTGCGGCAGACCAACATGCAGTTCATCATCGAACGCGAGGACTACAAAAAGTCGGTCATCGCGCTCAACCTGTCGCTGTGCGTCAATTCGGGAACACCGGTGCCGGTGGCTTGAAGCAAGAGCAGTTGAAAAGCAAAGAGGCGGCCTGCGGGTCGCCTCTTTTTTTGCCATGAGTGCGCGAGATCCGCTTATTGCAGGACGGCGTGCGTGCTCAGCAAGATCAGCACGCAGATGGCCAGCACAAAAGACAGCCCCTGCCAGAAGCGCAGCGGATTGCGCTCGATCAGCGGCTGCGGGCGTTCATTGAGCAGGCTGCGATTGGGATGCCGGAGGTCGTAGGTGAGCTCCGACAGCTCTTGGTAGCGCTTGTCGGGATTGGGATGCACCGCCTTGGCGAGCGCGGCGTCGACCCAGGCGGGGATCTCGCGGTGCTCGTCGAGCACGCTGGCGTAGCCGAGTTTTTTCTGCGCCGCGCGAGTGCGGGTTTTGGCCACTTCGGCGCCATAAGGCAGCCGCCCGGAGAGCATCTGATAGGTGATGACGCCCAGCGAAAACAGGTCGGAACATGGTCGGCCGGCCTCGCCCAGAAAGTACTCGGGGGCGGTGTATTGGGCCGTGCCAAGAATGTGCGGCTGCAAGTTGGCGGTGTCGGCCTCGGCCAGACCCGACACCCGGGTGGCGCCAAAGTCGATGATCTTCACGGTGCCGGCGGCATCGATCATGATGTTGTTGGGCCGCAGGTCCTGGTGCAGCATCTCGAGCCGGTGAAAGGCCAGCAGGCCCTTGGCGATCTGCTCGACGATGCCACGCACGGTTTCGAGCGAGGGCTCGGGGTTGTCGCGCATCCATTGCGCCAGCGTCTGGCCGTCGATGTATTCGGTGGCCACATACAAAAAGCTGCGCTTGCGCGTTTGCGCCGAGGGCTTGAGCACATGCGCACTATTGATGCGCCGCGCGATCCACTCTTCGAGCATGAAGCGCTCGAGATAGGCAGGGTCGCCGCGCAGGTCGACCGAAGGCGTTTTGAGCACTTGCAGCGTACCGCTGTCGATGTCCTCGGCCAGATAGACATGGCTGCGGCTGCTGCCATGCAGGGCCCGAATGATCCGGTAGCCTTCAAACACCTGCCGGGGTTCGAGCACCGGTGCAGGCGGCAGCTCGGCCCACTGCGAGTAGAGCGCGCTGGCATCGCCTTGCGGCAGACTGTCGACGCGAATGATCTGGATGGTAAGGTTATCGGCGCTGCCCTGCGCATAGGCTTCTTGCGCGATGCATCGGGCGGCCTCATCGAGATCGTCAGACGAGCCGGCAATCGCGTTGATGATGAAAGGCGCGGCGGAAAATTCGTATACACCATCGGTCGCCAGCACAAAGCAGTCGCCCGCCTCGACCGGCAGCGCCTGGTAGTCAATGTCGAGCTGCTCGCTCATACCGAGCGCGCGCGCCAGATAGCTTTTGTCTTCGGACACCACCAGCCGGTGGTCTTTGGTCAGTTGCTCAAGCGCGCCGCCGCGCAGCCGGTAGATGCGGCTGTCGCCCACATGAAACAGGTGCGCGGTGGCCGACTTGATGACCAGCGCGCTGAGCGTGCACACATAACCTCGATCGCGGTCGTAGCGGTGCTCGCTGTGGCGAGTTTGCGAATACAGCCAGGCGTTGCTCGCCGTGAGCACCCGCTGGGCCGCGGTTCTGACCGACCAGGCCTCCGAAGTGCAGTAGTAGTCGTCCAGAAAACTCTTGATCGCCGATGCGCTGGCGATATGACTGACCGCGCTGCTGCTGATGCCGTCGGCCAACGCAACGGCGACGCCCTTGGCGCTGAGCTGCGGTTCGTCCGGGATGCGCAGGCCGTGGAAATCCTGATTGATTTCCTTGCGGCCTTTGTCCGAATACTGGCCGGTGGCGACGGTGAGTTTGAGTGACATGCTCATGAGGAGAGGGCCTCGCCCCGCAAGAGGCGTGGTCCTCTCACCGACGCAGAATCAGGCCGCGTTGCGCTTGGGCGCGGTACGCACATGGGTCGAGTAGAGCGTGAGGCCAACAAAGGCCAGACCACCGACCAGATTGCCCAGCACGGTCGGGATCTCGTTCCACACCAGGTAGTCATAGACCGAGAAGTTGCCGCCCAGCATCAGGCCCGACGGGAACAGGAACATGTTCACAATGGAGTGCTCGAAGCCCATGTAGAAAAACAGCATGATCGGCATCCACATGGCGATCACCTTGCCCGACACATTGGTCGACACCATCGCGCCCACCACACCGGTCGACACCATCCAGTTGCACAGCACCCCGCGGATAAACAACGTCAGCATGCCGGCCGCGCCATGAGCGGCGTAGCCCACCGTGCGCCCTTCACCGATATCGCCGATCTTCTGCCCGACGATGTTGGGCTCGGTGCTGAAGCCGAAAGTAAAGATGATGGCCATCATCACGGCGACGGTCAGCGCGCCGGCGAAATTGCCGATGAAGACCAGCCCCCAGTTGCGCAGCACACCATTGAGGGTGACGCCCGGCCGCTTGTCGATCAAGGCCAGCGGGCACAAGGTGAACACCCCGGTCAGCAGGTCAAAACCAAGCAGATACAGGATGCAGAAGCCCACCGGAAAAAGAATGGCACCGGCCAGCGCCGACCCGGTCTGCACCGTGACAGTGACCGCAAACGCAGCGGCAAGCGCAAGAATGGCACCGGCCATGAAGGCACGGACGAGGGTGTCGCGGGTAGACATGAAGATCTTTGCCTCGCCGGCGTCGACCATTTTGGTGACGAACTCTGTGGGCGCTAAGTAGGACATGATGATTTCCTCTGGGTAAGTAATGGAACGCTCTGGCAAGAAAAGCACCCGTCTCCTGCCCCGCTCTGCGGCGGGGTCAAAGATGTCTTGTCCGTCATCGCGTCAGCGCAAGGCCATTGATGTGCGCGGCTTCCAGCGGCCTGCGCGCTGAGCTAGCGCCAATAAAGCATGTCTCATGCCAAGCATCACAACCCCCTGAAACGCCTCGATTTCATCGGTTTGCCGGCATGCCCTCGCATTCGCCACCGCCCCCAATTGGGGCGCCCAAACCAGACCTTCGCTTTGTCGCGGTGCAGCGCCGCAGCAGACACTGGTCCACCACGCCCGCGCGCATCAAGGTAAAACACGAGCGTCCAACCACGTTCCTGCACCAAAGCAGGACCGACACCGCTTGCTACGCACGGCTCGGCACGCATGCTGCTTTAGTTGTCGGGTAAGCGCCGCGGGCCTGCCTCCGAGGCCAGGGCGACCGAAACCGATCCGCTAAACAAGGAGCACTCCATGAATCGACTCGAAGTCACCGAAATGATCATCGCCGCCAAGATCCAGCAAGGGATCAAGTGGGCGGACGTCGCCAAGGAGATCGGCCTGTCAAAAGAATGGGTCACCGCCGGATGCCTTGGCCAGATGGCCTTCGACGAAACGCAGGCCGCCATCGTCGGAAGGCTCTTCGGCCTGCCCGCCGAAGCCATCGCCTTGCTGCAAGTGGCGCCCTACAAGGGCTCGCTACCAACGGCCATCCCGGCCGACCCGCTGATATACCGCTTCTACGAGCTGATCAACGTCTACGGTTCAACCTTCAAGGCGCTGATTCACGAAGAATTTGGCGACGGCATCATGTCGGCCATTGATTTCAAGATGAGTGTCGACCGCGAGCCCAACCCCGCAGGCGACCGGGTGAACATCGTCATGTCGGGCAAGTTTCTGCCTTACAAGACCTACTGATACGCCGTATGCAGCGCCCAAAAAGGGATCGCCCGACACGATGTGCCGGGCGATCCCTTTCCGTTAACGTGCAACGCGCGTTTGCACTTACTCCACCGTCACGCTCTTGGCCAGGTTACGCGGCTTGTCGACGTCCGTGCCTTTCACCAGTGCGGCGTGGTAGGACAAGAGTTGCAGCGGAATGACGTGCAGGACCGGGGAAAGCATGCCGTAGTGCTCGGGCATGTGCAGGATGTGCACGCCTTCGGACTCTTCGATCGCGCTGCCGGCGTCAGCAAACACATACAGTTCGCCGCCCCGGGCGCGGACTTCCTGCAGGTTGGATTTGAGCTTTTCGAGCAGCTCGTCGGCGGGGGCTACGGCAATGACGGGCATGTCCTTATCCACCAGCGCGAGCGGGCCGTGCTTGAGTTCGCCGGCGGCGTAGGACTCGGCGTGGATGTAGGAGATTTCCTTGAGCTTGAGCGCGCCTTCCATGGCGATGGGCCAGTGACGGCCACGGCCGAGGAACAAGGCGTGCTGTTTGCTGGCGAAGCGCTGGGCCCACTGCTCGATCTGCGGCTCGAGTTCGAGCACTTTGCCGACGGCGACCGGCAGGTGACGCAGGGCGGTGAGGTAGCGGGCTTCGTCTTCTTCGCTCAGGCGGCCGTTGAGCTTGGCCAGCGAGAGGGTCAGCATGGCCAGCGCGGCGAGCTGCGTGGTGAAGGCCTTGGTGGAGGCGACACCGATTTCGGGGCCTGCGCGGGTGATGAAGCGCAACGCGGTTTCGCGCACGATGGCCGATTCGGGCACGTTGCAGATGGCCAGCGTCTTGCCCATACCGAGGCTCTTGGCATGCTTGAGCGCGGCCAGGGTGTCGGCGGTTTCGCCGGACTGCGAGATGACGACAACGAGCGTGTCTTCTTCGGGCACTGACTCGCGGTAGCGGTATTCGCTGGCGATCTCGACCACGCAGGGGATGGCGGCGATGGATTCGAGCCAGTAGCGGGCGACCAGCGCGGAGTGGAAACTGGTGCCGCAGGCGAGGATGAGGACGCGGCGGGTGGCGCTGAGGATGTCGCTGGCGTGGGCGCCGAAGATCTGCGGCGAAATGGTGTTGCCCCCGGCAATCATTTCGAGCGTGTTGGCCAGTGCCTGCGGCTGCTCGAAGATTTCTTTCTGCATGTAGTGACGGTAAGTGCCCAGCTCGACCGCGTCGGCCGACAGGGACGACAGATGCACCGGGCGCTCGACGGGCGTGCCATCAGGCCGGACGATGCGATAACTGCCGAGCTTCAGTTCGGCCACATCGCCGTCTTCCATGTAGACCACCTTGCGGGTGACCTGCAGCAGCGCGGAGGTGTCGGAGGCGGCGTACATGCCGTCTTCACCGACGCCCAGCAGCAGCGGCGAACCGCGCCGCGCAACCACCAGACGGAAGGGGTCGGACTCGGTCACCACACCGATGGCGTAGGCGCCTTCGAGCTCGTTGGTGGCGAGGCGAACGGCTTCGGTCAGGTCCAGTCCGGCGCTGAGCTTGTCGTTGATCAGGTGGGCAATGGCTTCGGTATCGGTTTCGGAGGTAAAGACGTAACCCTTGGCCGTGAGATCTGTCTTGATGCGCTCGAAGTTTTCGATGATGCCGTTATGCACCACGGCCAGGCCACCCGAGATGTGCGGATGGGCGTTGCGCTCGGAAGGCTCGCCGTGCGTCGCCCAGCGGGTGTGGGCAATGCCGATGTTGGCGCTCAGATGCCGGCTGTCGGCAATGGCGGCGAGCTCGGCCACGCGGCCGGCTGAACGGGCACGCACCAGATCGCCTTCATGCAGCACGGCGAGGCCGGCGGAGTCGTAGCCCCGGTACTCCAGCTTGCGCAGGCCTTCGAGCAGCACAGGCACGACGTTCTGGGTCGAGATAGCGGTAACAATGCCACACATGGTGTTCTCTCCTGGGGCCGGCGACAGCGCCGGCGGGGATTTTTATTTGGGTTTTTTGACCGGGCGTTTCCAGCCCGGAATCGTGACCTGCCTGGCGCGCGAGACGGTGAGCTGATCGGCCGGGGCGTCTTTGCTGAGTGTGGTACCGGCGCCGAGCGTGGCGCCCCTGCCAACGCGCACGGGCGCGACCAGCTGGGTGTCGGAGCCAATGAACACGTCGTCTTCAATCACGGTGCGGAACTTGTTGGCGCCATCGTAATTGCAGGTGATGGTGCCGGCGCCCACATTGACCCGCTGGCCGATGTCGGCGTCGCCCACATAGGCCAGGTGGTTGGCTTTGGAATGATTGTCGATGCGGCTGTTTTTGACTTCGACAAAATTGCCCAGGTGCACGTCTTCGCCCAGTTCGGTGCCGGGGCGGGTGCGCGCGTAGGGGCCGATCACGCAGGCCGGGCCCATCACGGTGTCTTCGATATGCGAATACGGATGGATGCGGGTGCCGGCGCCGATGCGCGCGTTGCGGATCACGCAATTGGCGCCAATCTGCACGCCCTCGCCCAGCGTCACATTGCCTTCAAACACACAGTTCACATCGATGCGCACATCGCGCTCGCAGACCAGCTCGCCGCGCACATCGATGCGCGCCGGATCGGCCAGGCTGACGCCCGCGTCGAGCAGGCGATCAGCGTAGGCGCGCTGATAGCTGCGCTCGAGTTCGGCCAACTGGCGGCGGTTATTGACGCCGAGCGTTTCGACCACGGTGTCGGGTTGGGTGGCCACCACCGGTACGCCGGCCTCGACCGCCATGGCGATGATGTCGGTCAGGTAGTACTCGCCCTGGGCGTTGTCATTGCCCAGACGCCCCAGCCAGTCGCGCAGCAGCGCGGCGGGCGCGGCGAGAATACCGGTATTGACCTCGCGCACGGCGCGCTCGGCCTCGGTGGCGTCTTTGTGTTCGACAATGCGCAGCACCTGCCCGGCAGCATCGCGAACGATGCGGCCGTAGCCGGTGGGGTCGTCGAGCTCGACGGTCAGCAAGCCCAATTGATTGCCAACGGCCGCGTCGAGCAAACGGCGCAGCGTCGCCTCGCCGATAAGCGGCACATCACCATAGAGCACCAGCGCGACCTGCTCGTCGTCAAGGTGCGGCAAAGCCTGCTGCACTGCGTGACCGGTACCCAGTTGCGGGCTTTGCAAGGCCCAGGCCAGATCGGGCGCCGCCAGCGCGTCGCGCACTGTCTCGCCGCCATGGCCATAGACCACGCAAATTTTCGTCGCGCCGAGCGTGCGCGCGGTGTCCAGCACATGAGCCAGCATCGGCCGGCCGGCGAGCGACTGCAACACCTTGGGCAGCGCCGAGCGCATCCGCGTGCCCTGTCCGGCAGCGAGAACCACAACTTGCATGACAACTCCATTTTTGCACGGTTTGCGGCGGATTCTAGCATGTGCCACTGAGCAGTTCCGTGAGCAGTTCCGCGTCAGGATACAAGAAGCCACGCTTCGAATATTGCGACGCACCAAAGATTGATCAGCGTCTAACTTTTGAAATACCCCGAGGACTAGAATGCACTTTGCTGCAACGCATAAAAGGAAACGCAATCATGCAACGGGCCGTCCATCAGTACATCGAGAATCGCACCTTTGACGAGATCGCCGTCGGCGATCAGGCGCGCCTCATTCGCACGCTCAAGCCCAACGATATTCACCTGTTCGCCGCCATGTCCGGCGACGTCAACCCCACTCATGTGGACCCCGAATTCGCGCGCTCCAGCCAGTTCCGCGAAGTGGTCGGCCACAGCATGTGGGGCAGCACCCTGTTTTCGACCATCCTGGGCACCGAGTTCCCCGGCCCGGGCACGGTCTATATCTCGCAGTCGCTCAAGTTCTGGCGCCCGGTCGGCATCGCCGACACGCTGGAAGTCACGGTGACCTGCCGCGAGAAGTTCACCCATAACTCGCACATCATCTTCGACTGCGTCGCCCTCAACCAGGACGGCCTGAAAGTCATCGATGGCACGGCCGAAGTCGCCGCGCCGACCGAGAAAATCAAGCGCCCGCGCGTCAACTTGCCGGAGGTGACCATCTCCGACAAAGAACTGCGTTACCAGCACCTCTTGTCGCTGACCACCGGCCTGAGCCCCGTGCCCACCGCAGTGGTCCATCCCTGCGATGCGGCATCGCTGGGCGGCCCGCTGCAAGCGGCCGACGAAGGCCTGATCATCCCCATCCTGATTGGCCCGGAAGCCAAGATCCGCGCAGTGGCCGAAGAAGAAGGCTTTGACCTGACCGGTATTCGCATCGTCGACGTCCCCCACAGCCATGCGGCGGCCGATACCGGCGTGGCTATGGCGCGCAAGGGCGAAGTCGAAGTGCTGATGAAAGGCTCGCTGCACACCGACGAGCTGATGAGTGCGGTGGTCAACCGCAACCACGGCCTGCGCACCGCACGCCGCATCAGCCATGTGTTCATCGCCGAGGTGCCAAGCTATCCGCACCCGCTGTTGATCACCGACGCGGCCATCAACATTGAGCCGACGCTGGAAGAAAAGATCGACATCGTGCAGAACGCCATTGATCTGGCGCAGATCATGGGCATCATCGAGCCCAAGGTCGCCATTCTGTCGGCGGTCGAAACCGTCACCTCCAAACTGCGCTCGACCATCGACGCGGCGGCCCTGTGCAAGATGGCCGATCGCGGGCAGATCAAGGGCGGCATTCTTGACGGCCCGCTGGCTTTCGACAATGCCATCTCGCTGGTCGCGGCCAAAACCAAGGGCATCGTGTCGGCCGTCGCCGGCAACGCCGACATCCTGCTGGTACCCGATCTCGAGTCGGGCAACATGATGGCCAAGCAGCTCGAATACTTCGCCGACGCCGTGCTGGCCGGCGTGGTGGTTGGCACCAAGGTCCCCATCGTTCTCACCAGCCGCGCCGACACCGCCGAAGTGCGCGCCGCCTCCTGCGCTATTGCCCAGCTGATGGCTCACCACCGTCGCGGGGTGGTTGCCCAATGAAAGCACTCTGGGTTCTCAATGCCGGTTCCTCTAGCCTGAAGTTTGCGCTCTACCCGGTCGAGCCCGATCTGGCCGACACGCCGGTGCTGTCTGGCCAGATCGAAGGCATCGGCGCGCACCCGCGTCTGCATGCGCGTGCAGCGACCGGCGAGCGCTTTGAAGCCGGCGTCCCCCATCCGGCCGGCAACGACCAGGACAGCCACCACCAGGGGGCGCTTGATTTCCTGCTCGACTGGATGAAGACGCACACCCCACGCCTCGATCTGATCGGCGTGGGCCATCGCGTCGTGCATGGTGGCGCGACCAACAGCGCGCCCGTGCAACTCGACGCGGCCTTGCTGAACTCACTGGCCGAGTTCGAACCGCTGGCGCCGCTGCACCAACCCCACAATCTGCGCGCCATCCGGGCAGTCGGGCGGATCATGCCGCAGCTGCCGCAAGTGGCCTGCTTCGACACCGCCTTTCACCGCACCCAGCCGGCGCTCGCACAACGCTTTGCCATTCCGCGCGCCTTGCACGACGAAGGCGTGCGCCGCTATGGCTTCCACGGCCTGTCGTATGAATACATCAGCCGGCAGCTGGCCGAAGTCATCGGACCCGAGCGGGCCCGTGGCGCGGTGATCGTCGCCCACCTGGGCAACGGCGCCAGCATGTGCGCCATGCGCGACGGCAAGAGCGTGGGCTCCAGCATGGGCTTCAC
>JBFIJC010000129.1:0-9544 GCA_041600915.1 Nitrogeniibacter sp.
CAGCTCGCGTAGCTGCGGGTTCTCCTTGATCAGCGCGGCTTCGGCTTTTTCGCGCTGTTTTGGGGTGAGCTTGACGAAGAGCTTGTCGGCGATGGCGGACACGGATTTTTCGCCGCGAAAGGTTGCGATAGCCATGGTGGCAGTCCTCACATTCCGATGATGTTGAATTGGTCGATGGGTGCCGGGACCGACACGCCGCCTTGCACCACGATGCCGCCGGTGCTGATGTTGCCCATCACGATGGCCCGTTTGAGCTGTGGATGCAGGTGCAGGGTCTCCTGCTCGCCGGGCGCCATCAGGCGGTTATTGCTGGCGTTGAGCGAGCGCGCGCCGAGCTGGCCGAGCATTGGTGATTTGCCGCCATCGCCGATCACTTCGCAGTGATTGTCGGCAAACAGGATGCTATCGACCCCGCCGCACTGGTTGAGCGGCACGCCGGTGGCGTGGCCACGCAGCTGGTTGCCGCGGATCGACACCGCGGCCGGCCGCAGCGCCACCGCGAAGGCGCGCGCGGCGGTGAGCAGGTAGGCCGATTCGGCGACCGCGAAATAGCCGGCCGCCACAAAGCCCGGCACCGCGCCGGCCGGTTCGGGGGCGATGTTGATGGCTCGCCATTCGATGACGATGGGGTTTTGCCCGGCTTCGCCGATGCGCTCGACGCTGTTGTCGTCGATGGCCGCGCGGTCGAAGGGCGGCAGCACGCGGATGGCGGCCACCGGCGCGCTGAGGCGGTCGGGCCCGATGCCGAAGAAGCGGTTGCCGGCGATGCGCATCTGCCCCACGGCGGCGCAGCGCAGGGCGTCGATGCCCGGGCTGGTGAGCGCCGAGCGGGCGACCTGGGCGATGACGTTGTCGAGCACATCGCCACGCTCGACCCGAATGAGCTGCACGGCGACGAAGGCGGCGTTGTCGTTGCCCAGCACCTGGCCGAGCTGCTGGCACTGGTTGCCGGCAAAGCGCAGCAGGCCGGCGCCGGCGCCCTCGCCCATGAGCAGCGCGCCCAGGCCGATGCTGTCGATCTGGTTGTCGGTGATGATCGCCTCGTCCACCTGCTGGGTGATGAGCATGGCGTTGCCGCGCAGGCCGAGCAAGCGGTTGGCGTGGATGCGTACGCGGTCGATGGCGACCGGGTCCAGCCCTTCTTCGAGCACGATGCCCTGGCCGCTGCGCTCGCCGATGCCGGTGATCTCGTTGCGCTCGATGGCGAGGCCGTCGACCCCGGCACGCACGCCGTCGCCGGCGGTGTAGATCACGTTGTCGGCCACCGCAAAGCTCGAACCCGGCAGCACCGCGCCGGTCGCCACCACGGCCACCTGATTGCCGACCAGCATGAAGTTGCCGTCGAAGCGGGTGTTGCCGTAGTGCAGGCTGGTGCCGTCGAAGCTGACCGCGCGCTGGCTGCAGAAGAACAGGTTGCGGGCCATGCGCAGCTCGCCGGTGAGCACATAGTTATTGTCACCGCCCGACACCGTGGCTACGCCGCGCTCGGCGACGATGGCGCAGTCGTTGATGCTCACGCCGAGCATGTTGCCGGCCAGACCAAGCCCGACGCTGGTGCCGTCGCCCACCGCCAGGCCGAGCACGTTGATGTGCTCGGCGCGCAGGTCGGTGACGCCACGCGCGGCGATCATGGCGGTGGTGCCCGAGGTGCCGGTGGAGCCGATCACGGTCAGGTTTGCCAGCGCCACACCGGTGCTGTTCTGGATCTCGAAGATGCCGCCCGGCTCGGCGCCGACCAGCAGCGTCGCCCAGCCCTGGCCGCGAAAGCGCAGCGAACGCGCGCCATCGACCACCAGCGGCGCGCCGATGCTGTAGTTGCCAATGCCCAGACAAATCGTGCCGCCCACATCCTTGATGCTGTCGATGGCTTGCTGGATGGTGGCCGTGCCGTTGTTGTGGTTCTCGGCGCTGACGCACACCGTGCAGTCGCAGCCCTCGCCCTCGGCAATGGGCGGCCACAGGGTGCGGCAATCGGTTTCGCCGTCCGGAAAATTGACGATCGCCAGCCGCGCGTAGTGGTGGTGGATGCCCAGCGGCGGCGCGTTGTTGAGGATCTCGACGCTGGCGTCGACGCTGCGCGCGGCAAACACCCAGTAGTCGCCGGTCTTGAACTCGCCGCCGGCCGGGTCGAGTCTGAAGTCGACCAGAATGCCGTGCTCGAGAAACAGCCGCGTGGTGCCGCCGGGGATGGGGATCGCGCCCGTGCTGCCAGCGTTGTCGAGGTTGGTGGCCACGGTGCCGTTCTCGCGCCGCACCTGGCCGGACTGATCCCAGCGACGCACGCGGGTGTTGCGCGCGGCCTGCGTGGCCTGCTGCGCATCGGTGGGGAAGGCGCCGGCCGGCAGGGCCACGTCGAAACTCAGCGTGCGCGCGGTGTCGTCCACCCCGCCGGCCACGCGGATGCGGCGCAGCTCGCCGGGCAGGCCGTGCAGCTCGCGGTGGTCGTCGGTCACTTCCACCCAGTCGCCGTCATGAAAGCGCAGCACGTCGTCGCGGCCGACGGAGTCGACCGTGATGCGGTCGCGCGCCGAGTTGATGTGGCTCACCCGCGAGGCCACCGTGGCGTTGTCGCGCGACCACTTGAAGGTCGCCGTGCCAATCGGCCCGCCGGTGTGCACCTCCACGCGATAAGTCTGGTTCTCCAGCCCGCGATAGCCGGCGGCGGGCGGCACCTGGCAAGGGTTGGGGTCAAAGGCGGGGTCGCCGGTGTCGGTGCTCAGGCGGCCGGCCGAGGGCGCAATGGCAGCCTGCCAGCCGGCGATGTCTTCGTCCTCGGTGGCGCAGGTGGCGTTGCCGACGTTGGGCAGCACCTTGACCTGCCACACGGTCTGCAGCCGGCCGGTGGTGTCCACGCCCACGGCGGGTTCGATGAGGCCGGGGTCGTTGATGGCGCTGATGTCGCGCTGCCACACGTCCACATACACCAGCGCCGCGCCGCTGGCCGGCAGGGCCGGCGGGTTGGGGTAGTAGGGCTGGGCGGTGTAGGCCAGCGGCGTGGTGCCGGTCAGCTCGGCCAGGCGCGGGTCCCAGGCGTCGGGCGTGCCGCCGTGGTTTTCGGCGAGCAGGCCGTCCACATAGATGCGCCCCGGGCCGATGGCGAGCGCCCCGCCGCTGGCCTGGATGCGGAAGCCATCGGGGGTGATGCGCGGCACCACGTTGCCGCCGAAGGTGTCCAGCGTGCCGGCCTGCAGGCGCCGCCCGAGCTGGGCGACCCACTCATTCCACTCGGCATCGAGCTGGATGCGGCCTTGCTGCACGACCAATCCGAAAAAGTCCTTGCGGGCGTCGAAGCGGATACGGCTCAGATCGAAACTCATGATGTGGACTCCCTCAAGATTCGTAGAAGATGCCGGCGCGCAGGCCGACCCGCAGGTATTCCGCGAGGCGGATCCGCAGGTTGGTTTCGCGCTGGGCACCGTAAAGGTGATGGAACACGCCCATTTCGCTCTCGTCGTCGGCGCCACGGCGAATCTCGACCGGCGTGGCGGTGGTGAGCTGGCCGTAGGCCGGCGTGCCGTAGTGCAAGGACGTAAAGCGGGGCGCAATGTGGCGGGCGGCCTGGGCCGAATCGGGCTGGCAGCGGTGGCGAGCCGGCACGATGGAGGCGAAGGGCAGCCACGAAAAACGCACGCAGCCAACCTGCTTGCGCGCCGCGCGCACCGGCGCGACGCCGGGGACGGCCACGGCGAGCAGGATGCTGTTGGAGATCAGCCCCACCTCGGCAGTGTGGATGGTGCCGACCACGGTGCAGGCGACCAGCGACAGCGCGGCGCCGGGGGCGGCGCCATCCATGGCGGCAAAGGCCACGCCCTCGCGCGCGGTGGCGTCGATGAGGCTGTCGGTGGCGCTCAGGCTGCTGCGTTCATGGCTGCGGATGCCGCCGAGAATGCAGCGGTCGATCTCGGTTTCCAGCCCGGCAATCGCCAGTTGCAGGCTGGGCGCCGCCGGCTGGGTGGGGCTGCCGTCGGGGTTGAGGGCAATGCCGGGCACCAGGGTGCAGTGGATGAGGTTCAGCCGCGCCAGTGCGTTGCCGGCGGCGTCGGGCACGGCCAGCGGCGCGCCGGTGATGAGCAGGCCGTTGAGCGTGCAGGCGGCGTTGGCGGCGCCGGACACGGTCAGCCCGCCCAGATCGAGCACCGGCCGGCGGCCGTTGGCGGCGCGGATCTCGACCGCGCCATCGGCAATCACGTTGATGTTCAGGGTTTCGCTGTAGCGACTGCTGTCGGTGATCTCGACCACGCCGTCGCCGGCAATGGCGGTGAGCGCGGCGGCCAGCGTGGGGTGGTCGTCGGGCACGCGTACCACGGTGACGCTGGCCGGCGGCAGCGGCAGCGCGGCGCCGCGCTCGTATTCGCCACCGCCGATATCGGCCGAAAAGCCCTCGCGCCAGGTGAGGCGCACGTCGGCCGGGTCGGGCGCGTCGGCGGGCAGGGCAATGCGGCCGAGCACCGGGTCAATCGCGTAAAAGCCATTCGGCGGCGGGGTGTGGGCCCAGCTGCCGGCCTCGTCGCCGAGGTGGCAGATATGAATGTGATCGCGCTCGATGACGGTGCCGTCCACCTGCAGAATCAGCGCCGGGTCGGGGTTGTCCAGCGGCGCGCCGGCGCTGGCGCGCTCGCCATAGTGGCGCGCCAGATGCGTGGCGAGGCGGCGGCGCGACAGCGGCCAGGGCACGTTGTCCGGCTCGGCCAGATGGGTGATGTCGTCTTCGGCCAGCGGGCGGTTGTAGAGCGGCAGGTCGTGGCCCAGCGGGCTGGCGCGATAGCGGCGCACGCCGGCGCGGGCGGCGGGCGACTCGCGGTGCGGGTAGGCCTGGATGCGCCACAGGTGCAGGCCGACGTTGGGGATGTTGTGCCGGCCACGGCCGGACTCGATGTGCCGCACATCCACCGTGCGGTTGGCGGTCTCGAAGGCGGTGCCGATCCATTCGAGCGGCTCGGCGCGGCGCAGATCGGGGGTGTGCAGATTGGCCGGGCGCAGGTGGTTCATGTACTGCGTGGTGCACAGGCGCTGGAAGTATTCGACCGCGCGGGCGTCCCAGCCGGTGACATCGCGCGCCAGTTGTTCGAGCACCAGCGCCGTGCCCTTGCGCCGGCGCAGGGCAATGGTGTGCGCCACTTCGGCGCGCGCGCTGGCCGCCTCGGGCGCGGCCTGATGCAGGCTGCGGTAGCCGATCAGGTCGCCGATGTAGGGCACCGCCCACTCGGCGCAGGTCTCGATGAAGAGGTCGTCGTAGAGCTGTTCCAGGCTCTCGTCGGCCACCGCCAGCTGCTCGGCGAGCACACCGATGAGTTCTTCCAGCGGGCCGCGATCCAGCCCCTCGGCAGCGGCCAGCTCGGCGTCGCGGATGCGGTGGATGGCCGGCAGCAGCTCGAACAGTTTTTGCGCGTCGGCACTCATGGCAGCACCTCCAGTTCGATCGGGTCGGTGGCCAGGGTGAGCAGCTCGGCCGCCTGCGGCACGCCGGTGAGTGAGGCCACCGGCAGCGCGGCAAACAGGCGCGGCACCACCACGGTCGGGCTCTGGCCGACGCGGTAGAGGCGGGTCACATGCACCGCCACCACGCCGGCCACGCCTTGCGCCACGGCCGCCACCTCGTCGACCGACACGGTCTGGCCGAAGGCGCGGCGGGCAAAGCTGAAGGCCTCGCGCAGCGCGGCCTCGACCGCCGCCAGCACGGCGTCGAGCTCGAAGGCCTTGTCGCGCTTGACCGACAGCCGGCAGCGGAAGCGCGCATCGCGGTAGTTGAGCAGGCGCAGCGGCACCAGCGGGTCGCCATAGGTGACCAGCGCGTCGCGCAGATTCTTGTAGGTGTCGCTGTCCTCGGGCACCACGGCACCGCCGATGCCGGCAATGCTCAGAAACACACCGCGCGCCGGCCCGGCCGGAATCCACAGCGCGTGGACCTTGTCGATGCCGGCGAAGGCGCGGGAAAAATTGGCGTAGTCATCGATGGACACCGCGCGATCGAGCGTGAGCACCGTGAGCGGGGCGTTGTCGCGGGCGCGGGCCAGGGTTTCGGCGTCTTCGCCGCCGGTGGCCGGCGAGGGGTTGACCGCGCCGGTCACACCCAGCGGCCGGCTGAGCAAGGTGGTGAGTTTGCCGGCGGCGAGGTTGCCCGCCGCGCCCAGGCCCTTGCGATAGCCCACCCGCAGGTTGGTGCTGCCGCTGGGCAGGCGGGCGCCCTCGGCGCCGTCGCCGAACAACACCGTGGTGCGGGCGTCGTCGTCCTGCGTGGTTTCAAACACTCGCGCATCGGGCGCGGCGGCGTGCAGGGTCGGCACCTCGGACCACAGCACGTCGTTGACCCGCAGCTCCAGCGTGCTGGCCCGACCGCTGGTGGTGTTGGCGCTCACAAAGGTGAGCGGCGCCTGGCCGAGCGCAAAGCGCTGGTTGGCCACACGGCCATCGCCGCTGCCGAGGATGGCCTCGACCGTTTCGCCATGGGTGGCCGGCGCGACGTTGGCATTGATGCGCAGCGCGGCGCGCTCATACACCTGTTGCAGCGGCGCCTTGAGCTTGAGGTGGGTGTGGTCGCGGTCGAGAATGATCGGGTCATTGATGGTGCCGATGAAGGCGATCTCGCTCACCGGCGCGTCATCCTTGCGGCTGTCGGCCAGGCGCAGTTCGCTGCCCTTGGCGGTGAGCGTGCCGGTGCGCCCGTCGCGGTCTTCGAGCGCGAGGCGCAGCACCACGCTGGCCTTGCCCAGTTGCGCGGCAAAGTTCTCGGCGCTGAGCGCCACCGGCGTGCTGCCAAACAGGCGCACCGCTGGCGCGCGCATGAACAGCTCGTCGCCCTCGGCCAGCGCCACACTACCGCCGCCATCCACACTCAGCGACAGCCCTGCCGCGCGCGGCGCGATGGCGATGCGCTGTCGCGGGCCGGAGAGCGCAATCGGCTGACCGGGCAGCAAGTCGGCAATCCGCAGGCCGAGCGTGATCGCCTCGCCGTACACCGGATGAAAGATCGGCGTGTCGACCGTATCCAGCCGCTCGCTTTGCGCCAGCACCAGCGTGCGACGCAGCGGAAAGCGGCTGGCGGTGAGGTTTTCGGTGGTGTCGGGCGTCACCCGCGTGACCTTGCTGGAAATGGCGAAGGCGTTGCGGCTGCGATGGATGACTTTGCTCGCACGGTAGAGCTCGGTGTAGCCGGGCAAGGCGGCGCTGCCCAGGCTCGGCTCGTTGGAGACCAGCGCAATCCAGCTGCCGGCGGTGATCTTGGGGTTGTCGGTGTCCAGATCGAGCGCCGAGGTGTCGAGGGCGAAGTTGTTCCACTGCCAGGTGCTGCCGGTCTTATTGATCAGCGTGGCGACGTTGGAGTCGTCATTGCCCATCAGGTTAGGGTCGGGCGCGTTGTGGCCGAAAAGCGCGGTGCGCTGGCGCAGGGCGTGCACCTGCACGCCGAGGCTGCTCGGGCTCATCGCCGGGAAGGCGCTGCCCAGCGGGTGATCCCAGCGCACGCGGGTGCGGGCGTTGGCGTTGTCGGGGCTGACGCTGGCGAGCACGCGCACATCCCAGCGCTCGCTGCCGGGGTCGCTCATGCGCTCGCTGCCGACGATGAGGATCGCGTCGCCCGCCTGCAGGCCGGTGGCCAGGCCATCCAGCCACAGCGCGGTGTCGCCGGACTTGGGCAGCCAGCGCACGCAAGTCTGCACCGGAATGGCGTTCCACTCGGCGCGGGCGGGCGTGGGCGCGACGGTTTCGAAGCTCTGCGCCTGCTCGTCCTGCCCCGGCACACTCTGCACCCGGGTGCCGACCGGAATCACGATGGGCTCGGCCGGCGCGCCGGGAATGGTCTGCAGCGTGAAGGCCAGATGCGTGCCGGCGGCCACGCCGGGGGCCAGCTCGTAGCCGATCAGCCGCGCCATCTCGCGCACCGACAGGCGTTCGGTGGCGGTGCGCAGGTAGTGCTCGTTGGCGAAGCGCTCGGTGTAGAAGCTGAGCACGTCGAGCGAGGTGGCCAGCGCGTCGGTGATGGCGAGGGTGAAGTCGCTGGCCTCGCGCGTGGTGAGCGCGGCCAGCGCGGGGCGGTCGGCGCTGGAGAGGCGGGCGCGCATGGACTCGACAAAATCGCCATGCCGACCGATGCGGTAGGCGATCTGCGACAGGCCCGGCGGGTTGCTGATGCGCGCCGGGGTGACGGCGTCGATGCCGGCGCAGCAATCGCAATCGGTTTTGGGGGACACGCGGGCGGTGCTCATCATTTGCCTCCGTGCAGTTCAAGGCGCAGCACGCCGTGCTCGGGAAAGTTCGGGTCGTTGTCGAGCCGCGCGATCTCCAGCCGACCCAGTGGCATGAAGCCGTCGGCCAGCGGTGTCGGGTCGGGCTGGCCCTGGCGCTGGAAGCGGGTGACCTGCACCGAGGCCACGCCGGCCACGGTGCGCGCGGCGGCATACAGCGGGCTGAGAAACACGGTCTGGCCGAAGCTGAAGTTGTCGGGGTGGAACAGGCCGCGCGTGCCGTCGGCGCGCACCCGGCTGCCGAGCACATCGAGCAGGGCGCGGCGCACATTGCTGCGGAAGGCGTCGGGCTGCACACACACCAGCAGGTCGATTTCGAGCGAGACATGGATGGGGTCGGTGATGTGCAGGTCGTGCCCGGCCATGCGGTAACGGTCGAGATGCTCGACGGCGGTGGTGGCAAAGGCGGCATCGACCGGCTCGCCGCCCTCGCGGTCGACGGTGACAAACACGGTGTGCCAGCTGCCGGTCCAGCGCAGGCCGGCGGCGGCGCGCTGCACGCCGGCGAGGCGCTCGGTGACCTCGGCGTAGTCGGCCGGGGTGACGGCGCGCTCGAGGGTGCGGAAGGCTTGCGGCGCATGGCGGCGCACCTCGGCGCCGGTTTCGGGGGCGACGCCACCGCTGGCCGGCAGCGGGTTGGTGACCGCCACGATGCGCCCTTCGGTCGTCACCACATGGGCGACGGCGTCGGCGCCGACATTGCCCTCCGGCCCATTGCCGATGCGGTAGCTGGCGCTGAAAGCGGTGCCGGTGTCGGGCCGGCGGCCGTGGCGGTCGTCACCAAAGCGCGGGTGGGCGCTGCCGTCGTCCTCGGTTTCGAGCACGAAATGGGTGTCGGTAGCGCGGCTGACCAGCAGGTCGCGGCGGGCGGTCCAGGTCTCGACGCTGCTGCCGAAGCTGCTCTCCAGCGTGATGGCCGGAATCGCATCGGCGGTGCGCCAGGCCAGCGCGGCGCTGGCCGAAGCCTCTGGGTCGAAGCGCAGCCGCTCGCTGCGGCGCAGGCCGTGTTCGACCGTGGTCTTGAGCACCGTGCCCTGGCGCGTGACCGGCGCCTCGGCCAGTGTGGGCGCAAAGCGCGGCGGCAGTGGCTCGGGGGCGGCGCGGTCGCAGGCATTGCCGGCGGCGGGCGGGAACTGCAGGCGCGGCGCGGGCACGCTGCCGAGGGCTTCATCGGCAATGCTACGGCCGTGATCGACCAGGATGTTATTGCCCAGCGCGATGCTCACATCCTCGATCAGCACGCTGCCGTGGGCTTCGTCAGTCTCGGCCGACAGGCACAGCGGGAAGGGCAGCGCGTCGTCGGC
>JBFIJC010000130.1:0-9542 GCA_041600915.1 Nitrogeniibacter sp.
ATGAACGCCGTGGCAGTCATATCCCCCCTTCCCTGTTAACCTGCATCCGTAGCCTGTCGGGCTCTCAAATTCTACTTTTTATTATTAATTCATTATCCTCTGAACACACTTTTTTCCCAACCGGCTTTGCATGACTGTTGATCTCGCTCATACCCTGCTGACCCGCGCAGACACAATTCTTCTTGGCAAGGCGCCGCAACTGCGCCTCGCGCTGTGCTGCATGCTCGCGCGCGGCCACTTACTGATCGAAGACGTCCCGGGCGTCGGCAAAACCACGCTGGCCCACTTGCTGGCACGCCTGCCCGGACTGGGCTTTCAGCGCATCCAGTTCACCAGCGATCTATTACCCGCCGACATCCTTGGCGTATCGGTGTTTGACCGCGGCGCCAATGGCTTCCAGTTTCATCGTGGCCCCATCTTTGCACAACTGATTCTGGCCGATGAGATCAACCGCGCGACCCCAAAAACGCAAAGCGCCTTGCTCGAAGCCATGGAAGAAGAACAGATCACCGCCGACGGCACCACCTATCCGCTGCCGACGCCGTTCTTCGTCATTGCCACCCAGAACCCGAGCACCCAGGTCGGCACCTTTCCGCTCCCCGAAAGCCAGCTCGACCGCTTCCTGATGCGCCTGCAGCTCGGCTATCCGGACGCCGCCGCCGAACGTGCCCTTCTGCTGGGCGAAAACCGCCGCGACCTGCTCGCCGCGCTCGAACCCGTGATCGACGCCGACACCCTGGTCCAGATGCAGCAGGCGTGTCGCTGGGTGCATGTCTCCGGCCCGCTGGCTGACTACGTACAAGCCCTGCTTGAAGCCAGCCGGCGCGGTAGCGACGACAGCCCGGGCCTGAGCCCGCGCGCCGGGCTCGGCCTGATCGGCGCCGCGCGCGCCTGGGCCTGGCTCGACCGGCGCGACCATGTGCTGCCCGAGGATATCCAGCGCGTGTTTTCGTCAGTCGCCGGCCACCGTCTGGGCCTGGCGCACTCGGTTTCTGCGGCCGACGCGCGCTGTCGTGCGCTGATCGAGAGCGTCCCGCTGCCTTGAGCGCGCTCACCGCTCCTCGTCAGCTGTGGTCGCGCGTACGACAAAGTGTCGACCGGCGTTTGTTCCGCATCCGACCCGCCGAGCCCTTTCCGATCCGCCTGCCGCAGCGACGCATCTTCGTCCTGCCCGCCCGCGCGGGCGTGGTATTCGGTTTGACCCTGGTCGCCATGCTGCTGGCCTCAATCAACTACACCCTGAGCCTCGGCTTCGCGCTCACCTTCCTGCTCGCCGGCGTCGGCATCGCCAGCATCTTCCACGCCTTCCGCACCCTGCTGCACCTCGAAGTCAAAGCCGGCACCGCCGCGCCCGTGCATTGCGGCGAACCCGGCCTTTTCGGGCTGATCATCGCTCACCACGGCAAATCGCCCCGAGAGGCAATTTACATCCGCACCCAAACCGCATCAGCCCGCATCGACCTTCCCCCCGGCGGCCACACCACCATCATGCTCAGCGCGCCCACGACGGCGCGGGGCTGGCAACCGATCGGGCGGGTCGTGATCGAAACCGTCTTCCCGCTCGGCCTGATCCGCGCATGGAGCGTGTTGACGCCGGATCACGCCTGCCTCGTCTACCCCGCACTCGAAGCCAGCCCACCCGCGCCGCCCGCCAGCGCCGGGCTGTCCGGCCAGAGACAATCTGCATCCGGCGACGAAGAATTCGCCGGTCTGCGCGCCCACCGCCCGACCGACTCGCCCCGCCAGATCGCCTGGAAGGCGGTCGCCCGCAGCGGCACCCTTGTCTCCAAACACTTCCAGGGCGGTGCAGGTGGCCCGCAGCTGTTCGACTGGCACCAGCTCCCGCCTGCGCTGCCGATTGAGGCGCGATTGCAGCGCCTCGCGCGCTGGGTGGTGGACGCGGCACAAAACGACGCGCGCTGGACGCTGATCCTCCCCGGTGTCCAGCTGGGGCCAGACCGCGGTGCGCAACATCGCCACCTGTGCCTGCGGGCACTCGCGCTCTACGGCAAGGCCGAACATGTCAAGCGCAGCGACTGAGTCGACGCTCTCAGCCCATCCCTTGCGCTGGGCCGCCGCCTGCGCCGGTGCGACACTGCTGCCGCACCTGCCACGCCTGCCGGTCTGGCTTGGCGCGCTCGCGGCGCTGATTCTGATCTGGCGTGTGTTCAGCCAAACCACGCTGCCACGACTCCTGACGCCGCTACTGGCCATCGCCGCCGGCGGGCTGATTCTCATCCAGTACGGCACGCTCTTCGGCAAGCAAGCCGGCATCGCCCTGCTCGCCTTGCTGCTCGGGCTCAAATACCTCGAATGCCAGCGCCCTCGCGACGTGCACGTGCTGGTGCTTCTCTGCTTCTTCCTGCAACTGGGACTGTTTTTTGACACCCAGTCCCCGCTCACCGCTCTGGGCGCACTCGCCGGCGCGATACTCGCCACCGGCAGCCTGCTCAGCCTGCACACCCGCCACCCGGTGCGGGCGCAACTGCGCACCGCGAGCATGCTGATGCTCCAGGCGCTACCCTTCATGGTGGTGTTGTTCGTGCTCTTTCCGCGCATTCCCGGACCGCTGTGGGGACTGCCGGCCGATGCCTTTTCCGGGCGCACGGGTCTTTCCGACAGCATGCAACCCGGTGCCATCAGCGATCTGAGTCAGTCGGGCGAAATCGCGTTTCGCGCGCAGTTTCGCGGCACGCCCCCGCCGCCCGCGCTGCGCTACTGGCGCGGCCCGGTGCTCACCGATTTTGACGGCCAGCGCTGGACCATCCGCCGCAGCACCGTCGCCGAGCAACCCGCCTACGCCACGACGGGCGCAGCCTACGACTACGCACTGACGCTCGAAGCGCACAGCCACCGCTGGATGCTGGCGCTCGACTACCCCGGCGCGGGCATCCCCGACGCGGTCTACGCCGACGATTTCACGGTGCTCAGCCGTGAGCCGATCCGGCAGCGTATTCGCTACAACGCAAACGCCTACCCGCACAGCCAGATCGGACGCGACGAGTCGCTAGAAGTGCAGCGTGGCGCGCTCGCCCTCCCGCCCGACAGCAACCCGCGCACCCGCGCACTGGCCGAGCAACTGCGCAGCCGACATCACAGTCCCGAACAGATCGTCTCCGCCGCCATCGCCTGGCTGCGCGACGCCGACCTGATCTACACCCTGCGCCCGCCGCTTCTGGGCATCGACACCGCCGACGCCTTCCTGTTCGACACGCGCCAAGGCTTCTGCGAGCACTTTGCCGGGTCTTTTGTGGTTTTGATGCGCGCGGCAGGCGTGCCGGCGCGGGTCGTCACCGGCTATCAGGGCGGCGAAATCAATCCCTTCGACAACAGCATGGTGATCCGCCAGTCCGATGCGCACGCCTGGACCGAAGTGTGGCTGGCTGACGAAGGCTGGCGACGCGTCGACCCGACCGCCGCCAGCGCACCGCGCCGTATCGATGGCGGCCTCGCCGCCGCACTGCCCGACGACGCGGCCCTGCCCTTTCTGGTCCGCCCCGACCTGACCTGGCTGCGCACGCTGCGCGACCGTTTGGAGTTTCTTGGCAACGCCTGGAATCAATGGGTGCTTGGCTTCGACCAGAAGACGCAGCGATCGCTCTTGCGACGGCTCGGTCTGCACACCGACGACTGGCGCCAGATGGGCGCGGCCATGCTCATCGG
Organism: Nitrogeniibacter sp.; assembly: GCA_041600915.1. Taxonomy (GTDB): domain Bacteria; phylum Pseudomonadota; class Gammaproteobacteria; order Burkholderiales; family Rhodocyclaceae; genus Nitrogeniibacter. The sequence continues at coordinate 3,664 of JBFIJC010000130.1, forward strand.
TATCGGCAGTTTGCTGGCCGCGCTGGCCTGGTGGGCACAGCGCCGTGCCGCACCGCGCGACCCGCTGCAGCGCGCCTGGCTTCGCTTCGAGCAAAAACTGGCCCGCGCAGGTGTGCCCCGGTTGCCCTGGGAGGGGCCGGCCGATTATGCTGATCGCGCTGCCCTCGCCTGCCCCGATCACGCTGCGGCGATCCGCACCATCGCGCTCCGCTATGCCAGCCTGCGCTACAGCGCCGAGCCATCAAACGCGACCGATACCAAGGCGCTTCACTCACAGATCAAAAGGTTCTCGATTTAATGCGTTCGATTTCTCTGCCCCGCCCGCTCCGCACACTTCTGCTCGCCGGCCTTGCCGCCACTGCGGGCGTCGCCATGGCGGGCACGGGCTACGACACCCATCCCGAGGCCATCCGTTTTGCCGACGAAATGGCGCAGACACACGGCATCGCCGCCGACGACATCCTCGGCTCACTGGGCCGTGTCGAGCGCAATGACCGGGTCATCCGCCTGATTACTCCGCCAACCAAGCGTGGCGTGCGCTCATGGGCACGCTATCGCAGCCGCTTCATCGAGCCCGTGCGCATCGAGGCGGGCGCCGAGTTCTGGCGCGAGCACGCCGAAACGCTGCGCAAGGCGAGCACACAATACGGCGTGCCGGAGTCGATCATCGTCGCCATCATCGGCGTCGAGACCATCTACGGGCGCAACACCGGCAACTTCGTCGCCGCCGAAGCGCTCGCCACGCTGGCCTTTGACTACCCGCCCCGCGCGCCGCTGTTTCGCCGCGAACTCGAAAACCTGTTCCTGCTGGCACGCGACAGCGGCCGCGACCCCCTGAGCTACGAAGGCTCCTACGCCGGCGCGCTGGGCTTTCCGCAGTTCCTGCCGAGCAGCATCCGCAACTACGCAGTCGACTTCGATGGCGATGGCAGGATTGATCTGGAAGGCAGCCCGACGGACGCCATCGGCAGCGTCGCAAACTACCTGGCAGCGCACGGCTGGATCGCTGACGCGCCAGTCGCGGTACGGGCACACATTGAAGACACGACGCGCGCGAAAGCCCTGGTCGATCTCGGCATCGAACCGACCGTGTCAGCGCAGACCCTGGCCGAGCACCAGGTCCTGCCGCTGGGCGACTTGCCAGCCGGCACACTGTCCACTCTGGTCGACCTCGAAACGCCGGGGGCCGCCACCGAATACTGGCTGGGCTTTCGCAATTTTTATGTGATTACGCGCTACAACCGCAGCAGCTTCTACGCCATGGCGGTGTTTGCGCTCTCTGAAGCACTACGCAACGCGCAAAACGAAACCACGGTAGCGAACGCCCCGCGGCAGTAGATTCAGAGCAAGGAGTCTTTGGACATGCCGTGTCGCTTGACGATGCGGCGTAGCTGGCCGAGTGCTTCGAGCTGAATTTGCCGTACCCGCTCACGGGTCAGGTTCAGCTCGCCTGCCAGCTCTTCAAGCGTCTGCACTTCCACGCCGTCCAGGCCATAACGATGGCGCACAACCATGCGTTGTTTGTCGTTGAGCATGTTGATCCACTCACGGACCAGCGTTTCGACTTCCTGGTTGTGAATCTGCGCGTCCGGCGGGCTCACCTCGTCATCGCGCAGCGACTCGCCGATCGATAGCGAGGGATCGACATCCAGCGGCGCATCAAGAGAGGCGGTGTGCTCGTTCAGGGCCAGCATGGCCCGCACGGCCTCTTCAGTCTTGCCCAGTTCGCGCGCGACCTCTTCGACCAATGAATCGCGCTTGCCCGCAGCCTCGACGCGGCGGCAGGCCCGCAAGACCTGATTGAGCTCCTTGACCACATGCACCGGCAGTCGGATGGTGCGCGACTGGTTCATGATGGCCCGCTCGATGTTCTGGCGAATCCACCAGGTCGCGTAGGTCGAAAACCGGAAACCGCGCTCGGGATCGAACTTTTCGAGCGCGTGCATCAAACCGAGATTGCCCTCTTCGACCAGGTCGAGCAGCGGAATGCCGCGATTAAGGTAATGCTTGGCGATATTGACGACCAGGCGCAGATTGCGCTCGATCATGATCTGGCGGGCGTCGAAGTCGCCCTTGCGCACACGGCGCGCCAGCGCGGCTTCTTCTTCGGCCGTCAGGAGCGGGTTGGCGCCAATGTCATTGAGGTAGAGCTGAGTGACGTCGGTGAGGAAGTCACTTTCGAAGGACGGTGCCGGGGTTTCGACAAATGCTTCAACCTCGGGCGGTAGATCCGGCGTTTGATCGTCAACTTCTTCGTTCAATGCCGGATCGTACATTCCTTCGCCCTCCTAGCGTTTGGGTAGGTATGTCAGCGGATCAACCGGTTTGCCTCGACGACGGATCTCGAAATGCAATTTGGGTCGATCTGCATCTGTCTGGCCCAGTTCGGCGATGGTTTGCCCTTGGGTGACCGATTGCCCCTCTTTGACGAGCAGGTTCTTGTTATGTGCATACGCGCTGAGGTAATCAGCGTCGTGTTTGATGATGACGAGTTTTCCATAGCCGCGCAAGCCAGCCCCGGCATAGACCACGCGCCCGGCTGATGAGGCCCGCACCGGATCGCCCAGTTTGCCTGCGATATCGATGCCCTTGGTTTCGCCGTTGGAGAAGGTGCTCACCACTTTGCCAGTGGCCGGCCACAGCCATTCGGAGCTACCCGCGGCGGCCGGCGGCGGCGTCGGAACGCCAGGGGCCGGCGTTGACGGTGCGGCTTCCGGCTTGCTCGGCGACGTCGCCGCCGGCGTCTGCCGGATTCGGGCCCAGGCCGCGTCCGAGTAGGGTTCCACGACCGCCAACGGGCCGTTCTTTACGCCACCCGTGGTCGACGCGGCAGTGGGTTCGGCAGGCGATGCCGATGGGCTGACCGGCATGGTGCCGATGCTTGGCTGGCCGATGGCAATCGGTGTCACCGTCACCCCATCGGGCGGGGCGACACGGACGGTCTGGCCGACCGAGATCTGGTTCGGATCGGCCATCTGGTTCCATTCGGCCAGATCCTTGAATGTGTAACCAAATTTCTGAGCGATGCGATTGAGCGTATCGCCCGGTTGAACCACGTAGGTGGTCGGCTGCTGCGGCAGCGTCGATGCACCAGCCTCGGGCGGCGGCAACTCGCCTGCGGTTTCGACAGGCATGTTGCGGTCACTGACCGGCGCCGACAGATTGGCGGCGCATCCGGTCAAACTCAGGACCAGCACAGGCAGGGCACATCGGAACAGGTTTTGCATAGTTATCATTCCGTACCACCGAGCAGAGGCACAAAGCGGACGGCATCCAGGCGGGTTTCGCGGAACTGCCGGCCCTGGCGCTCTACCAGGATCAAATATTGTTGGCGGCCACCGACCGGCACCAGCGCCCGACCCCCCGGTGCCAGCTGCGCTTTGAGCGCCTCAGGCACGCCATCCGCAGCAGCGGCTGCGGAGATGATGGTGTCGAAGGGTGCCGCTTCAGGCAGACCAAGCATGCCGTCGGCGTATTTCAATCGTACATTGGGCAAACGCAAGTGTCGCAGATTCTCGCGCGCGCGATCGAGTAGCGGACGAATCCGCTCGATCGCATAGACGTCGGTACACAAATGCGACAGCACGGCCGCCTGGTAACCACAGCCAGCGCCAATCTCGAGCGTCTTGCCCATTTCACGCCCCTCGCGCAGGATCTCGGCCATGCGCGCGACGATGAAAGGTTGAGAGATGGTCTGCTGAAAACCCAGCGGCAAGGCGGTATCTTCATAGGCGCGGGAGGCCAGCGCTTCTTCGACGAAGACATGGCGCGGTACCTGAAGCAAGGCGTTCAGCACCTTTTCATCGCGAACGCCCATTTCACGCACACGCTCGACCATGCGCGCGCGGGCACGCGTTGCCAGGGCCAGATTCTGGGCCGGCGTACGCACACCAATCATGCCAGCCAGGCCTCGACAGAGGGCATTTCCCCGGTGTGGGTCAAATCGATCTGTAGCGGCGTGACCGACACAAAGCCCTCGGCCACGGCGTTGAAATCAGTGCCCTCGCCTGCGTCCTGCGCTTCGCCCGCAGGTCCGATCCAGTAGATGGTTTCGTTACGCGGCGACAGGCTCTTGATGACGGGCTCGGCCTTGTGGCGACGGCCCAGGCGCGTCACCTTGATGCCTTTGAGCTCGCCTCGTGAACCTTCAGGCACATTGACATTGAGCAGCACCGGACGGCGCATGGGCTGGCGCTTGAAGCGCGCGGCCAGCTCGGCGGCGACCTGTGCGGCGGCGGTAAAGTCTTGCGGGTTCTTGCTGACCAGCGACACCGCCATCGACGGCACACCGAGCAGATAGCCTTCGGTGGCGGCGGCAACGGTGCCGGAATAAATCGTGTCGTCGCCCATGTTGGCGCCGTGATTGATGCCGGACACGACCATATCGGGCAAGCTGTCGAGCATGCCGGTGACGGCCAGGTGCACGCAGTCGGTCGGCGTGCCATTCACATGATAGAAGCCGTTTGCGCTGCGGCGCAGCGACAGGGGGCGGTCCAGCGTGAGCGAATTGCTCGCGCCGCTGCGGTCGCGCTCGGGCGCCACCACAGTGACCTCGCCGACCTGCGAAAGGGCTGCGGCAAGCGCCTCGATGCCGGGCGCAAAATAGCCATCGTCATTGCTGATCAGGATTCGCACGATCGCGTTTTCTCGCTTGCGGGGTGGGGGCGCCGCCCGCTGCGAGCTGGCGCCGGAATCAGCGCCGCAGTTTAACACAGGCGCCGCGTACGCCATCGGCGTGCAGCGCCGCCTGTGCTGTGTAATCAGACGATTTTGCGTGCGTGCAGATCAGCCCGCGCCTCGGCCGTGAGATCAAGCACCTCGGCCAGCACGGCGTCGGTGTCCGCACCCAGCACGGGCGGCGCGTTGCGGTAGCTGACCGGCGTTTCCGACAAGCGGATCGGACAGGCCACTTGCGGCGCCGTGCCGGCCAGCGGATGCGGCAGATCGACACGCAGGCCGCGCGCCTGCACCTGCGGGTCGTCGAACACATCGGCCACGGTGTTGATCGGGCCGCAGGGCACGGCCAAAGTCTCGAGCCGGGCGATCCATTCGGCGGTGCCGCGTGTGACGGTCAAGGCATTGAGTTTTGGAATCAGCACATTGCGATTCGCCACGCGGGCGGCATTGGTCTTGAATCGCTCATCTGTCGCCAGCGCCGGCTGCCCCGCGCTCTCGCAGAAGCGGGCGAACTGGGCGTCGTTGCCGATGGCCAGGATCATGTAGCCGTCGGCGGTCGGGAAGTCCTGATAGGGCACGATGTTCGGATGCGCGTTACCGAGGCGCTGTGGCGCCTTGCCGCTGGTGAGGTAGTTCATGGCCTGATTGGCCAGGCAGGCGACCTGCACATCGAGCAGCGCCAGATCGATATGCTGCCCGTCGCCGGCGCGAAAGCCGTCGCGGTCGCGGTAAGCGATGGCGGCGAGCACGGCGTTGGAGGCATACAGGCCGGTGAGAATGTCGGTTAGTGCAACGCCGACTTTCATCGGGCCGCCGCCTTCCGCCTCATCTGGCCGGCCGGTCAGGCTCATCAGCCCGCCCATGCCCTGAATCAGAAAATCGTAGCCGGCGCGCGGCGCGTAGGGGCCGGTCTGACCAAAACCGGTGATCGAGCAGTACACCAGCTTGGGATTCACCGCCCGCAGGCTGTCGTAGTCGAGCCCGTATTGCTTGAGGCCGCCGACCTTGAAGTTCTCGATCACCACATCGCTTCTGGCCGCCAGATCGCGCACCAGTTGCTGCCCTTCGGGCGCGGTGATGTCGATGGTGACCGAGCGTTTGTTGCGGTTGGCGCCCAGGTAATAGGCGGCCTCACTGGTCGGCGCGCCGGCCGCGTCCGCGAGGTAGGGCGGCCCCCAGTGACGGGTGTCGTCCCCGACGCC
>JBFIJC010000131.1:0-9541 GCA_041600915.1 Nitrogeniibacter sp.
AAACAGCGCCAGCCACCAGATACGCAGCGCCGGCGGACGGCGCGAAGACAACATGGCCGCACAGGCGATAAGCAGCATCAGCACACTTCGTGTCACCGGCACACCAAAACCCGCCAGCGCACCGTAGGCAATTGCTGCCAGGGCGGCGGCAACAACAGCGAAGCGCTGGACGGGTTGCCACAACACGGCGGCCGGAAATCGCCGCCATAGCCAGCCGGAAAAGCCGCCAAACAGCATCGCGACAATCGACACATGCAGGCCCGAAATCGCCACAAGATGGGCAGTGCCGGTGTTGCGCAGGGTCGTCCACATCGCATCCGAAATACCCCGCTGATCCCCGACCGCCATGGCGGTGAGCACGCCGGCAAGCTCAGGTTCGACGCTGGCGTGGATACGCGCTCGAATGGCTGCGCGCCACCGGTCGATGCGTGCGAGCACATTTGAGGCGAGTGGCGCTTCGGTGACGGTCAGCGCACGGATATAGGCCACCCCGCCAACACCGTTTGCAAACTGCCAGGCAGCATAGTCAAAGCCATTGGGGTTGCGTTGAGCGCGGATGACTTTCAGTCGTGCCTCGATCGCCAGCCTTTGCCCGGGCACGATGTCGGGCACGACGACATCCGGTTTGGGGTACCAGCTTAAAGACAGGCGGCTCGGGAGCCCGGCATGGGTCGCGTCTGGCGCAAAGCTGAAACGCAGGCCTTCAGGGCTTCGATCGGGCAAGCCGATCACGACCCCGGTCAGCGAAAGCCCTGCGCCATCGAGGCCATCGGCAAGTTGATCGGCAAGACGGATTTGCGCGCGAATGCTGCCGTAGGCGACGCCGAGCGTGAGCCCGAGCATCAGGCACAGTAGCTGTCGCGGCCACCCGGCTGGCACGCGCCAGAGGCCCAAACCACTGAATGCCCCAAGCAGCATGAGTCCCACGCTGCCCGCCAGGGGCAGCACGCCGGCGCCTTGCTGAACATGCAGCAAGGCCACAAGAACGCCAAAAATTGCCATTTGCATAAGCCGGCACTTTAACGCGATCCGGCCGTTCACAAGCGCACTGCACGCACTCCACGCTAGAATCCACGCCAGTCATCATGCGAAAACTACTCAAACGCGTTCTCCCCGACCATGCCAGCGTGCACAACAACCGCTGGCTGCGCCCGCTCGGCAGCACGCTCCTGCATCCCAGCCTCTGGCACCTGAACCGACATTCGGCAGCGGGCGCCGTGGCCGTCGGCCTGTTCTGCGGCCTGATACCCGGCCCTTTCCAGATGATCGGCGCGGCGCTCGGATGTGTGGTCTTTCGTGTCAATCTGCCATTGGCGCTGGTCACCACGCTCTACACCAACCCTTTCACCATCGTGCCGCTCTATCTGCTGGCATTCACGCTGGGTGATTGGTTGCTCGGCGGTGGCAGCCACTTCGTGCCCCCGCCCGAAATCACCAACATGCCCATCGGGCGCTGGATGACGGCCATGTCGGCCTGGGTCGTGGGCCTGGGCCGTCCGCTGCTTCTCGGTCTGCTGGTGCTTGCCAACGGCTTGTCGGTGACCGGATATTTTGTGGTGCGTGGCGCGTGGCGCCTGCACCTGATGCACGCCTGGCACACCCGGCGCAAAACACGTCGCGCCAGAAACGACAAAGGCGCAAGCGGCTCCTGACCGATTGCGCCTTTGTCGAGCGGAGAAAGCGCTCAGACTTTGAAGCGCGCCACCTCATCGCTCAAGGAACGGGCCATTCCTTCCAGCCGCTCGGCAGTGCGTGCGGTATCGCGAACCGCGGCGCTGTTTTGCTCACTCATCTGGGCAATCGCCTCGACGTTGCGCGCGATGTCGGTACTCGCGGCACTCTGTTCGCGCAGCGCGGCGGAGATATCCTCCACCGACACCACCACGTTGGCGGCGCCGACGTTGATCTGCTCCATCGACTGACCGGCGCGCTTGGTCAGCACCACGCCTTCCTGAACGCGCTCGACACCGTTTTCCATCGTGCCCACCGCTTTCTGAGTGCCCGTCTGGATGGCTTCAACCATGCCGGTGATCTCGCCTGTCGCTTTGGCGGTGCGCTCGGCCAGCTTGCGAACTTCGTCAGCCACCACCGCAAAACCGCGGCCGGTCTCACCCGCCCGCGCCGCCTCAATCGCGGCATTGAGCGCCAACAGATTGGTTTGTTCGGCGATTTCGCGGATCACATTGACGATAGTGGAGATCTTGCCGGACTGGTCGCCCAGGTCACGAATGACACTCGCCACCTCGTGCACCGATTCAGCAATACGCTCCATTTCCGTCACCGACTGGCGAACGACATCACCACCTTCTTTCGACAACCGGCCTGAGTCCGCACTCTGCGTCGACGCCGCCTGCGCATGCCGGTTGATCTCGTCGATGCTGACCGTCATTTCTTCAACGGCTGCCGCCATGCTCGACGCGGCCTCGCTCTGCCGCTCGGAGCCATCGGCCACCTGGCCTGATGATGCAGCCATGGAGCTTGCCGCATCGCTCAAGGACACCGCGGTGCGCTTCACCTGTTGAATGATGACGGCCAACTGAGACGCCATATCGTTGAATTGATCGGCCACCTCTGACAACTCGTCCTTCGCCGAAAACGAAACACGCGCCGTGTAGTCACCGCCCGCAAGCTGTGCCGCTCCCGTGTTGAGTTCGCGAACCGATCCAACGATGGCGAAGTACATCGCCGCCAGGATGTATCCGACAAACAAAATTGCCAGTACGGCGACCAACATCTGGAGTGCAAGGAAGTTGGTGAGCTCGGATTCACGCGCCTCAAGCAGTTCTCTGGTCACCGGAAAAATGGTTTGCTCATTAACCTGGATGACCCGATCGATGGCCTCGGTCGCGATTGCGAAGAATTCAGGCGGCGTCATCTTGAACTTCTGCTCGATGAGTTGCTGCTGAACGGCATCATTGACCGCGGCAATCTTGATCGAAAACTGTTCAGAGGCTTCAGCAAAGCGCGGCGCAACCGCCTCATTTGCAAGTCCGGCCCGACGCAGCTTGTCTTTCATGTCATTCACAACGAGGCGGATCTGGCCAGAGAGGTCATAGAGCCGCTTCTCGTCGTCCAGCGTCAGCACCCCGCGCGCCAGCACGCCCGATCCAAGCGCACGCATGCGTCCAAGTCGCTCCGTCACTTCCGGCAACGGGCCAAGCAAGGCAGCAAGCATGTTGGAAGTATCTGCCCCGGGGTCCATCACCAGACCCGCCGCCGTGCCGATGTCGCCGAGCATGCTCATGAGATCTTCGATCATCTGCGTATGCGCCTTGACGTTGGCCGACACGTCTTTAGGCATCACGTTCCGCAGATCTGGCCAGCGCTGTTTGACCGAGGACCACTTTGCATCAAGCGCGAAAGTCTGGCCACGGCCAGCGATGCTGGCGTCAACCGCCGCGATGGCTTGGTCAAGTTCGCTCGCGATTTGCTCGCGTTTTTTTCCTAACGAAGCGTCGCCGCCCAAGAACCCGGCAGATGCACCGCGATGGCGCTGCATCTGGGCCAAGGCTTTGAGCGACACTTCGAGCACATCAAGACCGAGCACTTCTCGCTCGGCGAGCGTGCGACGGGCATCAATTTGGGTAAACAAAGAAAACAACAAAAAGGCAGATACAAGTGCCGTGACGGCAGCAACCAGGAAAAATTTCGTGGTGTAGCGCAGGCGGTTCAACAAACTGATAGCGGGTGCGAAAAGGAATCGCATACCAATCTCCGAGGGAATGGAACGTACGACATCCATTCACGTCACGGAAATTTGCAACTTGAATCAGTATTTCTGCATGTACACGCCGCACGATTTGGCACTACATCCAAAGTCATACTTTTCCATCTACCCGAACCATGTCGCAACTGCGCACCCATCAGTGATTCAAGCCACTGACTACCCGCCATGACAGCTAGACCGATCGTTAGCTCAACCGTCCGTCGGTCAATGTCAGAACACGCCCTGCGCGTGCCGCCAGTTGTACGTCGTGGGTCACAATCACGAAACTCGTACCCACCGATGCGTTGAGTTCGAGCATCAGATCAAACACTGATTCAGCGGTTTTACTGTCGAGATTGCCGGTCGGCTCATCGGCCAGCACGCAGGCTGGTCGTGTCACCAGCGCGCGGGCAATGGCCGCACGCTGACGCTCACCGCCCGACAGCTCGCCCGGCGTATGACTGGCGCGATGGCCCAGGCCAACCCGGTCCAGCATCTCGGCCGCCTTGGCGTCGGCCTCTGCGCGGTCCATCCGGCGGATGTACAGCGGCATGGCCACGTTTTCGAGCGCAGAGAACTCCGGCAGCAAGTGATGGAACTGATACACAAAGCCCAGCGCCCGATTGCGCAGCCGACCGCGCGCCGCATCGGACAGCCGCGACACATCCTCGCCATTGACACACACCCGGCCGGCCGTGGGCACATCGAGCCCGCCGAGCAGATGCAGCAAGGTGCTCTTGCCCGAACCGGAGGCACCGACAATCGCGATCCGTTCGCCCCTGGCCACCGAGAGCGATACATCCTTGAGCACTTCGACAGCATCGCTGCCTTCGCGGAAGCGCTTCGACAAGCCTTCGCAGGCCAGCACAGCTGGTGTCGGATTATTCATAGCGCAATGCCTCGGCCGGATTCACGCGTGAAGCCCGCCAGCTTGGATACAAGGTTGCAACAAGGGTCAGCACAAACGACACCGTGGTGATGGTGATCACATCAGCGGACAACACCTTGGACGGCATTTCGGTCACGTAGTAAATCTCTTTGTTCCACAGCGTGGTGCCCAGCAGACGCTCGAGCGCGGGGATCACCACATCCAGATTGTTGGCCAGCGCAATGCCACCGATCACGCCGGCCAGCAGGCCAACGAGGCCGATGATGGCGCCCTGCAAAATGAAGATGCTCATGATCGACCCGGGGCTTGCGCCCAGTGTTCGCAGGATGGCGATGTCGGCGTACTTTTCCTGCACGGCCATGACCAGTGTCGACACGATATTGAATGCAGCGACGGCGACAATCAGAAACAGAATGATGGTCATCATCTTCTTCTCCAGCGCCACGGCACGGAAGAAATTGGCGTGGCTGCTGGTCCAGTCCGACAGCACCGTGCGCGTGTCGAAGCGATTGGCCAGTTCGCGAATCACGCGGGGCGCGGCAAACAGATCGTCGAGCTTCAGGCGCACACCACTGACCCGGTCGCCCATGCGATAGAGCACCTGGGCGTCGTTGAGGTGAATCAGCGCCAGACCGGCGTCGAACTCATACATGCCCGCTTCGAAAATGCCCACCACCGTAAATTGCTTGAGTCGTGGCAACACCGCTGCCGGCGTTACCAGGCCTTGCGGCGCGATCAGCGTCACCTTGTCGCCGGTACGTGCGCCCAGCGCCCGCGCCAGATCGACGCCCAGCACAATGCCAAAGCCGCCCGGCTGCAGCCCGTCCAGCGTGCCAACCCGCATGGTTTTGCTGAAATCGGCCACGCGATCCTCTTCGGCCGGCAAGATGCCGCGCACCATCACGCCGCGCACATTCTGATCGAAAGACAGCATGCCCTGGGCCTGCACAAACGGCGCCGTGCCCTCAACGTTGGGGTGTTCAGCCGCTGTCTGCGCCGCCTGTTGCCAGGCCTCCATGTCGCCGGCCGCGCCAGTGACTTGCGCATGGGAAGCCACGCCGAGAATGCGGGTGCGCAGCTCTTCCTGGAAGCCGTTCATCACCGACAGCACCACGATCAATGCCGCCACGCCCAGCGCGATGCCAAACATTGACACCAGGGAAATGAAGGAAATAAAACGGTTGCGCCCCTGCGCCCGCTTACGCGAACGGGTGTAGCGCAGACCGATGAGGGTTTCATATCGCATCGGGCAATCGGCCTCGAATCAGCAAGGTCGCCATTGTGCCCAATGTCGGCCAACGATGCGATGCAGCGTGAACACGGCGACAGAGCCCGAGCCGGGCGAAGTTTGCCTGCATGCTAGAATCGGCGCCTGCTTTCGGGTCTCAAACATGCATCTTCACCTGCTCGTCCCCGGCCTGATCTGGCCCAGCATCCACGCCCGTGGTTTTGCCAACACACTCGCGCTGCCGGCTTTGTCGCGCATGCTCGGCGCCGGCCACCACCGTGCGGAACCCGCCGAAACGCCCGAGCAAACCTGGGCCCGGCTCTTCAAGGCCGACACCGCCACGCTCGCCGACGCACCGCTGCGCCGCTGGGGCGAAGCCGACGCCTTGCGCGTCGACACGCCGCTGCTGTGCGCCGACCCGAGCCACCTGCATTTCGCCGGCAACTATCTGCTGCTCACCGACGCCGGCGAACTGGCCATCACCCGCGAAGAGGCCGACGCGCTGATCGCGGCGATTAACGCCGAGTTTGCCGACATCGGCCGCTTTGAAGCGCCCACGCCCGACCGCTGGTACCTGCATCCGACCAAGGCGCCGACCGCACAGCTGTCGCGCCTGTCCGCCGCCACCGGCCGGCCGGTCGTGCACTATCTGCCCAGCAACGGCGATGCGCTCATCTGGCAACGGACGATGAACGAGATTCAGGTGATATTGCACAATCACCCCATCAACCGCGCCCGCGAAGTGGCCGGCCAGCGCACCATCAACAGTGTCTGGTTCTGGGGGTCGGGCGAGCTGCCCGCATCGCTGAGCGCGCCCGCCACGCATCTTGCGGCGAGTTCGCCACTGGTACGCGGCATGGCCCGCGCCGCGGGCCTCGAACCTTCGACACCGCAGACCTTTGCCCACTTACCCACCGGCGACGCGCTGGTGGAGTTATCTGCGGTCTACCACCCGAGTCTCTATCTCGATCTGGAGCCGTGGCAAGCCGCCCTGCTCGATCTCGAACGCGACTGGTTTGCCCCCGCGCTCACCGCGCTCAAAGCCGGCACGCTGAGCACGCTCACACTGACGATGCCGGACGAACGCGGCGGCCGGCAAATCACGCTCAAGCGGCACCACCTGTGGTGCTTCTGGCGCAAGCCACAATCCCTCGAAACCTTCACTCTGGCCCGCTACTCATGACGCGCATCGTGCCCCGCAAGGCAAACCCCGCCACCGTCCGTCGACTGGCCGAGGATGGCCTTCACCCGACGCTGGCGCGGCTGTACGCATCGCGCGGCATCACCGCCGCCAGCGAGCTGGACGATGCGCTGGCCAAGCTCATCCCGCCCACCCAATTGCAAGGCGTCAGCGACGCCGCCATTTTGCTCGCCGATGCCATTGAAGCCGGCGCGCGCATGCTGGTCGTGGCCGACTACGACTGCGACGGTGCCACCGCCTGCGCCGTCGCCGTGCGCGGGCTGCGCGCGATGGGCGCCGACGTCGGCTATCTGGTGCCGAACCGTTTTGAATATGGCTACGGCCTCACCCCGGCCATCGTCCAGCTCGCCGCGCACAGCGAACCCGATCTGATCATTACCGTCGATAACGGCATCGCCAGCATCGACGGCGTCGAAGAAGCCCGTTCGCTGGGCATCGCCACGTTGATTACCGACCACCACCTGCCGGGCGATGCTTTGCCGCAGGCCGACGTGATCGTCAATCCCAACCAGCCCGGCTGCACCTTCCCGAGCAAGGCGTTGGCCGGCGTGGGTGTGATGTTCTACACCCTGCTGGCACTGCGCGCCGAGCTGCGCACACGCGGCGGCTTTGAAGATGGCAAGGGGCCGAATCTGGCCACCCTGCTCGACCTGGTCGCACTTGGCACCGTCGCCGACGTGGTGCCGCTCGATCGCAACAATCGCATTCTGGTATCGCAAGGCCTGGCCCGCATGCGCGCCGGCCAGATGTGCGCCGGGGTGCGTGCGCTGTTCAGCGCCGCCGGCCGCGAGCCCTCACGCGCCAGCACTTTCGACATGGGCTTCGGCCTGGGCCCGCGCCTGAATGCGGCCGGCCGCCTGGCCGACATGTCGCTCGGTATCGAATGCCTGATCACCGACGACGTCGCCCGCGCCATGAACATCGCGCAGGAGCTCGACCGCCTCAACCGCGAGCGACGCAGCATCGAGGCCGACATGCAGTCCGACGCCATGCTTACGCTGGACGGCTTCGATCCGGGCGAGCGCGCCAGCATTGCCTTGTTCGAGCCGGGCTGGCACCAGGGCGTGATCGGCATTGTCGCCGGGCGCATCAAAGAGAAATTTCACCGCCCGGTGGTTGCCTTCGCGCCCGGCGATGAGGGCGAAATCAAAGGCTCCGGCCGTTCGATTGCCGGCCTGCATCTGCGCGACGCGCTGGATCTGGTCAGCAAGCAGATGCCCGACCTGATCCTCAAATTCGGCGGCCACGCCATGGCCGCCGGCCTGACGATTCGCGCCAATGATTTCGACCGTTTCGCCGCGGCCTTCGAGGCCGTGGTCAAAGCGATGATCGACCCGGCCGACCTGACCCGCCGAATCGAAACCGATGGCCCGCTCGAAACCGGCTACATGACGCTCGAAACGGCTCGCCATCTTGAAAATGCGATCTGGGGGCAAAGCTTCCCAGCGCCGGTGTTCGACGACGTGTTCGAGGTCGACAAGCAGCGCCTGCTCAAGGACCGTCACCTCAAGCTGGCGCTACGCAAGAACAACACCCGCTTCGAGGCGATTTTCTTTAACTACGCGGAGCCGGTGCCGGCAACGATTCACGCGGCCTATCGCCTGGCAGTGAATGAATACAATGGCGTAAGCTCGGTGCAGCTCATGCTAGAACACATCGAACCCGCCTGAGGATCGCGCCCATGACCGCCCGCCTGCGCCACCAAGTCCGCATCATGCTCGACGACAAGATCGCGCTCGGCCCGGGCAAAGCCACGCTGCTAGAAGCCATCGGCCGGCATGGCTCGATCTCGGCCGCGGCGCGTGAAATGGGCATGTCCTACACCCGCGCCTGGGCGCTGGTCGACGCCATGAATCGCTGCTTTCGGCAGCCGGTGGTATTGACGGTGACAGGGGGCAAGCGCGGTGGCGGCGCAGAGGTGTCGGCTACCGGCTATGAAGTGCTGCGCCAGTATCGCGCCATGGAAAAGGCCGCCAACGCGGCGCTGGACGGCCCCTTCGATGCGCTGCGCCCGCTACTGCGCGATCAGGCCGAACTCCCCGACGACAAGGCCTGAGCAGCCCGGCGCCACCATGACGGTGGCGCGACCGGTTTATTCGATCAGCACCCGCAAGGTGCCGCCCGATTTTTGTGGCGCAGCCGGGGCCGGCGCGACTTTCAGCACTGACGGCACCCGACGCTCGAGCATCTCGGCGATATCGGTGTTGCCGTTCTCCAGCGCCCAGCTATGGGCGGTGCGGTTCTGATCGTTCACCACATTAGTGTCGGCGCCGCGATCGAGCAGCAGCTTCACGATATCGATGTGGCCGTTACGCGCAGCGAACATCAAGGCCGTCGCCAGATTGGGGGCGCGTTGATCGATATTGGCACCGCGCTCGATCAGCAGACGCGCAATGTCGGTCTGCCCCTGGAAGGCGGCATACATCAGTGGTGTCCAGCCATCGTGATTGAGCGGCGCGCCGGCCGCGAGGAGTCGCTCAACAATCGGCTGATGCCCCTTGAGCACCGCCATCATCA
>JBFIJC010000132.1:0-9508 GCA_041600915.1 Nitrogeniibacter sp.
GATGCAACACGATCGGTAATATCGCGCAGCAAGCCGACAAAGACCTTGCGATCGGCGAGCATGAGCTCGGACACGGTGAGCTCCACCGGAAACCGGCTACCGTCCTTCCGCAAGCCTTCGACACTGCGATGAAAGCCGATGGTGCGTTTGTGGCCGGTGCGCCGGTAGGTTTCGAGATAGCCGTCGTGCTCGCTCTGGAATGGCTCCGGCATCAGCATGCTCACGTTCTGGCCAACCAACTCCTCGGGCGACCAGCCAAAAATCCTGGACGCCGCCAGGTTGACCGTATCGATTACGCCAAACTCGTCGATAATGACAATGCCATCGATCACCGCCTGAAATACACCACGCATCCGCGCGTCGCTTTGCCGCAAGGTCGCCTCAACGCGGCGCCGCTCTTCGACCTCGCGGGTCAGCCGGTCAGTGGCTTCGCCAATTTGCCGAGCGACCTCCACGCGCTGGCCGCTGACCGTCAGCAAAAAACCATGAAGCAAGGCAAAAAAGACAGCGCTGCCAAGCATGGCAATCCACAGCAGGGGCACGCCACCCACCGCCTCAAAGCCGGCATCGGACACCACACTGAGCTGCCAGAGCTGGTCACCGACCAGGATGCTACCCATCATGGCAAAACCGTCTCCCCTTGCCATCTCGGCGGAGGCGTACAGCCGCGACTTGCCCGCTGCACCTGCGGCGTCCGACAAAGCCACGACCAGTCCGCTCAGATCCACATCGGCGACGACCGAAGCCATCAGGGGCGCAAGACGCAGCACGCCCAGGGTCAAGCCGCTCAGCACCAGACCACCGGGGCCACCCGAATCACGAAACACCGGCGACAACAAGACCACGGGTTCGTCCGTTGACGCAGCAGCGGCAGCCGGTCTGAGCACCTGGACGCGCGAATCGTGTGCCAGCGTAACGGCCCGCATCACTTCCGGGTTCGAGGCCAGATCGACGCCGAGTCGGTAGGGACTGAGCTGACGGGGCACGGAGAAAAACACCGGAAAATGGACATCGCGCGACGGCGACGGCGTGACGCCGGCACCCGCATCAAACTCGCGAAAAACAAAGCCATCCAGCCCGTCCATACGAGCCAGGGATTCATAGGCAGCGCGATCGGCGCCCGGTACATGTGGCACCCATTGCAAGGCCACCAGACCCGGCACGCGTTGCAACGAGGTTTCAGCCAGGCGGTGAAACGCCCGCCGCGTTGGCGCGGCGCCGGCTTCGAGAAAATGATCAACGCCATCGAGCACGGCCATGATCTCGCCCACACGATCTTCGAATCGATGGCTGATGGCCGCGCTCACCGCTTCAAAACGCGCGGCATGCCGCTCCTGCTCGACATCAAAAGCCACACGGTACAAGGCCAGCACAGCCAGCAAGACCGCGCCGGCCGGCACCACCAGCGAACTCAAGCGCGTCCGCCACAGCGGATCGCCACGCCAGCTCATGGCAAGCAGAATTGGCAGCAGGCCGATCACCGCAAGCACTTGCGACAACCAGGCCGCGCAAAAGGCCTCGGCCGCCGTGGCAAAGAGCGGAAACTCCCCCCACTGGCGCAGAAGCATGCGAATCGCCGCCCATGGCAAGGCGGCGAGCACGCCCGCAAAAAGGAAGAGTCGCAGCGCATCGAACACGTGCGTGAGTTGCCGCCAGCCGGGCACAAAGCGCCGGGTCAGCACCGCCCCGAGCATCGCCTGAAGATTGGCGCCCACCACCCCAAACAGCGCCCCCACCAGTGCGTCGGCACGCGGCACCGAGGCGAGCAGCGGATCGCTGATCATGCCGAAAAACAGCGCACCGATGGAAACACCGGCAATCGCCCATGGGCCGCAGGCGAGCCAGCCAAGCAGCGCCACGACGGCGGGAATGGCGATGGTGAGTTCGCCAGCTACCGGCCCGGGAAACAAGCTCGCCAGCACGCCGGCCAATGCATAGACCATGGCCAACACCGGCTGCCGGACCCACTGAGACTCGATCACTGGCTCTCCCTGACAGTGCGCTCCCGAGTCGATTCTATAACCAAACCAGGGCGCATTCGCACTGCGCATACCGTCAGAATGGCACGTCGCTATGGTACGAAGGGGATATCGATCTCATCGCTGCGCCGGGTATCGGCCGTCATCGCCCGGCACAGCGCAAGAAATTCACGCATGCCGGCGCTCTGATACTTCTGCCGGTGCCACACAAACTGAAAGCTGCGCATCAGGTCCAGCCCCGGTACCGGCAGCGGCACCAGCGAGCCACGGCGGAAAGCATCGCGCAGCGCGAGGCGTGACAGGCAGCCCACGCCCAGGCCGAACTCCACCGCCCGTTTGATCGCTTCGGTGTGCTCCAGAGACAGGCGCACACGCGGTGAATACGGCGCCCGGCGAAACGCGTGCTCAAAGGTTGCGCGCGTACCACTGCCCGCCTCACGCACGATCCACTCGACATCGCGCAGATCATCCAGCGTCAGTTCGCCGCGCCCGGCCAGCGGGTGCGTTGGCGCGCAAAACACCGCCAGTTCATCTGCCACCCAGGTCTCGACATCGAGATCGGGGTGGCTGCAGGCGCCTTCTATCAAACCCAGATCCAGCTCAAACGCAGCCAGACGCTCGATGATCGACGCCGTGTTGTGCACTTTCAGATCGACCCGGCTATCGGGATGGTTCTGTAAGAAACGGGCCACCAACAGCGTCGCAAGATAGTTGCCAATGGTCAGCGTCGCCCCGATGCGCAAGCGGCCGTAGCCCGCCCGCCCGGCCAGTGCGTCTTCAATCGCCTGGCTCCGGTCGAGCAGATCGGCCACCTGCGGCAGCAACTGCTCGCCCATGGTGTTGAGCCGCAGCACCCGGCCCACACGATCAAACAGCAAGGTGTCGAACTGGCGTTCCAGCTCACCCAAGGCTGAGCTGACCGCCGACTGCGACATGGCTAGCCGCTCGGCCGCGCGCGACACGCTGTCGGCCCGAGCCACTTCAAGAAACACCTGCAACTGACGAAGCGTGATTTTCATATCGACTCAATCGAACGTATTTATCAAAATTATTCGCTTTATCGAACATAAACGCCACCGTAAAGTCACATCAACCCAACCTGTATGGAGTTCAGAACATGAGCAACCTGGCCACCGAACGCGTCCTCAGCGTCCATCACTGGAACGAGAACCTGTTCAGCTTCCGCACCACCCGCGACCGCGGCCTGCGTTTCGAGAACGGCCAGTTCGTCATGATCGGCCTCGAAACCGAGTCACGCCCGCTCATCCGCGCCTACAGCATCGCCAGCCCCAACTACGAAGAGCACCTCGAGTTCTTCAGCATCAAGGTGCAGAACGGCCCGCTCACCTCGCGCCTGCAACACCTGCAGCCCGGCGACCCCATCGTGGTCAGCCGCAAGCCCACCGGCACCCTGGTGCTGCGCGACCTGCGCCCGGGGCGCAACCTGTATCTGCTGTCCACCGGCACCGGCCTGGCGCCCTTCATGAGCGTGATCCAGGACCCGGAAACCTACGAGCGCTTCGAGAAAGTGGTGCTGCTTCACGGCGTGCGCTGGACCTCGGAACTGGCCTACAGCGACTTCATCGAGAAAGCCCTGCCGGCCAACGAATTCATCGGCGACGCCGTGCGCGAGCAACTGGTGTACTACCCCACCGTCACTCGCGAGCCCTTCCGCAACACCGGCCGCATCACCGAAGTGATCCCCTCCGGCAAGCTCTTCGCCGACACCGGCCTGCCGGTGATCGACCCGGCCGTCGACCGCGCCATGATCTGCGGCAGCCCCGCCATGCTCGACGACTGCTGCAAGATGCTCGACACCCTCGGCTTCGAGATCTCGCCGCGCATCGGCGAACCGGGCGACTATGTGATCGAACGGGCGTTTGTGGAGAAGTAAAAACGACGCGGCCGCGTGGCGCCGATTCGTAGCCCGAATGCAGCAAAGCGGAATCCGGGATCGGCGCCTCATCAACCGTCAACCCCGGATTTCGGCCTTGCAGGCCTGCATCCGGGCTACGTCTGCTATCTCAGGCCGCCGCGATTTTCTTCAATTGCTGCAACAGCGTCGGCACTTCGTCCTGAATGATGCTCCACAGCGTGTCCTCATCGATGCCCAAGTAGCCGTGGATCAATCGATTGCGGGTAGCGACAATCATGCGCCACGGAATCTCCGGGTGCGCAGCACGAACCGCATCGGGAATATGCGTTGCTGCCTCGCCGATCAGTTCGAGATTACGCAAAGTGGCATCGTAGGCCAGAGAACTCGCGACAAACGTCGCCTGATCAAAGCCCTCCGTATAGGCCAGCACCTTCTCGGCAAAGCCCGTCATGTCATTCAGATAGAAGCGCCATTCGCGCACTGGCGATTCAGACATCCACCCGCTCCTGCTCCACAAATGGCCGCAGCTCGGGCCGCAAGGCCTTTTCGGTGACCAGGTCGACCGGGCAGCCCAGCAAATCCTCAAGATAGAACTGGACGCCGAAATAGCGCTTGGAGGTTGCCGGGCCATCGAAGGCAACGAGGATGTCGACGTCGCTCTTATCGGTGGCCGCATCCCGCGCCGTCGAACCAAACAAAGACAACCGCGTCACCCCGAACCGGCGCTGCAGCTCAGCCTTGCTACGGGTCAGTTGGTCGATTGCACTTTGCCGATTCACCACATCACTCCTGTTATCAGTCCTGTAAGCATACGACGCTTCATTGAATGATGGCCGCCTGAAACCACCTTCAGCAGCTCAAACAGCCCCCTATCGGGGCGAGGCGCACACTCACGCCAACCCCGACACCCGCGAAATCGCCTCTTCCACCCGGTCCACCGCAATCACCTCAATCCCCTTCACCCCGCCTTTCGGCGCATTGGCCTTGGGCACGATGGCGTGGGTGAAGCCGAGTTTGGCGGCTTCCTTGAGGCGCTCTTGCCCGCGTGGTGCGGGGCGGATTTCACCGGCGAGGCCGACTTCGCCGAAGACGGCGAGCTGCGCGGGCAGCGGTTTGTTTTTGAGTGAGGAGACGATGGCCAGCAGTACGGCGAGGTCGGCGGCGGGCTCGGTGATCTTGACGCCGCCAACGGCATTGACGAAAACGTCCTGATCGGCGCACTGGATGCCGGCGTGGCGGTGGGCGACGGCGAGCAGCATGGCGAGGCGGTTCTGCTCCAGGCCCACACTCAGGCGGCGCGGGCTGGGGGCGTGGCTGTTGTCGACCAGGGCTTGCACCTCGACCAGCAGCGGACGCGTGCCTTCTTGCGTCACCAGCACGCAGGCGCCGGCGACGGGCTGGCTGTGCTGGGAGAGGAAAATGGCGGAAGGGTTGGACACCGGGCGCAGGCCGCGGTCAGTCATGGCAAAGACGCCGAGTTCGTTCACCGCGCCAAAGCGGTTCTTGAAGGCGCGCACCAGGCGGAAGCTGGAGTGGGTGTCGCCTTCGAAATAGAGCACGGTGTCGACCATGTGTTCGAGCACGCGCGGGCCGGCGAGGCTGCCGTCTTTGGTGACATGCCCCACAAGAATCAGGCTGGTGCCGCTTTGCTTGGCGAAGCGGGTGAGCTGGGCGGCGCATTCACGCACTTGCGTGACCGAGCCGGGTGCCGAGCTGTAGGCGTCGGAGTACAGCGTCTGGATGGAGTCGATGACGGCGATGCGCGGCCGGGCGGCGGCGAGCGTGCCGAGAATGGCTTCAAGGCCAATCTCGGGCAGCAATTGCAGGCCTTCGACCGGCAATTGCAAACGCTGAGCGCGCAGCGCGACCTGGTCCGCGGATTCTTCGCCGCTCACATAAATCACTTTGTGATGCGGCGCGAGCACGGCCAGCGCTTGCAGCAGCAGCGTGGACTTACCGATGCCGGGGTCGCCGCCGATCAGCACCACGCCGCCGGCGACGAGGCCGCCACCGAGCACGCGGTCGAATTCGCCGATGCCGGTGGGGATGCGCGGCTCTTCGCGCGGCGCGATGTCCGACAAGGCGCGCAAACCGCTGGTGGTGCCAGCGAGTGCGGCAAAACGGTTGGGGCCGCTACTCGATTCGGCGACCGTCTCAACGATGGTGTTCCATTGCTGGCATTGCGGGCACTGGCCCTGCCAGCGCGGCGTGCCGGCGCCGCACTCATTGCAGACAAAGCTGCTGCGTGGTTTTGCTTTGGTGGCCATGCTTAGCGTTGGGCGCCGGCGGCGAGTTGCTCGACGGCAAACTCGGCAAAAGTGGTGATCAGCCGCGAGCGGAACTTGTCTTTCGGGAAGATGACCTCCAGCGGCGTGTAGAGCTTGGGCGCGAGTGGCACGGCGGCGATACGCCCCTCGCCGATGTCGCGCTGAATTGCGGCGTGCGAGGCAATACCAAAGCCAAAGCCTTCGGCAGCGAGCTGCTTGACGGCGGCCAGGGAGCCGAGCTCGGCAGCAATCGTCACCTCGTCCATGCTGATGCCGGCAGCTTCGAAATACTGGTCGGCCAGCTCGCGAATGGCGTTGCCGGGCTCACGTGTAATGAAGGGGTGCGGCAGGAGCTTGGCGGCGGTGAGCGTGGTCTCGCGCGCGAGCGGGTGGCGCGGGCTGCAGATGACCATCAGCTCGTCTTGCGCGGCGCCGCGGCGCTCGAGCGATGGGTCGTCGGTGACGATTTCGATCAGGCCGAGGTCGAGGTCTCGATTGGCCACCCGCCCCGCGACCGTGCTGGAGTTGCCGACGCTCACGCGCGGAATCACACGCGGGTAGTCGCGCTTGAAGCCTTCGAGAATCTTCGGCAGCCAGTACGCAGCGATGGTGGTGCTGGTGCCGATATTGAGTGTGCCGGACAGCTCGTCGGTCAGCTCCGAGACGCGGGCTTCCATTTCTTCATTCAGCCCGAGAATTTTTTCGGCGTAGTTATGCACGATCTCGCCGGCGGGCGTGAGCGTGGCGTAGCCGTGCCCGCGTTCGAGCAGACGGGTGTTGAAATGCTCTTCGAGCTGCTTGATCTGGAAGGTGACCGCGGGCTGCGTCATGAACAGACGCTCCGCTGCGCGGGTGAAGGAGCCGTATTTCACAACGGCGTTGAAGACTTGCAGGCGACGATCGGCCATGATTGATAAACCGTGTTTATATTAGTGCGCATTTCAACACAGATCGGCCACAGACGCGCGCGCACGTGTCATTCGTCACTGCCTTGATCTGACCCGGTCACACCGTCACGACGGTCATGGTATAAACCGACCTTCGTCCATCCAGCGCCCCCCGCCAACCGAAAACGATGAATCGCGGCTTCTACATCATCATGGCGGCACAGTTTTTTTCGGCGCTGGCCGACAATGCGCTGCTGATCGCCTCCATCGGTCTGCTCCGCGACATGCAGGCGCCGCAAGAATACGAGCCGCTGCTCAAGCTGTTCTTCACCGTCTCCTACGTCGCACTGGCCGCCTTTGTCGGCGCCTTTGCCGACTCGATGCCCAAGTGGCGGGTGATGCTCGTCGCCAACACCATCAAGATCGGCGGCTGCGCCATGATGGTGCTGGGCGCGCATCCGCTGTTTGCCTATGCCGTCGTCGGCCTCGGCGCGGCTGCTTACTCGCCGGCCAAGTACGGCATCCTCACCGAGTATCTGCCCCACCGTTTGCTGGTGGTGGCCAACGGCTGGATCGAAGGGCTCACCGTCGGCGCGATCATCCTTGGCACCGTCGTCGGCGGCGCGCTGATCCGCGACGATGTCAGCGCCTTTCTCCAAAGCCTGCCCTTGCCCTTTGGCAACGGCCCTTTCCAGGCGGCGCTGCTGATCATCGGCGCGATCTACGTCATTGCGGCCATCTTCAATCTGTTCATCCCCGACACCGGCGTCGATCACAAGACGCTCAAGAAGAATCCGATCTATCTGCTGCACGACTTCAACCACTGTCTCAAGCTGCTGTGGCGCGACAAGCTCGGTCAGATTTCGCTGGCCGTGACCACGCTGTTCTGGGGTGCCGGTGCCACGCTGCAGTTCATTGTGTACAAATGGGCTGAGCACGCCCTGGGGATGGATCTGTCGAGCGCGACCATGCTGCAGGGCGTGGTCGCCATTGGCGTGGCCGTCGGCGCCGTGCTGGCGGCGCGCTATGTGACGCTGCGCAAATCGGTGCGGGTGATCCCGATGGGCATCGGCATGGGCTTGATGGTGCTGGTCATGACCCTGGTCACCAACGAGACCGTTGCCATCGTGGTGCTCATCCTGATTGGCGGACTGGCAGGCTTCTTTGTCGTGCCGATGAACGCCTTGCTCCAGCATCGCGGTCACATCCTGATGGGCGCCGGCCACTCGATCGCGGTGCAGAACTTCAACGAGAATCTGTCGATTCTGGTCATGACCGGGGTCTACGCGCTGCTCATCATGTGGGGCTTGTCGATCAACATCGTGATCATTCTGTTCGGCCTGTTTGTGGCCGGCACCATGTATCTGGTGCAGAAAGCCCACCACGCGAATCAGCGCGTGTCGGACGACGTGGCGCATCTGGACGATTCGACGACGCATTGATCGGCAGTGGCCGAAGCGCGTTACTCGCGCAGGCGTCGTACAGGGTGGTCAACTACAAGATCACCGGCCGATTCGGCAGTTCATTCGGGTTGCCGTCCGTCTTCGGAAAATGCGCCGCAATCAGCTCACCAATCGCGGTCACCGCCGCCGCGCAACCTGCGGCGTAGTCCTTCTCACGAAAACGCACTTCCAGCGCCCGGCAGATCGCCTGCCATTCTTCAGGCGCGACATGCCGCGTGATACCGCGATCGGCCACGATCTCGACGGCGCGATCGGCGTACTGGATATACACCAGTACCCCGGTGTTCTCTTCGGTATCCCAGATACCCAAGGACGCAAACGCATCCATCGCGCGCTGACGCGGGCTGACCCCACGCAAAAGCTCGGGCACATCGAGCCCGCCTTCAATGGCGAAACCGATTTCGCCACGATGCAACGATTCGGACGCCCGGATGGCGGCTTCAACCTGCGCCAACAAGGGCTCGGGAAAGCGGCGCTTGACCAGCCAGGTCGGAATCATCAGGTGCCGGAGCATACGTTTGATATCCATTACCAGCCTCCCGAGGCGCCACCGCCACTAAAACCACCGCCGCCACCGCTGAAGCCGCCGCCGCCCGACGACCAGCCGCCGCCGCTGCTACCAAACCCTCCGCCATGCCCCGAACCGGTGGTCCATGGACCGCCGCCGCGTCCGCTGCCGAGAAAAATCACGGCCAGGGCGGCGATAATTGCACCCACGCCGCCCAGGGTCAGCACACTGGTACTCAAAAACCACCACGCGCCACCGGCCACCGCGCCCACGCCGGCACCGGCGAGGCGACCGAAAATGGAACGCAGGATCGGCGCGGCGATAAAGGCGACGAACAGCGTTTGCACCAACAGGTCGAAGACGTTATCGACATCGACCGGCGCCCGTGTCGGCGGCGGGAGGGGTTCGCCCTGAATTCGCGCCAGAATCGCATCAACGCCATCCGAGAGCCCTTCAGCAAACCGCCCTTCGCGGAATGCCGGCGTGATTCGCTCGGCAATGATGCGTTTGGCGATGGCGTCGGGCAGC
>JBFIJC010000133.1:0-9449 GCA_041600915.1 Nitrogeniibacter sp.
CACCAGCTACATGATTCTGTTCTACGGCTGCTCCGACAACAAAAAGTGCAGCGAGATCCAGTTCAACGCCTACTGGTCGGGCAAAAAAGTGTCGCTTGAAACGATCAACAAGTGGAACCACGAAAAAAAGTTCGGCAAGGCTTTTCTTGACGACGACCAAGACCCCTTCCTGCAGATGACGGTCAACCTCGACAAGGGCGTGAGCTACGGCAACCTCGAAGACACCTTCGACTACTGGAGCCGCGTACTGTCCTCGTTCAAGAAAACCGTCATCAAAGACTGAGCCGTTCCAAAGAGCCGAGCGGAGCCGCACTGGCGCCGCTTTGGCCAACGCCATAAGGACGTACGCGCGCTGACGGCGGCTACCGGCCTGACCTGAATTCCACAAAAGCAACACTCCACTTCGAGACACGCCATGACCGCACGCTTCTGCCGCCCGACGCTGGCCATTCTCAGCGCATTGCTTTTCTCCGCACCCACATTCGCCAACACCGCCGCCGACCTCCAGGCCCAGGGCCTGACGCCGCTCACCGATGACAGCATCCGGGAAGTCACCCAGGGCAATACGCTGGATCACAAGATGATCGGCACCCGTCTGGTCGCGCCCATCTACTACGGCAGCAATGGCATGCGCACCGTCAATGCAACGGCCTTCGGCGGCCGTATCTCATCCACCAAATGGTGGGTGGAAAACGGCCATCGCTGCGAAATCAGCGCACGTACCCAGCAGACGCAATGCGGCCTGATCTTCAAGCAGGACGACACCTACACGGTATGCTTCAACGGCGAAGAGTCCTGCAAATGGACCTTCACCGTTCGCGCCGGCAACCCTGACAAGCTGTCGGAGTAATCACCCATGCGCCGCCACGCCCTCACCGCCCGCGTCTTCGCCGCGCTACGGGCGCATCTGGCGCTGGCGGCAGCATTCGCAGGCACGCTCGCGCTCTCCGGCTGCCTGACGATGTCCCCCGACACCTTGAGCAAGCACGTCGAAGTCGTCGTGCCCGAACAGGCCGCAAAAACCACCGAGCGTTTGCCGGTAGTCATCATGTTGCAGGGCACGGGCGGCGGCAATATTCGCCCCGAGCTGTGGACAGGCTGGTTCAATTCAATCGGCATCGCCACAGTCATCATCGACAATGCACGGGCGCGCGGGCGATCGACGCTGGACGGGGTACCCGCCTACACCCAGGCGCAGGACGTGTCGGTGGCACTCGACATCATCAAGAATCACCCCCGCGTTGACCTCACCCGTTATGCGGTCATGGGCTTCTCCCGCGGTGGCACGGCGGCGCTGGAGGTTGGCAGCGTACTCAAAAGCGAGCAGCCCAAACCGCAATTCATTTTCGCGCTCTACCCCGGCCTGAATGGCGGCTGCCCCAATTCGCACAGCGCCGACACCAAAGTGCTGGTTTTCTACGGCGCGCTCGACGACTGGGGCAGCTTCATGAACACCCGAGACGGTTGTCGCCGCATGACCGAAACCAACAGCAACGCCAGCTTCCACCTGCTGCACAACGCCCACCACGGCTACGACGACACCTCGAGCGTGCAATGGTCATGCTGCGGTAGCAACTTCACCAGCAAACCCAACAAAGCCGCAACCGACGAGACACGACAGATCATTCTCGACGCGATTCAGGGCGCCTGGCGCATCAGACTCTGATCGACCACGAGCAAGATCTCGATCCGCGATCCGCCGCCGTGCACAGCAGAACCGTCGACATTGCTTACAGTAGGCTTTCAGAGAAACCAGCGCAGATCGTCAAACGACTGATATAAAACACTATTCCGCTTTGGCATCGCACTTGCTTAGTCACTTGCACAACAAAACGTGCCAGGGAGGCATCATGACCAAACGCAACAACACGACAGCTCCGCTTGCTGCAAAAATCACCGGAGGCCTGTTCTCGTTGCTGCTGGCCACCGCCAGCCTCGCCGCCCCCGTCGCGGTCGCCACGTATGACTTCGACGATGGCACCCTGAACGCCAATGAAGGCGGCGCACCGGCACTGATGGCGATCGACCCCCTGGGCCAGAACGCCTTCATCAGCGACACCGTGTTCGGCACCACCAAAACCGTGTATCGCTTCGACGGCAACACCACCCCGGCCGATCAAGCCGGCCTCTCGCTGAACACCACCGGGCTGCTCTCGGGTACCGCCTACTCAGTGGATCTGGTGTTCTCCTTCGACAGCAACGGACCGAGCTGGGAACGCATTCTCGATGCCTCCAACCGCCGCAGCGACAACGGCTTTTATGTTGAGCCGGGTAACAAGCTGCAGGTCTACCCGGTCGGCAACGGCCCGGATTTCTTCACCTTCGGCAATTACCATCGCGTCACGCTCACCAATGACGGCGCCAACAAGGTCACGGCCTATCTCGATGGCGCCTTTCAGTTCGACCTGACCACCAATGTCATGGACTTCAGCACCTACCCGGTCGACAACCCCAACTTCCTGCTGACCTTCTTCGCCGACAACGTGGTGGGTGGTGGTCAGGGCGAATTCATGGACGGCAAGGTCTCCCTGATCCGCCTGTACGATCTGGAGCTGAACCCGAACGAGGTGGGCGATCTGGGCAACGGCACGCCGGGCGACACCCCGCCGGGCGGCGGAAACTCGGTGCCGGAACCGTCATCCCTGGCGCTGCTGGGTCTGGCGCTCACCGGACTGGCTGCACGCCGTCGCCGCAAGTAAACCGCTACCAGCAATAGAAAGGCGCGCCCATGCGGCGCGCCTTTTTCATGTCGGGGGCGGTGGTGCTGACGAGTCATGCAGGCGAAGGACACGCCGCGAGCCAAAGCGAAACACTCCCTCATCGCACACATCGATGCAGCGCCCGCAGTTGAGGCAGTCACCGCTCAGAACAACAGGCGACGCGCTCGGCTTGGCGGGTTTCAAGGCTGGCGCAATCACCTGCGGCTCGGGGCAGACCCGGAAGCAATCACCGCAATCGGTGCACTTCGCGCGCGCCGCCGCATTCACCCGCAACACCGACGTTTTGCCGACCAGACCGTAGAACGCGCCCACCGGGCACAGATGGCCGCACCAGCCGTGTGCGCTCACCGTCAGATCAAACAGAAACACCGCCGCAATCAGCACCCAGCCTGCGCCCATGCCAAAGACGATGCCCCGCTGCAGCACCGTAATCGGATTCAGCAGCTCCCACACGATGGCGCCCGACGCCCACGATGCGACGACGACCGCGCCGAGCACCACCAGCCGGGCATGCCGCCGCATCTGCCAACCCCGCGCCAGCCCCATCATTCGGCGTAGCCCGGCCGCCAGATCGGTGACCAGATTGAGCGGGCACACCCAGGCGCAATAGCTGCGCCCGCCGAGCAACACATAGACCAGCAGCACCAGCGCCGCACCCGACAGCGCCGCCATCTGCGCGCCATGGCCGGCCACCAGCGCCTGAAGCAGCACCAGCGGATCGGTCAGCGGGACCGTATCGAGCAATACGCTTGAGGCAAGATTGCCGCGCAGCAACCACAGCCCGAACCACGGCCCGGCCAGAAACGCCGCCAGCAGACCGAGCTGACTCACGCGCCGAAGCAACAACCAGCGGTGCCGCAGCAAGCAGTGACGACGCGCCATCACGCGCCTCGACGCGGCAAGGGACCACGCCGATCCTGTCGTGCCAGCGCGAGCGGCAACACCTTGATCGACGCCTCCTCGGTCACGCAGGCTTCTTCACACTTGCCGCAGCCGGTGCAGTTGGCGGCGTTCACGGTCGGCTCAAAATACACCCGGCCGCCCGCGCTGCGCCGTTCCATGGTGATCGCCGCGTCCTTGACCGGACAGGCCAGATAGCACGCGCCACACTGCGCGGTGCCGTTGATGCTGTAGCAGGTGTCCGGCCCGGTCATGCGTGCCAGGCCCATGCGCGCGGCGGCAATGCCCGGTGCCGGCGCGGTGAGCGCATCGGTCGGGCAGGCGACGGCACAAGGGATGTCGACGCACATCTCGCAGGCGCGCTGGCGGGCAACGAAGTACGGCGTGCCCGGCGTGACACCGTCACTCAGGCGAGCCAGATGCAGAATGTCGTACGGACACGCCTGCACGCACAGGCCACATCGCAGACAGGCCGCCCCGAAATCATCCTCTGTAAGCGCGCCGGGCGGGCGCAGCGCCCAGGCCGGCAAGGCCTCGGCCACCCGCGCGTTGGCAGCCAGCAACAGGCCGATCACGCCGCCCGCGCCGAGCACGCCGAGGCAATCGCCGATGAATTTGCGCCGACTCGCGGGCATCGACGAAGGCATCACGCGCGCCTGCGCGCAGTCTCATTCGGCGCAGTGTCTGAATATGGAAAACCGGGGTCCATGCACCGACTATAGGCAGCTCCACCTCGCCGCAATAGCCAAGATCGGCAAACCGGACGAACGGCTCAGCGGCGGGCATACCCCGTGGCCAGCGCGTCGAAATCGGATATCTGCGCGCCCAGCCAGTCGGCGTCGCGGCCAAGTTCATCCGCCAGGACACGCGCGACCTCGGGCGCCACTTCGCGCGCTGCATCGGCATCCAGAAACAGCGCGCGACTGCGCCTCGCAAGCACGTCCTCGACCGCCAGCGCAAACTGCACGCGGGCCGCGTGGCGAACCTGCGCCTCAGTCACGTCCAGACGCGGATGCAGGCGTGCGCCGGCCTCGGGTGCCGGGTCGGCGTGCAGCGGCAAATCGGCAGTGCGGCAGGCGCGCGCGCTCAGACCCGCTTCGCGCGCGGCGCGGTCGATCACCTCTTCGGCCATCTGCCGATACGTCGTCCATTTGCCGCCGGCGATGGTGATCAGGCCCTGCGGCGAGACGCGGATCACATGCTCGCGCGACAGTTCGCTGCGTGGCGCATCGGGGTCGGCGGCGATGAGCGGGCGCAGGCCGGCGAACACGCTGCGGATGTCGGCACGCCCCGGCGCCCGCACCAGATATTGCGCGGCGGTGCGCAAAATGAAGTCGATCTCGGTGGCCTGCGCCTGCGGTTCGAGCGGGATGTCGTCGCGCGGCGTGTCGGTGGTGCCGAGCAGCACCTTGCCCTGCCACGGAATCATGAACAGCACCCGGCCGTCGTCGGTTTCGGGCACCAGCAGCGCCGCGTCGCCGGGCAGCCAGTTGGCGTCAACCACCACATGCACGCCCTGGCTGGGCGCGAGCATGGGCGGCGCATCCGGCGTGATCATGCGGCGGATGTCATCGGCCCACACGCCGGTGGCATTGATGACGACCCGGGCGCTGAATTCAAGCGCCTGACCGGTGATTTCGTCATGCCCGCGCACCCCGGTGATATGCCCGTCCGTTTCGATGAGATCGGTGACCGGCGCGTAGTTGAGCGCGATGCCGCCGTGGTCGAATACGGTTTGCGCCAGCGCGATCGCGAGCCCTGCGTCGTCGAACTGCCCGTCAAAATATTCGATCCCGCCCAACAAGCCTTCGGGCCGCGCATTGGGCAGCGCAGCGCGCGTCTCGGCCGCAGACAGGCCACGCACCCGACCCAGACTGTAGCGCCCGGCCAGCCATTCATAGGCCGTCAGCCCGACGCGCAGCTTGAGTTGCTCCCAGCGGCTGTAGACGGGCACCACAAAACGCAGCGGCGTGACCTGCGCCGGCGCGTTCTTGAGCAAGCGGGCCCGCTCGATGAGCGCCTCGCGCACCAGGCCGATCCGGCCCTGGCCGAGGTAGCGCACGCCGCCGTGGATCAGTTTGGTCGAGCGCGAACTGGTGCCCTTGGCAAAGTCGTGCGCCTCCAGCAGCAGCGTGCGATAGCCCCGGCTGGCCGCGTCCACCGCCGCGCCCAGCCCGCTGGCGCCGCCGCCGATGATGATCACGTCCCACTGCGCGACCGCCTGTGCCGCCACCAGCAGTGCCGGCCGGGCCAAGGTGGGCGGTGCCAGATTGACGTCCTCAGGTGCCATCGGCCCAGCCCCGGTTACGCTCGATGGCCTTGTGCCAGCGCGCGATCAAGGCCTCGCGCCAGTCCGCCGACGCGGTCGGCTCAAAGGCGCGGTCGAGCTGCCAGTGCGCGGCAATCGCCGCATCGTCCGGCCACACGCCCACCGCGCGGCCGGCCAGAAAAGCCGCGCCCAGCGCGGTGGTTTCAGTCTGCCGGGGCCGCAGCACCGGCACGCCGAGCAGGTCGGCCTGCAACTGCATGAGCAGATTGTTGCGAGTCATGCCGCCGTCGACGCGCAGCTCTTTGACCTCCGCCCCGTCCGCCGCCATGGCGGTGAGCAGATCGACGTTCTGCAGGGCAACGGCTTCGAGTGCGGCGCGGGCGATGTGTGCTGCGGTGGTGCCGCGCGTCATGCCCATCAGGCTGCCACGCGCGTAAGCGTCCCAGTGCGGCGCGCCGAGGCCGGCAAAGGCCGGCACCATCACCACCTCGCCGCTGTCGGGCACTTTCGCGGCCAGCGCTTCGATATCGCCGGCGGTGGCGATCAGACCGAGGCCGTCGCGCAGCCACTGCACCACCGCACCGGCCATGAACACACCGCCTTCGAGCAGATAGTCGGTGCCTTCGGCGCGCTGCCAGCCAATCGTGGTGAGCAAGCGGTGCTGCGATTCGACCGGCTGCTGTCCGGTATTGAGCGTCAGGAAACAGCCGGTGCCGTAGGTGTTCTTGGCCATGCCCGGCGCGAGACAGGCCTGACCGAAGGTGGCCGCCTGTTGATCGCCCGCCACCCCGGCAACCGGAATCGCCGCGCCCAGCACGGCCGGTGCGCACGCGCCCAGCACGCCGCTCGACGCCACCACGGCCGGCAACACCGCACGCGGAATGTCGAACAAGGCCAGCAAGTCCTCATCCCACTGCTGGCGATGGATATCGAAAAGCATGGTGCGCGCCGCATTGCTGGCGTCGGTCACATGGCAGGCGCCCGCGGTGAGATTCCATATCAGCCAGCTGTCGATGGTGCCGAAGGCCAGCTCGCCGGCGGCGGCACGCGCTCTCGCACCCGGCACATGCTCGAGCAGCCAGGCCAGCTTGGTGGCCGAAAAATAGGCGTCCAGCTCAAGCCCGGTGCGTGCGCGGATCAGCGGCGCGTAGCCCTGAGCACGCAACGCGTCGCAGGCTTCGGCGGTGCGCCGGTCTTGCCAGACAATGGCCGGCGCCATCGGCTGGCCGCTGGCGCGATCCCACAGCACCGTGGTTTCGCGCTGGTTGCTGATGCCCACTGCGCAGACCGCAGCGGGGGCCACGCCCGCCTCGGCCAGCGCCTGCTTTGCGCAGGCCAGTTGGGTCTGCCAGATCTCGCGGGCGTCATGCTCGACCCAGCCCGGTCGCGGGAAATGCTGCGCGAACTCCTTCTGCGCCTGCGCACACACCTGCGCCCTGGCGTCGAACAGCATCGCGCGGGAGCTGGTCGTGCCTTGATCGAGCGCGAGGATGTAGTCCATGAGCGAGTCCTTTGGGTTTTCGTTCGCACCCGTGCGGGGTGTAAGCGCAACACATACCGACGCCACCGACGATAGCCGATTCGCCCGACTGGCGAAACACGCAGCGCGCAGACAGATGAATGACATTCATCCAAAGGCCGGTGCTTTTCGTTTGAGCCACGCCGCGCACTGCCCCAAGCTGAGTCCATCGCCTCATCGCCCGACTCCGCCCTCGCCCACCCGGCCTCTGGCACGCATCGGGCCACCGCACCGCACAACGGACGTCCTGCCGGCAAGGCTTTGCCGGTTCATTCAAAGTATTTTGAGGACGCACATCATGAGTATGGAAAACCGCGACGGCTGGATCTGGATGGACGGGCAATGGACGCCCTGGCGCGACGCCAAGGTGCACGCCATGACCCACACCCTGCACTACGGTCTGGGCTGTTTCGAAGGCATCCGCGCCTACGCCACACCCTCCGGCCCGGCCATTTTCCGGCTGGACGAGCACATCGAGCGCCTGTTCGACTCCGCCAAGATTCTCGGCCTCGACATGCCCTACGACGCGCCCACGCTGCGCCAGGCCTGCATCGACGCCATCGGCAAGAACGACCTGGCGAGCGGCTACATCCGGCCGCTGGTGTTTCTCGGCGCCGAAAAAGCCGGCATCGACCCGATCGGCACCGAGGTGCACGTGATGATCGCCGCATGGACGATGGGCGCCTATCTGGGTGATGGCGGCATGGACAAAGGCATCCGGGTGAAGGTGTCGAGCTTTGCCCGCCACCATGTGAACGTGCAGATGTGCCGCGCCAAGTCGGTGTCCACCTACACCAACTCCATCCTCGCCTGCCGCGAGGCCCGCCAGGAGGGTTATGACGAAGCCCTGCTGCTCGACACCGACGGCTTCGTCGCCGAGGGGCCGGGCGAGAATGTGTTTGTGGTCAAGCGCGGAAAAATTTACGAGCCCGAAGTGACCTCCGCGCTCGATGGCATTACCCGTCGCACCATCCATGCCCTGGCAACAGATGCCGGCCTGGAGATTACCGCCCGCCGCATCACCCGCGACGAACTCTACGTGGCCGACGAGGTGTTTTTCACCGGCACGGCAGCAGAAGTGACGCCGGTGGTGGAAGTGGATCGACGTCGTGTCGGCGCAGGCCAGCCCGGCCCGATCACGAAAGAGCTACAGCGCCGCTTCTTCGCGGCGGTGCGCGGTGAGGACAGCGCACACAGCCACTGGCTGACGCGCTGCCGATAAGAACGCACGACGCGGCGCGAGGGCAACCCGCGCCGCGCAGTCCTTAACCGTTCTGTCCGCGAAGACAGGCGGCCCAGCCCGCCACCGCATACACCAGCATGGTCGTGCCGACGAGGCCCAGACCGAACACCAGCGCGATCAAGAACCAGTCGGCCGGCCCGCCCGCGTCGGTAAAGCCCGACGACGATACATTGGCCATCAAGACCAGCGCCACAACGCCGCCGGCAAGACCGGCCAGCTCGGCGCCCACCAAGCGACGCGAGCGCAGTCCGCGTTCCTTGATCAAGAGGACCAGAAAGGCCAGCGTGCCGCCCACGGCCAATAGCACCAGCACCCACAACAAGGGGCCCAGCATTTCCTGGAACACCACCAGAAAGCTCATCAGATCGAGTTCTTTCATGAATCGTCTCCTCAGGCGCGACCGCGCAGCATGCTGATATACGTCGGCTTAAGCGCCATGGTTTTCATCACCCAGCTCACCCACAGCTCTTCGAGCGGCGCGACCACACCGGAGAAGGACGGCACCAGATTGTTGTCGTAGTCGAACTCGACCAGCATCGCCTGCCCCAGACGCGTAATGAGCGGGCAGGAGGTGTAGCCGTTGTAGACCAGCTCGGACTGCCGGCCCTCGATGTCTGCCACCAGATGATCGACCGCCACCGGCACCTGCCATTTCACACTGGCCGCCGTCTTGCCCTTGGGCACACCGGCGATATCGCCAACGCCAAACACGTTCGGGAAGCGCAGGTGGCGCAGATTGCCCTTGCCCACCTCCATCCAGCCATCGCCCGCAAACGGGCCGCTCTGCCACGCCAGCGG
>JBFIJC010000134.1:0-9438 GCA_041600915.1 Nitrogeniibacter sp.
CCATCGAAGAAGGGCGGCTGCGCGATGTAGGTGGAGCGCGGCCAGGCATAGACATCGCCGGTGGGCGCGGGGATGTCGGTCCACAGATCCACCTCGCCGGAGAAGTCGGCGTAGCGCTTGCGGAAGGTGTCCGGGTCGAGGGCCAGTGGCATCACGGCGCCGATCTCGTCGGAGGTGGGCCAGATGTCTTTGAGGAATACCGCACTGCCATCCTCGGCGGTGCCCAGCGCGTCGGTGCTGAGGTCGATATTGGCCCGCCCGGCCAGCGCGTAGGCCACCACCAGCGGCGGCGAGGCGAGGTAGTTGGCGCGGATGTTGGGGTGGATGCGCGCCTCGAAGTTGCGGTTGCCCGAGAGTACGGCGGCGGCGACGACATCGTGTTCGGCGATTGCCGCGTTCAGTTCCGGCGCCAGATCGCCCGAGTTGCCGATGCAGGTGGTGCAGCCGTAGCCGGCCAGCGCAAAGCCCAGTTTGGCGAGCGGCTCGATGAGGCCGGCGCGGGTGAGGTAGTCGGTCACCACGCGCGAGCCCGGTGCCAGCGAGGTCTTGATGTGCGGCTTGACGCGCAGCCCGCGTGCGACCGCCTTTTGCGCCAGCAGGCCGGCGGCGATCATCACCGCCGGGTTGGAGGTGTTGGTGCAGGAGGTAATCGCCGCGATGAGGATGTCGCCATGGCCAAGATCAACGCCGGGCAGCTTGGTCGGATAGCGCTCGGCCAGCGCCTCGGCGCTGCGGTTGAAGCCGTTTTCGGCGGCCGGGGCGACGAACAGGGCGTCGAAGCGCTCGCGCATGGCCGGCATGGCAATGCGGTCTTGCGGGCGCTTGGGGCCGGCCAGCGAGGGGACGATGCTGGCCAGGTCGAGTTGCAGGCTGCGGGTGTAGTCGATGTCGCCGCGGCCGGGGATGCCGAACATGCCCTGTGCGCGGAAGTAGGCTTCGAACAACTCGCAGTCTTTGTCGCTGCGGCCGGTCTTGCGCATGTAGTCGACGGTTTTCTCGTCGACCGGAAAGAAGCCCATCGTGGCGCCGTACTCGGGGGCCATGTTGGCGATCGTGGCGCGGTCGGTGACCGACAGGCTGGCGGTGCCCTCGCCGAAGAATTCGACGAATTTTCCGACCACTTTTTCATTACGCAGCATTTCGGTCACGGTCAGCACCAGGTCGGTGGCGGTGGTGCCTTCGGGCAGCGTGCCGGTCAGCTCCACGCCGATGACGTCGGGCGTGAGGATGTACACCGGCTGGCCAAGCATGGCCGCTTCGGCCTCGATGCCGCCCACGCCCCAGCCGACGACGCCAACGCCGTTGATCATGGTGGTGTGCGAATCGGTGCCCACCAGGGTGTCGGGGTAGTACAGATCGTCACCGCCGCTACGCACGCCGTGGAACAGATGCTCCAGATTGACCTGGTGCACGATGCCGATGCCCGGCGGAATCACCTTGAAAGTATCGAAGGCCTGCATGCCCCACTTCATGAACTGGTAGCGCTCGGCGTTGCGCTCGAATTCCTTGTCCATGTTCTGGCGCAGGGCGTTCGGCGTGCCGTAGTGATCGACCTGCACCGAGTGGTCCACCACCAGATCGACCGGCACCATGGGCTCGATCAGTTTGGGTGCTTTGCCCATGGCCTCGGCCACGTTGCGCATGGCCGCCAGATCGACCAGCAGCGGTACGCCGGTAAAGTCCTGCAGCACCACGCGGGCGACCACGAAGGGGATCTCCTCGGTGCGCTCGGCCGTCGCTTGCCAGTTGGCCAGTTGCTGCACATGCGCAGCCGTGACGCGCTTGCCGTCGCAGTGGCGAAGCACCGCTTCGAGCACGATGCGGATCGACACCGGCAAGCGGCTCACGGGCCCGAGCCCGGCAAGGGCCTGAATGTCGTGAAACCGGCCTGTATGCCCGGACGAGGTGGTGAACGTCGATAGTGTTTGCGGCAGCGCGGTCATGGCATTCTCCAGGCGGGCGATTGGCGAAGTGAAGCAGCCCCAAGTCGGACTCCGGATGGCCGGGCATGTTCCCGGCGCGCTTAACAGACGGCTCAGGCGGTGTACAATTGCTGCAGGTGCGTAAGCGTGCCGTAAGTCGCTTCGTCCAAACTGAGTCTTATAAAAGATATATAATTCGATCGTTTGCCCCAAGTGCGCTGTTTTGGGGCGCCCTGCCACTGTGTTACAGGAAGGATATCGCCGTGCTAGAAGCCTACCGTCAGCATGCCGCCGAGCGCGAAGCGCTTGGTATTCCCGCTCTGCCGCTGGACAAGCAGCAGACCGAAGAACTGGTTCAACTGCTTCAGAACCCGCCCGCCGGTGAAGAAGCGTTCCTGGTTGAACTCCTGACCCATCGCGTCCCCGCAGGTGTGGACGATGCCGCCAAGGTCAAGGCCGAGTTCCTGGCCAAGGTCTCCAAGGGCGACGTTGCCTGTGCGCTGGTTTCGCGCGCCAAGGCCGTCGAACTGCTGGGCACCATGCTCGGCGGTTTCAACATCAAGCCGATGATCGACCTGATCGACGACGCAGAAGTCGGCGGTATCGCCGCCGAGGGCCTGAAAAAGACCCTGCTGATGTTCGATTACTTTCATGACGTCAAGGATCTGGCCGACAAGGGCAGCGCCAACGCCAAGGCCGTGATGCAGTCCTGGGCCGACGGTGAGTGGTTCACCAGCCGCCCCGAAGTGCCCGCCTCGATGAAGATCACGGTCCTGAAAGTGACCGGCGAAACCAACACCGACGACCTGTCGCCCGCACCGGACGCCTGGTCCCGCCCCGACATCCCGCTGCACGCGCTGGCCATGCTCAAGAACCCGCGTGATGGCATCACGCCGGAAGAGCCGGGCGTGCGTGGCCCGGTCAAGTTCATCGAAGACCTGCGTGCCCGTGGCAACCTGGTGGCCTATGTTGGTGACGTGGTCGGTACGGGTTCGTCCCGCAAGTCCGCCACCAACTCGGTGCTGTGGTTTACCGGCGAAGACATCCCCTTTGTGCCGAACAAGCGTTTCGGCGGCGTGTGCCTGGGCTCCAAAATCGCCCCGATCTTCTTCAACACCATGGAAGATGCCGGCGCGCTGCCGATCGAGATCGATTGCGGCGAAATGAACATGGGTGACGAGGTCGAGCTCAAGGTCGATCACGCTACCGCCAAGGTCACTGCCTTCAAGAACGGCACGCAGATCGCCGAGTCGCAGCTCAAGACCCCGGTCATCCTCGACGAAGTGCGCGCCGGTGGCCGCATTCCGCTGATCATCGGTCGTGGCCTCACCACCAAGGCACGTGAAGCGCTGGGCCTGCCGGCTTCGAAGCTGTTCCGTCTGCCGCAAGACCCGGCCGATTCCGGCAAGGGCTTCTCGCTGGGCCAGAAGATGGTCGGTCGCGCCTGCGGCCTGCCGGAAGGCCAGGGCGTGCGTCCGGGCACCTACTGCGAGCCGAAGATGACCACGGTCGGCTCCCAGGACACCACCGGCCCGATGACGCGCGACGAACTCAAAGACCTCGCCTGCCTCGGCTTCTCGGCTGACCTGGTGATGCAGTCCTTCTGCCACACCTCGGCCTACCCGAAGCTGGTTGACGTCAAGACCCACCGCGAGCTGCCGAGCTTCATCTCCACCCGTGGCGGCGTCTCGCTGCGTCCGGGCGACGGCGTGATCCACTCTTGGCTCAACCGCCTGCTGCTGCCCGACACCGTCGGCACCGGTGGCGACAGCCACACCCGTTTCCCGATCGGCATTTCCTTCCCGGCCGGTTCCGGTCTGGTGGCCTTCGCGGCCGCCACCGGCGTGATGCCGCTGGACATGCCCGAATCGGTGCTGGTGCGCTTCAAGGGCGAGCTGCAGCCGGGCGTCACCCTGCGTGACCTGGTCAGCGCGATCCCGCTGTACGCCATCCGCCAGGGTCTGCTGACGGTCGAGAAGAAGGGCAAGAAGAACATCTTCTCCGGCCGCATCCTCGAAATCGAAGGTCTGCCGAACCTCAAGGTTGAGCAGGCATTCGAGCTGACCGACGCCTCCGCCGAGCGCTCCGCTGCCGGTTGCACGGTGCACCTCGACAAGGCGCCGATCGTCGAGTACATGAACTCGAACATCACGCTCATGAAGTGGATGATCGCCAACGGCTACCAGGACGCACGCACGCTCAAGCGCCGCATCGCCTCCATGGAAGACTGGATCGCCAACGGCGAGCTGATGTCGGGTGATGCCGACGCCGAGTACGCAGCGGTCATCGACATCGATCTGGCCGATATCACCGAGCCCATCGTGGCCTGCCCGAACGACCCGGACGACGTCAAGCTGCTGTCGGAAGTGTCCGGCACCAAGATCGACGAAGTCTTCATCGGTTCGTGCATGACCAACATCGGTCACTTCCGCGCTGCGGCCAAAGTGCTCGAAGGCAAGTCGGACATCCCGACCCGCCTGTGGGTGGCCCCGCCGACCAAGATGGACGCCATGATCCTGACCGAGGAAGGTTATTACTCCACCCTCGGCAAGACCGGCGCGCGCATGGAGCCCCCGGGCTGCTCGCTGTGCATGGGCAACCAGGCACAGATCCGCAAGGGTTCGACCGCCATCTCCACCTCGACGCGTAACTTCCCGAACCGTCTCGGTATCGATACCCAGGTCTTCCTCGGCTCCGCCGAGCTGGCCGCGGTGTGCGCCCTGACCGGCAAGATCCCGACGCCTTCGGAGTACATGGCGCAGGTCGAGTCGCTGAAGGCCCAGGCCGCTGAAGTCTATCGCTACATGAACTTCGACCAGATCGAAGCATTCCAGGAAGTGGCTGATACGGTTGATGCCTGAACCGCAAGCCTGATCAGATCAGCTCTGGCTGATCTGTAGCAACACAAACGCCACCGGCAGGGAACTGCCGGTGGCGTTTTTTTATGTGGCTCACGTCGCGTGACGCAAACCGGGCTGGCGTGGCGAAAAGAAAGTGAGCCGGCCGGACACGCACGAGGCGCTCCCCGTCAGGCCGGCTCGAAAGACAGTGCTGTCGGCGCGCCTCCGTCGCGCCGACCAGTGTCTGGTGAGCCTGAGCTTAGTGCGATCGCGGTGCGGTCAGCACTTCGGGGCGCAGTGCATCTTCGAGCTCGCGTTGTGTCATCAAGCCCTTTTCGAGCACCAGCTCCGCCACGCTGCGGCCGGTGCGCAGCGCTTCGCGCGCCGCCCAGGTTGAATGCTCGTAGCCGATGTGCGGGTTGAGCGCGGTGGCCAGGCCGGCAGAGCAGCGCACGCGTTCGGCCAGCATCTCGACGTTGGCGGTGATGCCGACCACGCAGTTATCGGTCAGCGTGCGGCAGCCGGCGGCCAGGTGTTCGATGCTCTTGAACAGCGAGTGGGCAATGATCGGTTCGAAGGCGTTGAGCTGCAGCTGGCCGGCCTCGGACGCCATGGTGATGGTGATGTCGTTGCCGATGACTTCGTAGGCGATCTGATTGACCACTTCGGGGATGATCGGATTGACCTTGCCCGGCATGATGGACGAACCGGCGGCGCGCTCGGGCAGGTTGATTTCGTTGAAGCCGGCCTGCGGGCCTGACGACAGCAAGCGCAAGTCGTTGCAGACTTTGGACAGCTTGCAGGCGACGCGCTTGAGCACGCCGGAGAGCTGCACGAACGAGCCGGTGTCCTGCGTGGCTTCGATGAGGTTGTGGGCGGGCACCAGACGCACGCCGGAGAATTCGGACAGCAGCTCGGTGGCGAGCTTGGAATAGCGGATATCGGTGTTGATGCCGGTGCCGATCGCGGTGGCGCCGAGGTTCACCTCCTGAATCAGCGCAATCGCTTCTTGCAGGCGGGCCATGTCTTCGTGAACCATGATGGCGTAGGTCATGAACTCCTGACCCAGCGTCATCGGCACGGCGTCCTGCAGCTGGGTGCGACCCATCTTCAGAACAGTTGCAAATTCAGTCGCCTTGGCCGAGAAGGCGTCATGCAGTGCGGACATCGCGCCCAGCAATTCCTGAATGGCGAAGACAATCGCCAGTTTCAGCGTGGTCGGGTATACATCGTTGGTGCTCTGCGCCATGTTCACATGGTTGAGCGGGTGCAGGGCGGCATAGTCGCCCTTGGCCTTGCCGAGTTTCTCGAGCGCGAGGTTGGCGATCACCTCGTTGGCATTCATGTTGGTCGAGGTGCCGGCACCGCCCTGAATGACGTCCACCACAAACTGGTTATGCAGATGACCGCCCTCGATGTCGCGGCAGGCTGCGGCGATGGCGTCGGCGCGGGTGTCGTCCAGATGGCCGAGCTGGCGGTTGGCCTCGGCCGCGGCGCGCTTGACCAAGGCCAGTGCCTTGATGAGCTCCGGGTAGGTGCCGATGTGGCGGCCGGTGATCTGGTAGTTCTCGGCGGCGCGCAGGGTGTGAATGCCCCAGTAGACGTCGGCGGGGACGTCGCGGTCGCCAAGCAGGTCGTGTTCAGTGCGGGTGGTGTTTGACATTGTCGTGTGCCCAGTGGTGGAGCGGCACATTCTGCGCACTTCGCGACAGGGAGTTGATGCTGATTGCGAATTCGCTATGCCGGCGATGCATGGGGTGCGGTGGCATCGATCTGGCACGCCGCCCAGATGCGCTCGACGTCGCCGCGCGCGGGCTCGGATTGTCTGAACAGCGTGATGGCCATGGGTGCGGTGTGATGGTCTGCGCCGGCCTGGACGAGCAGGCCGGCGGCCAGTTCGTCACGCACTGCGAGCTCGGGTATCCAGGCTATACCGGCGCCGGCCAGGGCGCCGCGTTTGAGCACATCCGACATCGAGCACTCGTAGCTGAACTCAAGCTGGTTGGCCAGGGCCTCCCGCTCGACGACGGCGGCCGTGACACGGCCCAGATAGCTGTTGCCCGAATAGCACAGGTAGGGGAGCGTGGTGCCGCGCCTCAGGTCGTAACGGGCGCGCCCCTTTTTGTCCGGTGCGCTCACCGGAATCAGGCGCTCCCACGCCAGCGTGACCGAGGGGTAGCGACCGATTTCGGCAAGCGTTGGCAAAGCAGGGCTGCTGTACGACAGCATCAATTCGCAGGAGCCGGAGATCAGCGCTTCGACGCAGCCGGCGACATGATCGGCGATTACCCGCGCCTTGACCGGGCCGATCTGCGTTTGCAGGCTGGCGTGCCAATCGCCAAAGAAACTGACGGCGATCGTATGAGAGGCGGCGATGGACACAACCTCGCCGGCGCGGGGTACGAGGCCCTGGGCTTCTTCCCGCCCCGAGCGAAGCGCGTCGAGCACCTCCTGCGCGGTGGTGCGGAAGGCCTCGCCCGCCTGGGTCAGGCCGACGGGGAACAGGCTGCGGTCGATCAGTACCGCGCCGACCCAGTATTCGAGGTTGCGGATGCGTCGGCTGAACGCGGGCTGGGTGACATTGCGTAGTTCTGCGGCACGGGAGAAGTTGCGTGTTACCGACAAGGTGAGGAAGTCCTCAAGCCAGTTCATTTCCATGCAGAGTTCTCCGTGGCGCGTGCGCCGCGCGATAGGGCGCAGATTACACCTTGTGAATGCGCCCGGCGATCGGCCTATGCAAATTCTGCATGACGCATCGAAAAGAAGAATTGGGCAAGCACGGCGTGGCTCCGTATAAACCTTCCTAACGGCAGATCGGCGACAAGATGCGACTGCCTGACAACAAGACGGCGCACGGCGTCAACGCTTAGTTCTACAACAGACGCTGTTTGTCAGCCATCGACAAACAGCTCAGGAGACAAGGATGACAAGGACAAACACGCTCCCATCACGCGGCGCATTCGCGTTCTGGACGGGCATGCAATTGTGGAAGCAGATTTTCATCGCCCTCGTTGCGGGCCTGGTGATTGGTGTTCTGCTGAACCAGACGGGGAACGCCGACATCGCCACCAGCGTCAAGCCGGTCGGCGATCTGTTTATCCGCGGCATCAAGATGCTGATCGTGCCGCTGATCTTCGTGTCTTTGGTGACCGGGGTCGCGTCACTGCAAAACCTGTCCACCATGGGCCGGCTCAGTTTCAAGACCGTCGCGCTCTATCTGGGCACGACCGCGGTCGCGATCACGATCGGACTCGCGCTGGCGCTGGTGTTCGAGCCGGGCGTTGGTGTCGATCTGGGCGCCGCCAAGGCAGTTACCGCCAAGGAGGCGCCGAGCCTGGTCAACATCTTGATCGGTATCGTGCCGACCAACCCGATTGAGGCTTTCGCGACGGGCAATGTGCTGCAGATCATCGTGTTTGCGATCCTGTTCGGCCTGTCCATTTCCCTGGCGGGCGATGCCGCCAAGCCGGTGCGTGCGTTCTTTGAATCGGCCGCAGAAGTCATGTACAAGCTCACCTCGGTGGTGATTTCCTTTGCGCCTTATGGCGTGTTCGCCCTGATGATCTGGGTGGCCGGCACTTACGGCATGGACGTGCTCGCGCCTTTGGCCAAAGTGATCGGTATGGTCTATCTGGGTTGCCTGATTCACGCCGTGCTGGTGTATGGCGGCATGATCCGTGTGTTGGCGCGCCTCAATCCGGTGCGTTACTTCCAGGGCAGCATCGAGCCGGTGATGGTGGCTTTCACCAGCACCTCCAGTTCGGGCACCTTGCCGGTGACCATGATGGCGGCCGAGCGCAATCTGGGTGTGCCGCGCAGCGTGTCGAGTTTTGTCCTGCCGCTGGGCGCGACCATCAACATGGACGGCACGGCCTTGTATCAGGGCGTGTGCGCGGTCTTCATCGCACAGGCCTACGGCGTTGATCTCAACTCCGGTCAGTACCTGACCATCGTGCTGACCGCAACGCTGGCCTCCATCGGTACGGCCGGTGTGCCCGGTGCCGGCCTGATCATGCTGTCGCTGGTGCTCGCGTCGGTCGGCTTGCCGCTCGAAGGTATCGCGATCATTGCCGGTATCGACCGCATTCTCGATATGGCCCGCACGGCACTGAACGTCGCCGGCGACTGCGCGGTGAGTGTTACCGTGGCGCGTAGCGAAGGTCAGCTGGATCAGGATGTATACGACACCGCCCATGTGCTGCGTGCCGATGATCTGAGCACGGCGGGTGTGGCACCGGCGCCGGAGACCGCGCGGGCAGTCTCGTAAAAAGAAACCGAAACTTCGGTTGTTTCATCAGGGCCGGTTGTTGTCTGTTTGGTTTTTGATCGAACATGCACAACCGGCCCTTGATCATCATGAATGGAATGAAGCCAGTGGCGCATCACGCATCTCTCGATCCAAAGAAACGACGCTTCGGCATTGTCGGTGGCCTGGGCGCGCTCGGTGGCGCCGACGTTCTGCTGAAGATGATCCGCACGGCGCAGCGCATGTCCAGCCTGTCGGGCACCGACATCGCCTTTGAGCAGCGGCATTTCGGCGAAGGCGCGATCGTTGCCGATGGCAACTACGATCCGATGCGTCGCAAGTTCTATGTCTACAACGCGCTCAAGGACATGGAGTCGCGCGGTATCGACACGGCGCTGGTGCCGTGTTTTCTGTCGCACACCTTTTTGCG
>JBFIJC010000135.1:0-9425 GCA_041600915.1 Nitrogeniibacter sp.
CGAAACGATCATCCCCGACCACAACGCCATCTACAACGAGCGCTTCACCACCTTCACCCAGGTGTTCATGCTCTCGCACGTGCTCAACGGCACGCCCCTGCCGGCGGACGACGGCAAACAGCAATGTCTGGCCGACCCGCAGACCGTCGCCCGACATGGCGAAAACGGCCTGCTGCCGGCGGGGCGGTCCTGCCTGAACGACAAGGGAGAGGCCTGCGCCTCGGCGGGCACGTGGCCGCGCTGATCGGTGAAGCGAGATTGAAGCTGATCGGCTGAAGCGAAGCAGCGCGAAGGCGGTGCACAGGCTTACTGCTACTCGGCCGCTTTCAAGCGCTCCATGGCCTGCGCGTTGGCCGCGTCGAGCTGCGATTGCACCTGCGCCTTGACGGCCTGCGCCTGTTCGACTTCCTTTGCCTTGGCGGCAGCCACGGTGGCCGCACTGGTGGCGGTGTCTGCACCGCAGGCGCTGAGCGCGGCGGTGGCGAGCAGAAGCATCAGCATACGCATGACAAAGCCCTAAACAAGATCCGGAAGGCCGACCATAACATGGCCGTCGGCCTCCAGCGCGGCGCGCAGAGCGCGGGCGGAGTCGACCGCTTCAAGATTGTCGCCGTGCACGCAGATGCTGTGGATGGGCGTTGGCAGCACCGTACCGTCCAGCGCGACAAGGCCGCCGGCCGCGAGCAGGCGGCGCACATGGGCGATGCATTCAGCCGGGTCGTGCAGCACGGCGCCCGCCTGGCTGCGCGGCACGAGCGTACCGCGTGCGGTGTAGGCGCGGTCGGCGAAAGC
The DNA here is from genome assembly GCA_041600915.1 of Nitrogeniibacter sp. GTDB lineage: Bacteria > Pseudomonadota > Gammaproteobacteria > Burkholderiales > Rhodocyclaceae > Nitrogeniibacter. The sequence continues at coordinate 793 of JBFIJC010000135.1, forward strand.
TTCGAGCGCCACGGGCAAGCCGGCGCGGTAGCCGGAGGCAGCGAGCTCTGAGGTGGCGGGTGCGAGCAGGATGAGGCTGCGGTCGAAGGCGCGCACGGCATGGGCCACGGCGTCGGCCAGCGTGGCGTCTTCGCAGGCCATGTTGTTGAGCGCGCCGTGCGGTTTCACATGCGTGATGCAGCCGCCCTCGGCCTGCGCCATGCCGGCCAGCGCGGCGATCTGGTAGATGAGCATGGCTTCGAGCTCATCGGGCGGCACGTGCATCTTGCGCCGGCCAAAACCCTGCAGGTCCGGGAAGGCCGGATGCGCGCCCAGCGTGGTGTGGCTGGCCAGCGCGGTGCGTACGGTCTGGCGCATCACCAGCGGATCACCGGCATGAAAACCACAGGCGATGTTGGCGGAGTCGACAATGGGCAGCAGCGCGGCGTCCGCCCCCATCGACCAGGCGCCGAAAGATTCGCCGAGGTCGGCATTGAGGTTGAGTTTCATGCAGCGTCTCCATCGTCTCCGCGGCCGTCGATGATGCCGCTGAGCAGGTTCTCACTGTACAGCGCCGCTTCGTCAATGAGGCCGGGCGGTCGAAAGTGGGTAATGCCTGATCGCCATTGATCCAGCTGTTTTCGCTGCGCCAGACGCGCTTGATGGGCCTCGGCGAGGTCGACTTCGACAAAGCGGACCGGCCGACCCGGCGCGAGATGCGCCAGGCGTGGCAGATCGGCGCTGATCAATGTGGCGATCTTGGCGTAGCCACCGACGGTCTGGCAGTCCGGGCCGAGCAGGATGGGCTGGCCATTGGCGGGCACCTGAATGGCGCCCGGGGTGATGCCGTCGGAGTGGATGTCCGCCCCCTTGTCGCGGCGGTGGGTCAGCGTCGGGCCGTCGAGTCGAACGCCCATGCGATCCATGTCGGCGGTGACGGTGTAGGCCTGAGACAAGAAGGTTTCGAGCGCCTCAGGCGTAAAGTGATCGGCCTGCGGTCCGGCGATGACCCGAAACGGGCCGTCGGGATGCTCGAAGGGCTCGCGCGCCCGGCAGTCCAGCCACGGGTCGCCATTGACCGGCCCGCAGGGCAAGCGATCATTCGCACGAAGGGCACGGCCATCAATACCGCCAAGACCGGCGCGCGCATAGGTCGCACAACTGCCGAGCTGTGGCGGTACCCGGATGCCGCCGGACACCGCGATGTAGCCAAGGCCTTTTGCGCTTCCGACCGCGAGCGTATCGCCCTCGAAGAGCGTAGCGGTTTCCCAGGCGGCCACCTCGCGCGTCGTGCCGTTGGCGCGGATCAGGCGGGCGCGCAGTTGACCGGCCATGGCGCACCGCACCGGGCCACAGAGCGCCTTGAGCGTGGGCCCGGAGAGTGCGACCTCAATACCCGGCGCGACCGGATCGTTGCCGAGCAGCAAATTCGCACAAGCCAGCAGTAGCGGGTCGGCCGCGCCCGCCACGGGCACACCGATGCTGCGATAGCCCGTCCGTCCGCGATCCTGAATGCAGTTGCCGAAACCGGCGTCGATCACTTCGAGAAGCATGTTCATGCGCTCGCCTCCCGCGAATCGAGAAAGCGCTCACGCCCCAACCGACCGGCCATGGCGAGTTCGTCGAGCTCGCGGTATTCATCGGTGTCGATGGCCACCCAGCGCACGGTGTCGCCCGGTGCCAGCAGGGCCGGACGCGCGGTGTGGTTGATGTCGAACAGCCGCAGCGGCGTGCGGCCCAGCAAATGCCAGCCGCCCGGACTTTCCCATGGATACACCGCGCACATGCGTCCGGCCACGGCCAGACTGCGCTCGGGCACGGCGCGGCGCGGGCTCGCCAGTCGCGGCACCTCGCACTCGGCGGGCAAGCCGCCGAGGTAGGGAAAGCCCGGCTGAAAGCCCAGCATATAGACGCGAAAATCGGTACCGCACATCAGCGCGACCACGGCCTCCGGCGCCAGCGCGCGCGCCTCGGCAAGCGATGCAAGATCGGGCGCACAGGCCCCGTCAAAACACACGGGAATACGCCAATGCAGTCCCTCGCGATGATGCGAGGCGGCCGCCCTGGCGACACCCAGTAGCGCCTGACCCTGAGCTGCAGCGTCCTCGACCGTGTCGTCGAAATGCACGGTCACCGCGGCAAAACTCGGCACCCACTCGAGCACACCGGGCAGCGCATCGCGCTGCCGGCGCTGCGCGAGCTCGGCGGCAAAGCCCATCACCCGGGCATGTACCTCGGGCGAGATCTCATCGCCAAACGCAATCGTGATGGCGCGATCTCCAAGCAGACTGGCACGCGGCCAGGCGGTGGCCGTCGTCGTCATCAGTTGAGGTCTCCGACCAAACCGGGCAGCCACAGTGCCAGATCGGGCACCAGCGCAAGCAAGATGAGCAGCACCATCATGCCGACCAGGAAGGGGGTCACGCCGGCCATCACGTCATTGAGCGAACCCGACTTTCGCAGGTTTTGTACGACGAAGAGGTTGAGCCCCACCGGTGGCGTGATCAGCGCGGCCTCCACGAGGATGATGACCACAATGCCGAACCACAGCGGGTCGTAACCGAGGGCGAACATGACCGGCGCGATGATCGGAATCGTGGTGATCATCATCGACATGGTCTCCATGAAGCAGCCCAGGACCAGGTAGAACAGAACGACCACCAGCAGCATCATGGCCGGCGACAGATCGAGCGCTTTCAGGGTTTCGGTGATCAGTTCTGTCAGGCCAACCGAGGTGATGACGAAGTTGAGGAACAAGGCGGCGACAATGATGAGCATCACCATACCGGTCGAATGCATGGTGCCTTCGAGGCACTCAAGCAGCATCTTCCAGTTGAGCCGCCGCTTCCAGGCCGCAAGAATCAGCGCCGCGACCACGCCAAGCGCCGAGGCCTCGGTGGCGGTGGCGATGCCGGCATAGATCGAACCGACCACCACCAAAAAGATGCCCAGCGGCGGCAGCAGGTCGGGCAGCACGGCGATGCGCTCGCGCCAGCTTACCTTCTGCCCCTTGCCGCCCCACTCCGGAAAGACCATGCAGGCGATCCACACCGAGCCCATGAACAGGGTCACCAGTATCAAGCCCGGGATGATGCCCGCCAGGTAGAGCTTGGGCACCGAGGTGTTGGTGAGCACGCAATACACAATCATGTTGAGCGAGGGCGGAATCAGGATGCCGAGCGTGCCGCCCGCCGCCAGCGTTCCGAGGAACAGGCGGTCGTTATAGCCAAAGCGTTTGGCCTGAGGCAGGGCCACGGTGCCGATGGTGGCGGCTGTGGCGACGCTCGAACCGGAGGTGGCAGCAAACAGCGCGCAGGAGCCGATGTTGGCGTGCATCAAGCCGCCGGGCAGCCAGGACATCCATTTGACCAGCGCTTCATACATGCGCTCCGCAATCCCCGAGCGCAGCAAGATCTCGCCCAAGAGGATGAACAGCGGCAGGCACACCAGCAGGAATTCGGTGCTGGCCGTCCAGGCAATCTCGCCCGCGGCGCGGGTCAGCGGCAAGAAGCCGAAGATCTGGTCCAGCGCGACACCGAGCAGACCCAGCGAGGCGGCTACAGGGACTGCCAGCAGCATCAGCCCCATCAGAATCAGGAGTGAGGTGGCGATCATCGGGTGCCTCCCTTGCGCATTTCACCTTCGTGATCGGCCGCATGCGAGGCTTCGCCCGCCGCGTCTTCTTCAATACTTCGGGCACCGACCAGGCCGGCGAACTGCGCCTGATCACCCGAGGCCATGGCCACGGTGGCACGCACCAGTAACACCAGGGCGGTCAGGGTGCATTGGGTCAGGCCGGCCCACCACAGCATCTGGGGCAGCCACAGCGGTGCGGCCAGCTCGGAGTTCGAGCGGGAGCCGAGCTCCCATGAGGTCATGAACACCTCGTAGCCGTACCAGGCAAAAATTCCGGTCAGCACGCCGAGTGAGGCCACCGCCAGCAGATCGAGGAGGCCACGCGCAAAGCCGGGCATCAAGCGATAGACCGCGTCGACACGCACGTTGCCGCGCTTGAGCAGCACCGCTGAATACGACCAGGCGCTGCCAACGGCGAGCGCGTAGCCGGCCAGTTCGTCGGCGCCGCCGAGCGTGATCGACAGGAGTTTGCGCAAGATCACGTCGGTGGCGACGAGCAGCGCGGCGATCAGGATCAGTCCGCCACCTGCGCGAACAGACCAGGCGGCGAGCCGGTCGCTCACCGTCCAGAGAATGGACATCATGGGAGGTCTCCTCGTGCGGCGTATGCGCCGCAGCGTGGACCTGACCGGCTGCCTTCGAAGCCGGTCAGGCGTGTGGCTGAAAGCTTACTTGCCCGCCTTGACGCCGACGATCGGACCGACGGTGGCGTCGAAGTCCTTGGCGCAGCCCTTGCAGCGCTCCAGCCACTTGGGCAGCATCTGCTCGGTCTGCAGCTTTTGCAGCAGGGCACGATCTTCATCGCTGGGCTGAACCACGGTCATCTTGCCCGGGTTACCCCCGACGCAGCCCTCGGCACCGGCATTGCAGGCGTATCCGAGGCCGGTTTCCTTGTCAGCCGCGGCCCACACGCGATCCTCCAGCGTCTTCATTTCGGTCTTGATGAACGCGCGCACTTTCGGGTCGAGCTTGGCCCACGATTTCTGGTTGGCGGCGTAGGCGATTTGCGCCCAACCCATCGGCAGGGCGAACAGGTGAGTGGTCACTTCATGCCACTTGGCGAGGTTGCCCGACATGGCACCCGTGATGCCGCAGTCGACCGCGCCGGTCTGCAGCGCCGGAACCACTTCACCAAAAGACATCGTGACTGGCGTCGCGCCGAGTGCAGCCATCAACTCGGACTGCGAGCGGCCACCGACGCGCACTTTCTTGCCGGCGACATCCTTGAGGCTGGCGATCGGGGCGTTGCAGTACAAGACCTGCGCCGGGAACGCGCCCAGACCCAGCAGCTCGACCTTGAATTTGCTACGCAGCAGCTTCTCGTAATAGCCACGGGTCGCCTCGGTGACCTTGCGCGCGGTGGCAGCGTCGGGCAGCAGTCCGGCAATATCGATCATCTCGATCGCGGGGTCATCGGCGGCCAGGTAATACATCGGCACGCCGGCAAACTCCATCACGCCCTGACCGAGCAAACGCAGCACCTCGGGGCCCTTCATGCCCATCTGGTCAAAGCCGCGGATCTCTACCTTGAGCGCGCCGCCGGACTGTTGCGGGATGTGCTCGGACCAGAACGGCAGTTCGTGGTCCTTGTATGGGCCGAGGTTGGACAGGCTGCCGACGATACGCAGCTCGGTGGCGGGCAGTTTGTCGGCTGCGCCAGCCAGACCAGGGGCCAGGGCGGCAGCGAGCGTGACACAGGCGGCAAAGCAGGTTTTCGTCAGTTTCATGGGTTTGTCTCCAGTCTTTATCGTTTTTCAGTTGCTTGCGAACTGCGCGTTGAGCAGTTCTGTAATCAACATCGCTCCGGGTGCGTGAGTGATGCAGAATTCGGGTCGGCTTTGCATGACAATCGCCTGAGGGGTGACGCCGCAAGCCCAGTAGACTGGGATTTCGCCGGGCAGAATCTCGACTGGATCGCCGAACTCGGGCCGGCTCAGATCCTCAATGCCGATCAGCGCGGGGTCGCCGATGTGCACCGGCGCGCCATGCACACTCGGCATGCGCGCGGTGACCTGAATGGCGCGGATCGCGTTCGCCGGCGTCATCGGTCGCATCGACACCACCATCGGGCCACTGAAGGCACCCGCGCCGCGGGTGGCGATATTGGTGCGGTACATCGACACGTTGGCGCCGCACTCGATGTGCCTCAGCGGAATCGCGCTATCGAGCAAGGCCTGCTCAAAGGAGAACGAGCACCCCAGCACAAAGGCCACCATGTCGTCCTGCCAGTGACTGCAAATGTCACTCACTTCCTCGACCAGCTCGCCATTGCGCCAGATGCGGTACATCGGCACGTCGGTACGGATGTCGATATCGCGCCCCAGCTCGGGGAGCATCGGGTCGCCCGGTTCGGACACGGCAAGCAAGGGGCACGGCTTGGGGTTGCGCTGGCAGAAGCGCAGGAAGTCATTGGCAAGCCCGGCCGGCAGAATCACCACGTTGCCCTGCACATGGCCCGGCGCAAAGCCACTGGTGTGACCGCTGTAGCGGCCGGCCCGGATCGCGGCGTGGATGTCTGCGAAGTCACGCAGGCTGGCGATGTCGGGTGCAAAAAGCGGGTTCGGTGCTGTGTTCAAGTCGGCCTCCAGCGCAAGCGGGTGGGGTGGGCAGTGCTTGAACGCAGTATTGACGGCTGCTTCTTATCGGGCAAACACAAAATTTCTTTGTGAGCTCATCGAATTTTCTGATGGCGGCCGGATCGGTGTTGCGTGATGTGCACGCTGGCGACACCTCAGGCCGGCAATTGGCTGCGCACGAAAGCGATCGCGTCGCTGACCGCAAGATCCAGCTGCGGCACGCCCGGATTCAACCAATACGAGGCATGCAGCGGCAGCGGGGCGAGACGGATGTCGCTGTCGAGAATGGACAAGGCCGAGGTCTTGTTGCACAGGCGGGTGGCCACCTCCTGCGGCAGCGTCGCCACACCGAGGCCGCCTTCGACCAGCCGGATCAGCGCGGAAATCGATGACACGGTGTGAATCCGGCTCGTTTCCAGTCCGGCGGTCCGGATCTTGTCGACCAGGGCCACATGCGGCTGGGAGCCGCGCTGGAAGGTCAGCACATCGCCCTCGATGATCTCTTCGAGCGACCAGGGCCGCCCCGCGACGCGGTCGGTGCGGCCGACAAAGACCATCTCCTGCGACGGTATCGGCTCGGAGCGAATGCCCTCGGCCTGGACCGGAATGGCGGCAAAGGCCAGATCGATACTGCCCCGGCGCAACTGCTCGGCCACCATCGGCGTCATTTCCACGGTGAGCTCGAACTTGATGTGCGGCTTGCTGGCGCGCAGGTAGTCGATCAGCGGAATCAGCCAGGTGTGAAGCACCGTCTCGATCGCCCCCAGGCGCAGGGTGATCGACTGCGGCTCGGGCGTGCCGATTTCCTCTTTCAGCTCGTGCTGGATATCGATCAGGCGATGCGCGTAAACCAGAAAGCGCGATCCGGCATGCGTCAGCCTGAAGTGCCGGTCGCGCCGATCAAGAAGCGGCACGCCGAGCTCATCCTCCAGGCTGCTGATACGGCTGGAGATGGCCGACTGCGTCAGGCACAGCTTCTCGGCCGCTCTTGTCACACTCTGCAAGCGGGCGACCCAGATGAAGGCCTCTACAAACCGAAGATTCATCGCGCGCCCCCAAGCCCTGTATCTCGATGCGAAAAGACGATAACACGTCGGTTCGCCTCCGCCGCCACCTTGCGGGTGCGGCCAGGCACACACACGGCGCCCTTCAGCGGCGTGCCGCGCGACTCAGGATTCGACGCGAGACGACGCGCCGGGCAGCGGCGTCGCCCGAATTGCCGCGACCAGGGCGGCAACCGCGCGATCGAGCGCGCGGATCACTTCCGCATCGGGCGCGCGCCCCTGCACCAGGAGGGCTTCGACCGCTGCCGCCTGATCGGCCAGGGCATCAGCGCCCAGGCTGCCCGCCGCGCCGCGCAGGGTGTGCATCAGGCGCGAAGCGCCCACCAGATCACCCGCCGCCACTCGCGCACGCAACTGCGCGCCACAGTCCCCGTGCTGACGCTCAAACAGACCGAGCATTCGGGCGTACAGCGCAGGCTTGCCCATCATCCGCAGAAGGCCGACCGCAACGTTGAGCCCCGCGATGGCCGGAAAGCCTTGCGCCGGCGCAGACGCAGCCACCGGTGCCGACGTCGCCTCAGCAGCGCTCGCCCGCCCGGCCCAGCGTGCCAGCGTCGCCAGAAAGAGCGGCGGATCGACCGGCTTGGCGAGATGGTCGTTCATGCCCGCCGCGAGGCACTGCGCGCGCTCGTCGGCCATGGCATGCGCGGTCATGGCAATGATCGGCAGCGCGGCAAAACGCGGATCGGCGCGAATCTGGCGGGTGGCTTCGAGGCCGTCCATCTCGGGCATCTGCACATCCATCAACACCACGTCGATCGGCGGGGCGTCGGCGCGCAAGAGGCGATCGAGCGCTTCGCGGCCGGTGCCGGCGGTATCGACGAGCACGCCCTGCTCGGCCAGCAGGGTTTCAGCAATCAGCAGATTGACCGGATTGTCTTCGGCCACCAGCACACGCAACCCGTCGAGATCCGCCGTGGGCTGCGGCACGCGGGGCGTTCGGGCAGGCTCGCCGGTGGCGGCCACGCCGAGTTCGACATCGAACAAAAAGGTACTACCCTGGCCCGGCTCGCTATGCACGACGACATCGCCGCCCATCAGACGGACCAGCTGACGGCAGATCGACAGGCCCAGCCCGGTGCCGCCAAATTTTCGGGTGGTCGAATCGTCGGCCTGCGCAAAGGGATGGAACAGGCCTTCGATCTGGCTGGGCGAGAGGCCCACGCCGGTATCGCGCACGGCAAACTGCAGGCGCACGCGCTGATTTCTGGGCGGATCGGCGCGCACCGTCACGGCTACCTCGCCGCGCTCGGTGAACTTGATGGCGTTGCCGACCAGATTGATCAGCACCTGCCCCAGGCGCATGCCGTCGCCGACCAGTGCATTGGGCACATTCGGCGAGACCGACAACTGCACCGCCAGCCCCTTGGCCCGCGCC
>JBFIJC010000136.1:0-9273 GCA_041600915.1 Nitrogeniibacter sp.
CAGTGCCGAGCGGAATGTCGATGGGGGCGTCGGTGTCGACGCGGGGTGTCTCCGTCATCTGGGGTTCAGCCCTGGCGGTGCCGGGTCATCTCGGTTTATGTTTGAAGGCGTATTTTAGAGCGTGTTCGTCATGAACAGGCTGTTGGGAGAAACGATCGTGTCAGATGTACCGAATCCCGAGCTCGAAACACTCGCCGGCGCCGACCAGCTCGCCGTGTGTTTTGCACGTCAGACAGTGGAAGGCAACCCCTGGATCGACCACCGGTGGGCGCTCGTCGGCCTGGCCTTCGGCGATGTGCCGCTGCCCGATGGGCCGGACCAGGTCGTGGTCTCCGGGCTCAAGCTCGAGCTGCATGGCGATGAGGCCGAGGGCTATCACATGAACACCTGTGCCGACGAGCCCTCCCTGTTTTTCATGCTACGGCCCGCCAACGAAGACCAGCCCGACGGCCCGCCCACCGTGGTCGCCGTCAGCGCCAATTTCTATGAGGCCGCGCGCTGGATGGATGCCGGCGAAAGCGTCGAGCGTCTGCCCCTGCCCGACGGCTGGCGTGAGGTCATCGACGCCTTTGCGCGCGCCCATTGGCGTGAGCCCGAGAAAAAGCGCGGCAAGCGCCGCTACGCCGCCACAGGAGACAACCGTGACCGACCGGGACACTAAGCCCCCCGCGCCGGCAGCGCCGTCAGCGCCCGCCAAAGAGCGTGGTTTTTTAGGCCGCTGGTCACAGCGCAAACAAGCGGTCGCACGCGGTGAGGTGCCGCCCGAACCGGTGCCCGCACCCGCGCCAGCGGCCGTCACGCCGCCGGCCGATCCGCGCGACGCGCTGCCCCTGCCCGATCCCGCCTCACTGACGCTGGCCGATGATTTCAGCGCCTTCCTGCGACCCAAAGTGCCCGCCGCGCTCAAACGACAAGCCATGGCGCAGCTGTTTTCGGACCCGCATTTCAATCAGGTCGACGGGCTGGACGTCTACATGGACGATTACAACCTGATCCCCGATATGGACGACACCTACCGCGGCCTGTTGCGTCACGCCAAGTCCGTGCTCGACCCCACGCCCGCCAAAACGCTCACCGAGATGGAGGAGGACGCGATCGCCGCGCAGAAAGCGCGTGAGGAAGCGGCGGCGAGTGAGCTCGAACCCATCGCCGAGGCCGAACCGGACGCCGAGCCGACGGACGGTACGCCGAGCGCCGACCCCGCCGAGCCGGATGAGCCGCCGATATCGGACAAGATTTAAGCCGAGGCCTGTGCCAAGGCGCGCATCTGATCGCCGGTGTTCCCTTGTTTTTGGCGGAGAAACCACCCGTTTCTCCGGGATCGATGGCCCGCCGCCCTTGGTATGCCGCGCGCCACCTCGGTGCGTATCGACATGTAACACATTCACATATTGACGATTGACGGCCGATGCAGTCGGCATGTTAGTCTTGGCGAACAATCAGACCGATGGCATGTTGCGCCGTGTGCTGGCGTGGCAGTGTTGCTTCAAGCCCAGCAAGCTGACCGGTGTGTTGCGTGCCAACCCCTTCAACGATGTTTTCAGGACAACTCTCGCATGAACTCTTCTACGCAATCGCGTGGGCGCCTGTCGCGGCTCACTCACCTGATGCTCAGCAGTGGTCTCGTCGCCGGCTGCCTCGCTTTCGGCGGCAGCGCCAACGCCGCGATCAGTTTTACTTTTGATTATTCGGCCAACACGGCGGGCGCGGGTTTTCTGGATGCCACCCACGGCACCGACCGACAGAACGCGCTGGTGACCGCGGGCAATGCCTTTTCCAGCCTGTTCGGCCAGTACTTCACAAACTCCGCCAACATCGTTTTGAAAGTGACGTCGTCAGATGCACCGCTGTCAAGCAATCTGGCGTCTGCCGGATCCGAGGCGATCTGGGATGGCAACACCAATGGCTTTACCTATCAGGAAGTGGTGCGCAACAAGTTGCTGACGGGCTCCGACTTGAACGGCGCCGATGCTGATGGTTCGGTGGACGTTAATTGGGGTCAGCCGTGGCACCTTGATCTGAGCAGCGATGCGCCTTACGGCCAGTACGATTTCTATTCCACCGTGTTCCATGAGTTCACCCATGCGCTCGGCTTTTCATCGAGCATCAACCAGGATGGCACCTCGCCTTTTGCGCCAGGCAAAGTGTGGAGCGCCTTTGACGAGTTCCTGGGCGACAAGAATGGGAATCGGGTGATCAAGTCTGACTATTCGCTCGACACGGCTGCATGGGCGGCGAGCACCGGTGGCGCAAGCCCGGCAGAGGGCATGTTCTTCTATGGCGCCTACGCCATGGCCGCCAACGGCGGCAACCCGGTCGGCCTCTACACCCCGACCACTTGGGAAGGCGGCTCCAGCGTGTCGCACCTCGACACCGACAACCCCGTGCTGCACGAAATGATGATGACGCATGCCGGCCCGGATGGTCCGTCGCCGCGTGTGTTTACGGCCATCGAAGTCGGCGTTTTGCGTGACCTGGGTTACACCGCCGTCACTCCCGTGCCGGAGCCGGAAACCTACGCCATGATGCTGGCCGGTCTCGGCCTGGTCGGTTGGCAGGTTCGCCGTCGTCGCGCCGCCTGATGACGAAACACGGCAAGGCAGCCAGCCCCTCTCGCGGGGGGCTGGTTTTTCGCGTTGGACGCCGGCTTGTTCGGGCGGTCGTCGTGCTGGCAAGTGTTGCTGGGGGTTTGGCCATGGCGGGTGAAGCCACGCTGGGGCCTAAGGGCCCGCCGCTGAGTTATCCGGTAGCGGGCGCCAGTGTCAGCGTGCGTCACTCACCCGGGCCCGCTCTGGGGGCGCAGACGCGCGAGTTGGTGCTGACCGGCGCCGGAAGCGCAAAGCTCACCCGTGGTGACGCGGCGGTGTCGTTTGACTATGCCGCAGCGGAACTGGTTGGTGTGCTGAACCGCTTCTATGCGCTGAACTTCTTTGACCTGCCGGCGGATCTGGCGCGCCGCTATTCGGTCTTTCTCAAAGACGATGGCAGCGTGGGCACCAGCCATTTGCGGCTGCTTGACCGGGCCAGCACCGAGGTGTGTGTGCGCATGGCAAGCTACGAGAAGTGCGTGCGCTACACCGATGGCGAACCGGCGGCCCTGGATGCGCTGGTGCGTCAACTCGACGCCGAGGCAGATCAGCGGGTGCTTGCTGCACCATCGAAGTAAACCGTTTCCCGTCTCGTCTCGTCGAGGCGGGCCGGGGCGAGCAAAACGCGCACGGGCGTGTCTTTAAAAGGCACGCCCGTTTTGTTTGTTGGTCGCCAGGCGAGAGAAAACATCTTGTTGCAATCAATATCCACGCTGCGGCTTCGCAGTGTCGTGGTATTCATCATGCATGTATGTGCAGCCGGGTGATGCGCGATTTTCCCCGCTATCTGTCGGATTCTTAGACACATTCGTCCTTCCTTCTAAAACCGCTGAAAGTTAGTTTTATGGCATGGCGGTCGATGGGACGCGAGGACCGCTGTCGGGTAGCGGCTACAGATTTTCAGCGACTCGGGTTGCATTCGAATGGCATCGTTTCTAGATTGAAAAGGCATTGAATCACCCGTTCGGCCCACGTCGACGCCACACAAGGCCGCCGACGTTTCGGGGCAGGACGTCACCGCGACCCGGCCGCGTCCACCTACGCGCCGTCGCGGCAACCGTTGTCGTCTGCTTCGATTGGGAAACCGTCCGAGTGGTCTCGCGTGGCCGTGCTGCCTGCGAGAGCGCCGGGCTGATAGAGAACCGGGCCGGCATGTTGCCGTGGTGGCGCATGCCGGCTTCTCAGCACTGAGGAGTCATGACCATGCCGTCTGCCTTGTCTTACCCCGGCGTTTACATCGAAGAGGTGCCCAGCGGGGTGCGCACCATCACCGGGGTTGCCACTTCCATTACCGCCTTCATCGGGCGTGCCTTGCGCGGCCCGGTCAATTCGCCGGTGCGGGTGCAGAGCTTCGCCGAGTATTCGCGCCTGTTTGGCGGGCTGTGGCAACCCAGCACGCTCAGTTATGCGGTGAATCAGTTCTTTCAGCACGGCGGCAGCGATGCGCTGATCGTGCGGGTGTTCAACGGCACGGTGTCGACCAGCACTGCGACCATCACGCTGGCCACCGCCGGTGGCTCTTTGGTGCTCGAAGCGGCCAGCCCCGGCACCTGGGGCAGTGCGCTGCGCGCCACGGTGGATCACGCCACGCGCGACACCGCCGACACGCTGCTGTTCAACCTGCTCATCGAAGAGCTCGACCGCCCCGGCGGCTCACGGGCAATCGCCTCCGAGCAGTTCCGCAATGTGTCGGTCGACCCGACCAGCCCGCGCTTCGTGAATACCGTGCTCAACGAGCAGTCGGCGCTGGTCAACGTGCGCACCTCGGCGCCGGCCACCGAGAGCCCCAACAATGCCACGGTGTCGGTCGCCAATCCGGATGGCACCGCGACCGCAGCCGGTTCGCTCGGCACCGACGGCAACCCGATTGCCGATGCGCAGATCACTGGCGACCAGAACGCCCGCACCGGCATCTTCGCGCTGGAGTCGGCCGATCTGTTCAACCTGCTGTGCATCCCGCCGCGCACGCCCACCAATGATCTGGCCAACGCCACCTGGGCGGCCGCCGCCGCGTATTGCCAGACCCGGCGCGCGATGCTCATCGTCGACGCCCCGGCGGCGTGGACATCCACCCCGAGCACCGCGATTGCCACCGCCGTGGCCGGCGTCAATACCTTGCGCGGGGCCATCGGCAACGACGCGGCGATCAGTGCCGCAGCCTACTTCCCGCGCCTGCGCATGCCCGACCCGCTGTCCGAGGGTCGCCTCGCCGATTTCGCGCCCTGCGGTGCGGTCGCCGGCATCATCTCGCGCACCGACGTACAGCGCGGAGTGTGGAAAGCGCCGGCCGGGCTGGCCGCCAGCTTCTCCGGTGCGCAGGGCCTGACCTACACCATGACCGACCCGCAGAATGGTCAGCTCAACCCCATCGGCCTCAACTGCCTGCGCAGTTTTCCGGTCACCGGGCATCTGGTGTGGGGGGCGCGCACGCTGGCCGGCGCCGATCTGCTGGCCTCCGAGTGGAAGTACCTGCCGGTGCGCCGGCTGGCGCTATTCCTCGAAGAGAGCCTGTTCCGCGGCACGCAGTGGGTGGTGTTCGAGCCCAACGACGAGCCGCTGTGGGCGCAGATCCGGCTCAACATCGGCGCATTCATGCAGACCCTGTTCCGTCAGGGCGCCTTCCAGGGCAGCAGCCCGCGCGAGGCCTACTTCGTGAAGTGCGATCGCGAGACCACCACCCAGAACGATATCGACCGCGGGGTGGTGAACATCCTCGTCGGCTTCGCGCCGCTCAAGCCGGCCGAGTTCGTGGTCCTGAAAATCCAGCAGATGGCCGGCCAGGTAGAAGTGTGATGCCCCCACGCTCTCGTTCGCGGAGGGGCGACTTTGCACAGCCGCCCCGTTCGACAGGCGCAAAGCGGTGCTTTGCGAATTCCCTGTCTCACCCCCCCGAGGGGGCGGCCCGGCGGGCAGTTGGGACTCATTAGCAGGAAACAGGAGAGAGACTCATGGCACAGTTCAGCGTCAACACGCAGCGCTTCGACCCGTACAAGAACTTCAAATTCCGGGTCAAGTGGGACGGCCGATACGTGGCCGGCATCAGCAAGGTGGGGGCCCTCAAGCGCTCCACCGAACTGGTCGAACACCGCGAAGGCGGCGACCCGAGTACCTCGCGCAAGTCGCCCGGGCGCACCAAGTTCGAGGCCATTACGCTGGAGCGCGGCGTCACCCATGACGTCGAGTTCGAGCAGTGGGCCAACAAGGTGTGGAACTTCGGCTCCGGCCTGGGCGCCGAGGTCTCGCTCAAGGACTTCCGCAAGGATCTCATCATCGAGGTCTACAACGAGGCCGGCCAGCTGGTGCTGGCCTACAAGGTGTATCGCTGCTGGGTGTCAGAGTATCAAGCCCTGCCCGACCTCGACGCCAATGCCAACGCCGTCGCCATCCAGACGCTCAAACTGGAGAACGAGGGCTGGGAGCGCGACTACGACGTGACCGAGCCGAGCGAGCCGAGCTTCACCGAACCGGCCTGAGACCATGCTCGCCATTGGCCCGGAACGCCTCCTGTCGGTCTGGGAGCAGGGCGCACGACGCCATCCCATCGATCGCGCCTTGCTGCTCTACGCCCTTGCTGCGCCCGAGCAGCCCGTCGAGCAACTGGCCGACGCGCCGCTGGGCGCGCGCAATGCCGCGCTGATGACCTTGCGCCGCGCCAGCTTTGGTGGGCAGCTGCCGGCGTGGGTGGATTGCCCGGCCTGCGGCGAGCGCATGGAATTCGTGCTTGACGCGGCCGATCTGCCGCCCGCCCCGCCCCTCAGCACCGAGCCCATCGTGGTCGGCGGTCACCGCTTCCGTCGCCCGAGCAGCCGCCATCTGGCTGCCTTGGTCAATGCCGATGATCCCGAATCGGCCGCGCGCCAGTTGCTGCGCGACTGTGCCGAATCGGCCGAAGCCTTGCCGCAGGATGACACCGCGCTGGCCGAGCTGCTCGACGCCGCTGAAGCCGCCATCGAAGCCGCCGACCCCTGGGCCGAACTCTCGCTGGCCATCGCCTGCCCGGCCTGCACGCACCAGACCGAGGCCAGCTTCGACATCGCCAGCTATCTGTGGGAAGAGCTCGACAGCCATGCCCGCCGCCTGCTCGACGACATCCACGCGCTGGCCGTTGCCTATGGCTGGACCGAGCCCGAGATCCTCGCGCTCAGCGAGGCCCGCCGCGCCGCCTATCTCGCGCGGGTGCAGCCATGAGCGGCCTGTTCCGACGCCTCGCCCGGCAGGCTACCGGCCAGCCCCAGGCCACGGTGCACGCCATGGCCCGGCTGCCCTTCCAGGCGCCGCCCGAGCTGCTGCCGACACAGGATGGCGCGGCCCCCTTGATGGCGCCGGCCGATGGCGTCCAATCGTCCCGAGGCGGCGTGCCCGTTGTATCCGCGCCGGCGGCGGCGACCCAGGCCGCGCTGCATCACGCCACCCCCGGGGCGGAGAGCGTCGCGCCGACAAGTCTGCAAATCCCCCCGCTTGTTCACACGCCCTTGCCTGCCGCCGACAGCGCGGTCGCCCCAAAAACCGCCAGTCGGCCCCGAGCGTCGGCGCCGGTCGCCGATCAAGGCCAGCCCGGCCTCGACCCGCTGGCTGCCGACATTCACGGCGCCGAACGGCCAGTTGGCGCAAGCTTGCCCGAGCGCTTGCTCGACCCCGTCGCGGCGGCCACGTTTGAGCGCACATCGCATCCCGCCGGCACGCAGGACGCCGCCGGGGTGAAGCCCCCGAGCGCAGTGCCCGACCCCCTGCTGCCTACACAAACGACGCCCGCCGCAGCGCGTCGGTCCGAGCCTGCCTCGGCGACCGCGACCGCCCGAGTCGCCGCCGAACCCACCGAAGTCCACGTCCACATCGGCCGCATCGAAGTCACCGCCGTGCAGGCGCCGGCGCCGGCCAAGCGCCCGGCCCGCAGCGGCCAGGCCCCGATGTCGCTGGACGCCTATCTGGCCAAGCGCCAGCGGAGCCCCTCATGAGTACCGCACTGGCCATTGCCGGCGTCACCGCCGTGCTGCGCGACCGGCTCAACGACGGGCTGGTCAATCACAATGTGGCCGGCGTCACCGGCAGCACGGTATCGGTCACCGTCTTGTCGCCCGACCGCGTGGTCGCCAGCGGCGGCACCGAGGCCAGCGGGCTCAACCTGTTTCTGTATCAGGTCACGCCCAACACCGGCTGGCGCAACGAAGGCCTGCCCTCGCGCGACCCCTCCGGCCGTCACCGGCTGACCAATGCGCCGCTGGCGCTCGATCTGCACTACCTCATCTCCGCCTACAGCGGCGACGACCTGCATGCCGAGATCCTGCTCGGTTACGCCATGCAGCTCATGCATGAATACCCGGTGATTACCCGCGAGATGATCCAGACCGCGCTCAATCCCTCGCCCGATGTCGGCATCGATCTGCCGCCGACCCTGCGCGCGCTGGCCGAGTGCGGCCTGGCCGATCAGCTCGAGCAACTCAAGATCACCCCGCAGTTTCTCAACACCGAAGAGATGTCCAAACTGTGGACCGCCACTCAGTCCAACTACCGGCCTTCAATCGCCTATCAGGTGTCTGTGGTGCTGATCGAGGCCACCCGCCCGACGCGTCCGAGCTTGCCGGTGCTCAGCCGTGGCGAGGTCGACCCGGTGTCCGGCCGCGAGCGCGGTGTGGTCGTCACCCCCAGCCTGATCCCGCCGCTGCCCATGCTCGAAGCCGTGGTGCCGGCCGGTCATCAGCCGGTGGTGCGCCTGGGCGAATCGACCAGCCTCGAAGGCCATCACCTCGACGGCACGGCGCGCGAGGTGCACCTGCGCAACGAACGCTTCGGGGTGGATGAACTCATCGCCGCCACCGGCCCCAACGCGGCCGACCGCATGGTGCTGGTCATCCCCGTCTCGCGCGCGGCAGACTTCCCGGTCGGCGTGTACGACGTCACCGGCCATGTCGTCCGCCCGGGCGACACCCGCGCCCGCGAAACCAACCGCCTGGCCGCCATCGTCGCGCCCAACATCACCAACCTGCCGCAGGCCGTGGTGCGCGACGGCGCCGGCGACGCCCACATCACGCTCAACTTCACCCCCGCGCTGCGCCCGGGGCAGACCGTGTCGCTGCTCATCGGTCAGGTCGAAGTCGGCCCCGAGAGCTTTGTTGCACCCACCACCACGCTCGACTTCATCGTCGAAGACGCCGATCCCGGCGCCCCGCTGGCGCGCCTGCGTATCGACGGCATCGAAAGCCCGGTCGCCGATCGCAGCACCACGCCGCCTACCTTCTTCAACCACCGCATTACCATCACATGAACGCCCCACGCGAACTCGACTGGACCACCGCCAACCAGCACCTGCTGGTGGCCGAGTTCGCGCGTCTGCGGGCGCTGCTGGGTGAGGGCGAGGTGGCCGAAGCCGAGCAGCAAATCGAGTCTGCCGCGCAGTGCCTGCCCGGCCCGGCCGCCATCGACACGCTGGTGGCCTTGTTTGAACTCAGCGATTTCGAGCGCGACCTGCTCATGCTCGCCGCCGGTGCCGAGATGGATGCCCGCCTCGCGGCGCTGTGCGGCGAGGCCGCCGGCCAGCCGCAGCGCCCATGGGCCAGCTTCGGCCTCGCGCTCGCCGCCTTGCCCGACCCGCACTGGAGCGCGCTCACGCCGGTCGCGCCGCTGCGTCGGTGGCGCTTGATTGAGGTCGATGAGGCCGCCGGCCTCACCGCCAGCCGCCTGCGGCTCG
>JBFIJC010000137.1:0-9157 GCA_041600915.1 Nitrogeniibacter sp.
GCCGATGATAGTGCCCATACGGGTGTGAAAGTAGGTCATCGTCAGGCTAACCAACAAAAACCCCCGCAATCAATCGATTGCGGGGTTTTTTATTGCCCGTCAATATCCAAGAATCGCTCGTCGCATCGATCCTTGACGTCTCTCTTCACTGCTCAGTCCGATTGATGCAAGCAGCGAAGCAACTTAAATATTTGTTCCGTTTTCGTAGATCAGGGAAAACTCGGATTCTGGAACGACGGTGACAGAGATGTCGAGGGTGTGGCTGCCGGCGCCGAGAATGACGCCGCGAACAGGGGATACGTCGGCAAAGTCCCGCCCCCAGCCAAGGGTTATATGTTCCTGGCCCGGCGTTGTGTTGTTGGTGGGGTCGAAGTCGATCCACCCGCTAGCGGGGCAATATACTGAAACCCAGGCATGCGTGGCGTCTGCGCCGATGAGGCGCGGTTTGCCAGGAGGGGGTAGCGTCAGTAGATAGCCGCTCATGTAACGGGCGGCGAGGCCGATTGATCGAAGGCACGAGATCATGACATGGCTGAGATCCTGGCAGACGCCACGGCGCTGGGCGAAAACCTCGGTTACCGGAGTTGCAACATCGGTGGCTTCGGGGTCAAAAGTAAATTCTTTGAAAATGCGTGCCATCAAGTCTTGAACGCCTGTCAGGAGGGGGCGTGAGGGCGTGAAGGCCTCTAAGGCGTAAGCGGCGAATTCGCGCTTGAGCCGAATATTCGGTGATTCGAAGCAGAATGGGGATGCTGCCAATATGTCTGGCGATAGCGGACGTCCGGCCCGATAGGCCAGTGTGTCACGGACTCTTTCCCATGGAGGGCTTTCATCAAAGGCTGCGCTGGCTGGCGGGGCCAGTTCGACCCAGGATTCGGCTCGGATGATCAGGTGCTCGTGGCCGCTTTCGAGGTCGATGGTTCGGACGTGATTGCCGAAGCTGTCGGTCCAGTTTTCCGAGCGTAGCGGTTCGGGATCGATTTGCAGCCGGTGAGAGAGGCAGCGTTGGCCGTCGAGTTCCCTTGGCGACAAACGGATCATTTGGCGCGATTCGCTGACCGGGTGGCTGTAGCGGTAGATGGTGTCATGCAGCAGGTGATATCGGACGGCACTCATGCTCAGTGTTTCCGGGCGTCTGGCGCGGTATGTGTGAAATAGCGCTCGTGCAGGCTTTCGGACAGGGCGGAAGTGTCGTCAGCAATGGTCGCAAGTACGGCTGCGAGCGCATGGCAGGCTTGCCGCGTGTCTTCGGCTTCAAATTGGGTAAGATCAAATTGATGCAGTGCTGATTGCATGGCGTGCAGTGCATCGGCGCGCGGGTGCCCCACGTCGCGGCTGATGCGGTCCAGTTCGATGTCCAGCTGGTTGATCTGGAACACGACTGCGTGAGGGTTGGTTTCGTCGAAAACCAGCAGATGGAGAACCGGAAGCACTTCTGGTGAGCGGCGATAGCGGGCGCGGTATGTGACGATTGCGTTGGTGGTTTCGAGCAGCCATTCGAGGCTGCGTTCGCGGGCTTCGTCTTCGTAGTTGAGGACGACTCCAATCAGCGCGGCGAGCCGGTACAGGCGCTCAATGCGTCGGCCAAGAATGAGAAAGCGCCAGCCTTCGTCTCGGGTCATGTCGTCTAGCGCAAAGCCAGCCAGGGAGATGCAATCGAGCATGCTGCGGTCTACCGCAGCGAGCGCCTGGCCAACTGACTGGAACGGCTGTTCAAAAAGGCGGGACATACGATTCAGGGCGTGCCAGTTGTCTGAGGACATGCGCTCGCGGACTTGGCCTGCGCTGTAAACCAGTTGTCGGGACATGTTGGCGAGTGAGCCGGTGAGGGCAGGGTCGTACACTGCCGCGATCACTTCTTTTTCAATCGTATCGTCGCTCGCTTCAGGCTCGGGCGATTGCGCCAGGATTTCCATGTGGCGGCAGGCGGTGAGGAGATCGGGTAACGCGGATTCATTGTCGTTGTCGCCCGTTGATAGCCGGCTCAATGTCGCGCGAAGCAGGCGCGCGGTGGCCTCGCTGCGTTCAGTGTAGCGACCGAGCCAGAACAGGTTGTCGCCCACGCGAGACGGTACGTCCGAGCCTCCGCAGACCAGGTCGATAACGCCAAGTCGGCGCTTTAGCAGGCTGACGCGGCGTACCGGGCCACTGGCGCGGACCCATACGTCTTTTGAGATGCCGCCACGGGGCATTGACAGGACTTCCTGGTGCGGGCTGGCGGCGACGCGCCCAAGCGCGCCCGGCATGACCGTGTAGCCCTCGCCGGTTGCAACAGCGAAAAGGCGCAGGCCCACCGTTCTCGCCTGTAGCCCGTCGCCGCCCCAGACCGGGGCTTGCGACATGGGAATCCATTCTTGCGCGACGTAGGCGTGCGGCTGTGCCCGAAGCTTTGCGATCATTTCGTCGCGCTCGACGCTCTTGAGCCGATGGCCGAAGACGGCGGGCTGGCTCATGTCGGAAAACGCCGGTTTGATCACCAGCTCATCGAGGTGTTCGATCACATGATCCAGTGCGGCGGCTTCGCCGCACCACCAGCTCGCCACCGAAGGCATGGCAAGTGATTCGCCAGTCAGTCGTTCGGAAATCGCCGGCAGGAAGCCAAAAATGGCGCCCGATTCGAGGACGCCACTCCCCAACGCGTTGCTGATCAGTACCCGGCCCGCGCGCACGGCGGCGAGCAGTCCGGGCACGCCGACGGCTGAGTCGGCCCGGAGCTCTAGCGGGTCGCACAGATCACTTTCGAGGCGGCGCAAAATGCCGTGGACGCGACGTAAGCCACGAAGGGTTTTCAGGTAGACCGTGTTTTCGCGCACGGTGAGATCGCGGCCTTCAACCAGCGGATAGCCCAGGTAGCGGGCCAAAAAGGCGTGCTCAAAATAGCTGTCGTCGCCGGGCCCCGGGGTCAGCAGAACGATCAGCGGCGATTCACCATCGGTTGGCGCGAGCCGTGAAAAGCTATCAAGCTGGGCGCGGAAGAAGTCGGCCAGAGGCTGAACTTGCAGTTGGCGAAACGCGTCCGGAAAAGTCTTGGACAGCACGATTCGGTTCTGAAGGCTATAGCCCGCACCCGATGGGCTCTGTGTGTGATCGGCGATGGCCCACCATTTGCCGTTGGGGCCCCGGGCGATGTCGACTGCGTAGGTGTTCAGGAAAACGTCGCCTGGTGGGCGGATGCCGACACAAGGCCACTTGAAGCTGGGTTGTCCAAAGACGAGCGCTGAGGGGAGCAGACCTTCGGCGAGCAAATGCTGCGGGCCGTAGAGGTCGCCAAGCATCGCGTTCAGTACGGATGCGCGTTGGGCGACGGCCGAGGCCAGGTAGGTCCACTCGTCGGCCGCAATAACCAGAGGGAGCGGGTCAAGCTCCCATGCGTGCGGCGCTTCATGGCTTTCGGCGTGAACGTTGTACGAAATGCCGTCGGCGAAGATCGAATCCGAGACCAGTTGCGCGCGGGCATTCACTCCGCCAAGGCCGAGCGTGTCGAGTCGGGCGACCAAAGGACGCCACGGGAGGCGCACGCTACCGTTGGTGTCGAGTAGTTCGTCGTGACGGCCAGCCGGCGATGAGTAGGTGTTGAGAAGTGTCGACATGGCGTGGCAAAACCTTGGGGCCACATGATCGCATGCGGCGCCCCCGAATGGTGCGACCACCTGCCGCCAGTTTACCGTGGCTATTCGCTTTCGCGAAGATGGCGACGCACGGACAGGGCTGTACCGAGCCAGCCAAGCGTCACGGCTACAACGAGCAGGCCGGCAACTTGTGTCGGGTTTGGGCCGTTGAGCGCAAACACCGCGCCGTAGGCTTGTGCCAGAGATTCGACCGAGCCGCGCAGCAGCGAGATGCTGCCGGTGACAATGGCCCAGGCCACCAAACCACCGAGCAGGCCTTGAAGACAGCCCAGCCAGTAGAAGGGGCGGCGGATGAAGGCGTCGGTGGCGCCAAGCAGGCGAGTGACGTCGATCTCCGCGCGCTGGGTCAGGATCTGCAGACGGATGGTGTTGAAGGTGATGATCACCAGCGCTGCGCCGAGCAGCGCGGCGAGCAAGCTGACGCCGAGCTCGACCAGCGCCAGCAGGCTGTGCATGCGCTGCACCCAGGCAGCGTCGAGCTGAACGTGATCGATTTTGGGCCACGCGGCGAAGGTCTGGTGCAGCTGCTCGAACAGCGCGGGGTCTTCCTGGCGCGGTGTGACGATGAAGGCGTGCGGAAGGGGATTGCGTTCCAGACCGTCGAGCACGTCGGCCAGGCCGTTGTCGGCCAACTGCTTGAGGGCGACGTCGCGCGGCACGAACTGCACCGCCGACAGTGCGTCTTGCTTGCGCAGGCGCGACTCTATTTCCGCAACGTCAGCGTCAGTGGCGTCGAGTGACAGGTACAGGCTGATCTCCGGGCTACCGGTGACACCCCGGGCCAGCGAGGCGACGTTGTCGACCAGCACGAAACCGCCGGCCGGCAGGGCCAGCGCGATGCCAACCACCAATGCCGACAGCAAGGTGCCCAACGGTTGGCGCAGCAGGCGCCCGACGGCGTGGGCAATGGCTTTGCGATGTTGATACGACCAGGCGCCCATCATTCGGCCCCCTCGATGAGTTTGCCGTGGCGCAGCACCAGCCGACGCGGACGGGTCTCGGCAAACAGAGCGGGGTCGTGTGTGCAGACAATGACGGTGACGCCCACCGACTTGAAGGACTGGAACAATTCGGCGATCTCGTGGGCGTAGGCGGCGTCGAGGTGGGCGGTCGGCTCGTCGGCGATCAGGATGGACGGCCGTTTAACGATGGCCCGGGCAATGGCGACGCGCTGCTGCTCGCCGCCGGAGAGACCGATGGGCATTTCCTGATCGCGCCCGCCCAGGCCGACGCGTTCGAGCGCGGCGTGTACCCGGCGCGCCGCATCTTTGGGCGCCATGCCGCCGATGACCAGCGGCAGCACGATGTTGTCGAACACATTGCGGTCGTAGAGCAGCCGGTTGTCCTGCAGCATCAGCCCGAGGCTGCGCCGCAAATAGGGAATGCCGGCGCGCGGCAGATGGCTGATGTCCTGGTTGTTGATCAGCACGCGCCCCGAGGTGGGCCGCTCGAGCACCGGAATCATCTTGAGCAGCGTGCTCTTGCCTGCGCCGGAGTGGCCCGACAGCACCACGAGCTCGCCGTGGCGCAGCTCAAAGCTGACCTCGGACAGCGCCTCGTGGCCGCCCGGGTAGCGTTTGGATACCTGCTCGAAGACGATCATTCGGCGCGGGACTTGGTGGATTCAGACTTGGCGAACAAGGCGTCGACAAACTCGCGCGCCTTGAAGGGGCGCAGATCGTCGATGCCTTCGCCGACACCGATGAAGCGCAAGGGCTTCGGGCACTGCCGGGCGATGGCCGCCAGAATGCCGCCCTTGGCCGTACCGTCGAGCTTGGTGATGACCAGCCCGGTGACGCCGACAGCGGCGTCGAAGGCTTTGACCTGTGCCAGTGCGTTCTGCCCGATGTTGGCATCGAGGACCAGCAGCACTTCATGCGGCGCGGTGCCGTCGGCCTTGGCGATGACGCGGCGGACCTTGGCGATTTCTTCCATCAGGTGCATTTGCGTGGGCAGTCGGCCGGCAGTGTCGGCCAGCAGCACGTCAATGCCTCGGGCGCGTGCGGCGGTGACCGCATCAAACGCAACGGCGGCCGGGTCGCCGCCGGATTGAGAAATGACGTCGATGCCGTTGCGCTCACCCCAGGTCACCAGTTGTTCGCGTGCGGCAGCACGGAAGGTGTCGCCCGCGGCGAGCAGCACTTTTTTGCCCTGGCTTTGATACCAGCGCGCCAGCTTGCCGATGGAGGTGGTTTTGCCCGAACCGTTCACGCCGGCCACCATGATGATGAAGGGCGTGTGCGTGTCGGCCGTGAGCGGGGCTTCGAGGGGGGCGAGCAGGGCTGTCAGCTCTTCGACCAGTACCACCTGGAGCTGATCTGCCGTGTCGAGTTTGTCGCGCTTCCAGCGTTTGCGCAGGGCGTCGATCAGGTGAGTGGTGGCTTCAATGCCGCAGTCGGCCATCAGGAGCGTGCTTTCGATATCTTCGAGCAGTGCCTCGTCGATCTTGCGCAGGCCGAACATGTGCGCCAGACCACCGCCCAGTTGCTTGCGCGTGCGGGCCAGGCCGGCTTTGAGGCGATCGCTCCAGGAGCTCTTTTCGGGGCGTGCTGCGGGCACGGGCTGGGCGTCAGCGAGGGCGTCGGGTGCCGGCGCCGCAGGCGCGGGGGCGACCTCGGTTGGCGCCTCGGTTTTGACGACGGCGTCCGCCTCGGGCGCGGTGTCAGAGGGGGCGTCGCTTTTGGCGGGCGTTTTTTTAAAGAAACCAAACATGGCGGCTCAGGTCACAGAAGTTGTTTGCCGGGGCTGCTGGCAGCGTAAGCTGCGAGCGGCTAAGATGGCCCGCCGGTCCGGAACCGGGCGAAGGCCGAATTTTATCAGATGCAGGATGCGTGCATGAGATTGTGGAAACGCTGGTGTGATCGCGCGGCTTTTGGGCGCGACAAGACAACCGTGGCCCGTCATGGCGAGCGCCCATGGCCGCTGTTTGGCGCAATGGCGCTGGTGGTGGCGGTCAGTGCCCCTTCAGCGCAGGCCAACCCCTTCGAGACCCGGTTGGACAACGGCATGCGGGTCGTTGTCAAAGAGGATAGGCGCGCGCCTTCCGTGGTGCACATGGTGTGGTACGACGCCGGTGCGATGGATGAGGTGGCGGGCAGCTCCGGCGTGGCGCATGTGCTCGAACACATGATGTTCAAAGGCACGGAGACGGTCGGGCCTGGCGAGTTCAACAAGATCGTGGCTGGCGTGGGCGGGCGCGACAATGCCTTCACCAGCTATGACTACACCGCTTATTTTCAGCAGGTGCCAGCAGACCAGCTCGAGCGGATGATGACGCTCGAGGCCGATCGCATGCACAAGCTTCAGCTCACCGACGAGGCCTTTGCCAAGGAAATCGAGGTCGTCAAGGAAGAGCGCCGGCTGCGCACCGAAGACAAGGCGCGCGGGCTGGTTTACGAGGAGCTGATGGCGACGGCGTTTCACGCCCACCCGTATCAGCGGCCCGTGATCGGCTGGATGGCCGACCTCGAGCGGATGAGCGCCGAAGATGCGCGTCGCTGGTATCGCGACTGGTATGCGCCGAACAACGCGACGCTGGTGGTGGTGGGCGATGTCGACCATGAGACCGTGTTCCGTCAGGCGGCCAGTACCTATGGCCAGGTGGCGGCGGCGCAGTTGCCGCAGCGCCCGGTGGTCAATGAGCCGCCGCAGCGCGGCATCCGTCGCAGTGTGGTGCGCGCGCCGGCTGAGCTGCCCTATATCGCGATGGCCTGGCCGACGCCGACGCTGCGCGATCCCGCCAAAGACACCGACGTGTATGCCTTGCAAGTGCTCGCGGCGGTTCTCGATGGTTATGACGGCGCTCGCCTGTCACGCACCCTGGTGCGCGACAAGCAGATCGCTCAAACGGCGGGCGCGGGGTATGACGGCATTGCGCGCGGCCCCTCGCTGTTTTATCTGGATGGCGCCCCCGCGCCCGGCAAAACGCTGGCGGAGGTCGAGGCCGCGCTGCTCGGCGAGTTGCAGCGGATTCAGACCGAAGGCGTGGCCGAGCAAGAACTGGCTCGCGTCAAAACGCAGGCCGTGGCCAGCCGGGTCTATCAGCGCGATTCGCTGATGGGGCAGGCGATGGAGATTGGCGGGCTGGCTGCGGTGGGCTTGTCCTGGAAGGATGAAGCCACGCTGCTCGAAGGCATCCGCAAGGTCAGCGCAGAGGATGTAACGAGCGTTGCGCAGCGGTATTTTCCAACTGATCAGATGACGGTGGTCACGCTCGATCCGCTGCCGATTACGGCGGAAGCGGCGCGTCGCCCTTCCGTCAAGACGCGGCATTGAGGGCCCCGAACATGCACGCAATGACTCGCACTTTGCTCACCGCCTGGCTGGCGCTGTCGGCCAGCGTCGCGCAGGCCGGTGTTGATATTCAACAATGGGTGGCGTCGACCGGCGCCCGGGTGGCGTTTGTGGAAACCCACGCGCTGCCGATCGTCGACATTCAGGTCGACTTCGCCGCCGGCAGTGCCTATGCACCTGCGGAAAAGAGCGGCCTGGCCGGGCTCGCCGCCGGCTTGCTAGATGCAGGCACCCTGCAGCGCGATGAAAATGCGCTGGCCGATCGTTTTGCCGATTTGGGCGCGCGCTTTGGCGCGGGCGCCGAGACCGACCGCGCCAGCGTGACGCTGCGAACCTTGTCAAACGCGGCCGAGCGTGTCGCAGCGATTGAGCTGTTGGCCGAGGTGATCCAGCAGCCCGCCTACCCGCAGACGGTGTTCGAGCGTGAGCGGGCGCGAGCCATTGCCGGCCTCAAAGAGGCGCAGACGCAGCCGGGCTATCTGGTGGAGCGTGCCTTTGGTGAGGCGGTGTATGGCGATCACCCCTATGGTCGCGCCACCAGTGAAGCCAGCCTGAATGCCCTGACGCGAGATGATGTGGTGGCGTTTCATCGGCAGTACTACACCGCCGCTGCGGCCCATGTGAGCATTGTGGGCGACCTGAGTCGCGCCGAGGCCGAGGCGATTGCCGAGCAACTGACCCGGGGCCTCGCCAAGGGCGAAGCGCCAGCTGCCTTGCCTGCACCCACGCTGCGCGAAAGCGCCGTGCTGCGCGTGGCGCATCCGGCCGCGCAGTCGCATGTGCTGATCGGTATGCCGGGCCTGACCCGCGATGATCCTGACTACTATGCGCTGGTGGCGGGCAACTATGTGCTCGGCGGTGGCGGCTTCGTGTCGCGCCTGATGAAAGAGGTTCGCGAAAAGCGGGGCTATGCGTATAGCGTGTACAGCTACTTCGAGCCGCAACGCGTGGCCGGGCCGTTCCGGATTGGTCTGCAAACTCGCGGCCAGCAGGCGGATGACGCCGTTGCGGTCGTGCGCGATACCTTGCAGCAATTCATCGCTGACGGGCCGACCCAGGAAGAGCTGGACGCCGCCAAAGGCAATATCGTCAACGGCTTTGGCCTGCGCCTCGATTCCAATGCGAAGCTGCTCGGTTACGTCGGCGTGATCGGCTTCTACGGTTTGCCGGCAGACTGGCTGGAGCAGTATCCGCGTGCGGTGTCCGAGCTGACGATCGAGCAGGTGCGTGACGCC
>JBFIJC010000138.1:0-9096 GCA_041600915.1 Nitrogeniibacter sp.
CGCCGGGATCTCATCGTCCGCCAGCACGCGCGGCACGGCGTGCGGCTGCTTGCCTTCAGGCGTGTGCACTTCGTCGTTGGCGATGGCGACCGCGCTGGACGACACCGGCTGACGACCGTCGTTGAGCAGCGGATGCGCGGCGCGACCGGCATGCCAGATCTGCAGCGCGATGCGGCCACCGGCCGCGTGCACCGCGTCGGTGACCTGCCGCCAGCCAGCGATCTGCGCCTCGGAATAAATGCCCGGCTCTTTCCAGAAGGCCGAGGTGCCTTCCGTCGCCATGGTGGCCTCGGCAATGAGCAAGCCGGCGCTGGCGCGCTGGGCGTAGTGCGTGGCCATCAAGGCGCCGGGCACATGGTCGGCCTCAGCGCGGGTACGCGTCAGCGGCGCCATCAGGATGCGGTTGGGCAGCGTCAGTGCGCCGGCCTGCAGGGGAGAAAACAGCGTAGTCATGGGGGGTGTCCTTGTTCGAATCTCTGAGCGGAAAAACAACTTGGACAGAGTGTGGGGGCGCTGGTAACAAATATCAACCAGTGGTATTTTGGTAACCTACTCGCCGCATTGAACCCGGAGCCCCACATGAACGCCCCAGCCACCGAAATCGACACCAAGAAAGCCGGCTGCAACGAACCCTGCCCCATCGAGCGCGGCATGCGCGTGCTCGGCGGCAAATGGACCGGCTCGGTGCTGTGGCATCTCAAGGACGGCCCGGTCCGCTTCAACGACCTCGCCCGCCAGCTCGGTGGCGCCAGCAAGAAAATGGTGGACCAGCGCCTGAAAGAACTCGAAGCGCAAGGCCTGGTGCGCCGCGAGGTGCTCAGCACCCGCCCGATTGCCGTGGCCTACGAGATGACCGACATGGGCCACAGCGCGCTGGGCGTGCTGGAGCACCTCAAGGCCTGGACCGACGCGCACGGCATCTGAGGCGCCCAAAAGAAAGCCCGCAGTGCGCGGGCTCAAGGTGCAGCAGGGGTGCTCTGAATTGACGGGCGGCGCACTCAGCGCAACAGCACCAGCGCCCAGACGGCGGCGGCGTTGAGCAGCGCCACAAACACCGCCGCGCTGCCGATGTCCTTGGCGCGCTTGGCAAGCGAGTGGCTGTCGAGCGAGACGCGGTCGACGGTGGCCTCGACCGCCGAATTGAGCAGCTCGACAACGAGCACGAACATCACGCTGGCAATGAGTATGGCGCGCTCGACGCCGCTCACGTCGAACCACAGGGCAAGCGGGATGAGCACGGCGGCGAGAAAGACCTCCTGACGAAACGCGTCTTCGACACGAAAGGCGGTGGACAGACCGTTCATCGAGTAGCCAAAGGCGTTGATCAAGCGGCGCAGACCGGTCTTACCCTTGAACGGGCTTTCCATGCAGATCTCCGGGGAGGGGTCGGGCACCGGGCGCGGTGAGTTGTCGGTAAAGCGTGGCAAGGCGCGCGGCCATGGCGGCGTCGGACCACTCGGCCGCATGCGCCCGGGCGGCGCGGGCCAGCGTTGTCTTGCGGCCGGGGTGGGCGAGCAGGTCGATCAGCGCCTGGGCGAAGGGCGCGGCCTCGGCGGGCGGGGTGCGCGCAGCGGGGCAATTGGCGACCACATCGCGCACGCCCATCTCGGCCAGGCACACCACGGGCAGACCGGCGGCCATGGCTTCGAGCAGCACCAGACCCTGGGTTTCGGTCTTCGAGCCGAACACGAAAGCATCGGCCGCCGCGTAGCAATCGGGCAATTCGTCATCGCGTGACAGATAGCCCACAAAGGCGACGCTATCGCTCAGCCCGCGGCGCCTGACCGCCTCACGCAGCGGCGCATTGGCGGGGCCGTCGCCAGCGAGCAGAATGCGCGCGTTCGACTGCTTGTGCCGCAGTTGCTCGGCCACATCGAGCAGAAAGTGCAGATTCTTTTCAAAGGCCAGCCGCCCGACATACAGCGCCAGCGGGCGCTCGGCGCTGAAACCGAAGCGCGCCCGAAACCGCGCCCCGTTGCCCTTGGCGTAGTGCGCCACCGGAATGCCGGTGGGCAGGATGTGAATCGGCTGGCGCACGCCGTAGTCCCGCAGGCGCCCGGCCATCGCCGACGAGGGCGCAATCACGGCATCGACCGCATTGCACTGCTGGCGCGAGAGGCGACGGGCAAAGGCGCGCAGCGCCGGCCGGGGCAGCCAGGGCGCGTAGTGGTGCAGATAATCTTCAAACAGGGTGTGATAGGTCACCACCGTCGGCAGCCCGGTTTTGCGCCGCAGGCGGCTGCCCAGGTAGTGCGCCAGAAACGGCGTCTGGATGTGGATGGCATCGTAGCCGGCCAGCGGCAGCGCATCGAGCGCGCGGCAGGCGTCGCGCCAGCGCATGATGCGGTCTTCCGGGTCGCCCGGCACCGGCCGGCCGGCAATGCGCAACACGTCCTCTTCGACCGCAGCCGGGCCATCGCCGCCATAGTCCGGCGCCAGCAAGGTGGACGTCACCCCATGCGCTGGCAGCTGCCGGCGGAAGGTTTCTATCGAAGTCGACACCCCGTTGATGCGGGGAAAATACACATCGCTCAGCATCAGGACACGCATTCGGCGTCCTCCTTGTGTGGCCGGGCGTCTGGCGCCGGTCGCGCCATGCCCGGGTTCCAGCGCACCACGCTGAGCGTGCCGCGGTCGTCCTCGACCAGCGCCGAACACGAGTCCACCCAGTCGCCGCAGTTGGCGTACATCGTGCCGTCGACATCCTTGATTGCCGGCCAGTGGATGTGGCCGCAGACCACGCCGTCGAGCCCGCGATCGCGCACATGGTGGATGACCGAGTCCTCGAAATCGAACACGAAATCGATGGCCTTCTTGACCTTCTGCTTGGCATAGCCGGCCAGCGACCAGTAGCCGCTGATGCCCAGCAGTCGCCGCGCCCGCGACAGCCAGATATTCAGCCGCACCAGGGTGTTGTAAGCCATGTCGCCGAGCACCGCGACCCAGCGGTGATGCCGGGTGACCTGATCGAAGGCATCGCCGTGGATGATCAGCAGCTGGCGGCCGTCGACGGTGGTGTGAATCGCCTCTTCCAGCAACTGCACCCCGCCAAAGGCCGTGCCGCAATAGTCGCGCAGCGCCTCGTCGTGGTTGCCGGGGATGAACACCACCTGCGTGCCGTGCCGCGCCATGCGCAGCACTTTCTGCACTACGGTGTTCTGCTCGGCCGACCAGTGAATGCTGCGCGACATGGCCCAGAAGTCGATGATGTCGCCCACCAGATACAGGCGCTCGCACGGGTGGTGACGGAGAAAGTCGAGCAGGCGGTCGGCCTGGCAGGCCCGCGTGCCCAGGTGAATATCGGAGAGGAAGACAGTTTTCCAGCGCATTGCTGCGCAGTGTGTGCAGGCGGCGTGTCAGCTTCGTGACAAACGGATTGCACGCAGATGACGCACGAAAAACACGAATGGTTCAGTCAGGCACAGCCGGCCATTGCGCACCGTCAAAGGCGATTGGGTTCAGCGCTTTGGCGCTCGGCACCACGAGCGCGGTCTTGCCGACACTGCCCGCCGGCTCAAGCGACGAGCGCCACTCACTCGTCGCCGCTCGGACAGGCACAAGGCGTCTGACGACCGTCAGCGGCCGCGCGCTGGCGAACGGGCAGGCAGAGGCGAAACCGTGTCCCACGCCCGAGATGACTCTCGACCTCAAGACAGCCGCCGTGGCGCTTGGCGATGCCATACGAGACCGATAGACCGAGCCCGGTCCCCACACCGACCGGTTTGGTCGTAAAGAAGGGATCAAAGATCTTTGTCAGGTGTTCGGCGGCAATGCCGCAGCCTGTATCGGCCACATCGATCCACACCCACTCGCCGTCGCCCCCCGACGAGAGCGTGATGGTGCCGCCGCCCTCACAGGCATGAGCCGCATTCCTCAGCAGGTTCATGAACACCTGATTGATCTGGCACGGCAGACACTCGACCTCGGGCAGATCGCCGAACGCCTTGACGACCTGCACCCGATCCTTGATCTCACTCGAGACGATGTTGAGCGTACTGTCGAGGCCCTGATGCAGGTTGGCGAACTGCCATCCGTCATCGCCCATATGCGAGAAATCACGCATGTCCTGCACGATCCGATGCACACGCGCCGCACCGTCGATCGACTCGGCGATCAAGCTTGTGATGTCTTCGCGCAAATAATCGATATCAATCGCCTGCCGGACGGCCTCGATCTCGGCCAGGGCGGCCGGGTCGGCCTCGCGCCGGGCCGCGTCGCGCTCATACACCGCGATCAGCCGGAGCATGTCGGCCGCGTAAGTTTGCAATGTCGACAGATTCGAATTGACGAAGCCGATGGGATTGTTGATCTCATGCGCAAGCCCGGCCGCCAACTGCCCGATGGAGGCCAGCTTCTCTGACTGCAGAAGCTGGTTCTGGGCGCTCTCCAGTTTCTGAATAAGGGCGCGCTGCTCGTCCTTCTCCTTTTCCAGCGCGGCCTGCACACGCTTTCGCTCCTCAATCTCCTGCGTCATCTTCAAGCGTGCCGCCACCAGCGACTGGTTGATCTCGCGGTTCTCGACAACGGCCGCTTCGAGCTCGGCGGTCCGCGCCCGCACCTGGTTTTCGAGGATCACGTTTGTTTGGAACTGCACAAAATCGGAACGCTGACCCTTCGCCTCGCGATCAATCCGGTTCATCAGCGCCCGGATGATTTTTTGCTGACGAACGATCTCATCCTGCGCGCTGCGCTCGGTCGCCGCCTGGGGGCCAATTGCACTCTCACCCATCATCCACCTCCAGCGATCGACCAATCGCAATCCCGGTCAGCGTCTGGTTAACGTGCACGCCGCCATACTGTTCTCCGTAGGTGCTGAAGCCTACGCAATTGTTGCGAACCAGCAGATCGGCCACGGCCTCGCGCTGCTGCCCGGCGTCCATTTCAAGATGACGCAGGATGCAGTCACAACTGAACACCAGCTCGGGGGGGCCAATCTGCGCCCGGACACCGTCCAGCGCTCGCGACAGATCAGACACCATGTCCTGCCCCCGGGCGACCCGCAACACCAGCCCTTCCTCGATCGCGCAGTAAAAGGTGAGACTGTCGTCCGCATTCACTTTCTGGATCGACCGGACATAGTCCGTGCCGTCGATCATCACCACGACCGGATGCGCTGCGAATTGCGCCGGCCCCAGGCCCTCACATGCCACACCGACCAGCCGTGCGTACTCCTGCGCGGCCGGCAACCCGTTGATTTCATGAACAACACGACGACTGGCGTCCGCCTCGGTCACCACAAAGCGCTCATCCTCGGTGGCAAAATGCTGCGTCTTGAATGCCATGAACGGGAGACGAGTGCCGATCAGCGCAAGGACGGCGCAATCGGAATGAAACGCCCCCTCGTGATAGACCGAGGTGCGGCTGAATTTCAGATCATCCCCCGCCGACCCTCCAATGACCGGAATACGCCCCAGCGCCGACTGAAGCGCATGCGATACCCGCTCCTCTCGAACCGAGAGCCCGTCGATCAACTGCAGCCCGAAGCAATGGGCCGGCGCCTCGCGGGAGGGCGTCAGGGCCTTGAGCCGGGCCAACAGCTCACCGGCAAACACATGTCCGGCTGTCATGTCGAACTGCTGCAAACCGTCGAGGCGGCCGACCACGGCACTGAAATCGCTGCGGCAAAAACTCACCCCCGACAGGCTGTGTCGGCAATATCCCGCGGGGCCAATTTCGCCGGCGGTGGTACAACCGACCACGGTTACCCCATCGAACAGGCGCGCCAACTCATCGGCCAGGGCATCGAGATCGTACAAGCTGGAACAGAAGAACAAGACCAGCGCGCAGTCGCGCTGCGCAACCGCGTCATGGAACGCCCGTGCCGCCAGGCGAGCATCCTGAAGCAGGGAGTGACCGAGTCGTACACCTTGCTGAACCGCCATGTCATGTCCGCCAAAGACCTGCCAAAAACGCGTTGCTCAAGTACACCGATCCCGTGCCAGCCGCCACCGGAGATGAGAAACGCCTTTATGTGTCTACGGCCACCGGCCACCAGACTGTAGGGTGCGCCGAGCGCTGCACGAAAATGCCGGCACTGGCACGCGCGACGGACGCACCGGGTGCCTGAGGATGTCATCTCACGCGCCAGGATGACGTAAAATGCACGCACTTTCAGGAGGACGGCCAATAAAAATGGCGAATTTCGACGATTTTCTCCGCGTGGCGGGTCAACAAATCGAGCCACAGCGCTTGTTGTTCGTTTTTGCCGCGGCGCAACTCCCCGACGAACACACCGAAGACGAAGCGCAACGCTTTGCCCAAGGCCAGGGCGGCACCTTGTCACCCATCATGTATGTCGACAAGGCGCTGAATGAGGTGCCGGACTTCGACACACTGAAGCGCGAATCCCTGCAAATGGGCCGCGAGTGGCAGATTGTTTTTGTTGGCGCACTCGATGGCCACAACGGCGTGATGCTGAGCACCAAGCAGGCCGAGCAGCCGCTTGAACTGATGGTCAAGCACATCGAGAACGGCGAGGTTCAGCGCTTTCTGGCCTTCGACCAGCAAGGCCAGACCGTCAGCTTCGTCTGAGCCCGCGCACCGACGCGACCACCCGGTCGCGTCGGCCGGCAAGCTCACCGCACTTCGCATCGCACGCTAATGTCGGGGCCGTTGCGCATCGTCTGAAGCACCACGCAGCTATGCTCGGCGGCCTTCATGAGCCGCTCGATCACCCCGGGTGCGGGGGGTTCGCGGCTTGATATGCGTGCACACAGCGCGATCTTCTGAAAGCCCACCGGCACGCTGCGATCGACCAGCAGCGTGCCGCGCACGTCGACCATCGCGTCGACTTGCACCTCGAGCGTGTCGAGCGTGATGCCAAAGCGATTGGCCAGAATGCGCACGGTGCTGTCAAAACAGGCGGCAATGGCCGCGCACAACAGCTCGCCCGGCACAGGCTCGTCGCTCTCGCCGCCCACCGCCGTATGCACGCCATAGCGCAACTCAAGCGGTCGGCCGCCTTGCAGCGTAACGTGCCCATACAGCGGCATCGCCGGGGAATGACTGCGTGAGTGGGTGGTGGCGCTATCGGTAATCCACGCGTCGGCCGGCGTCGTCTGGTAGTGGGTTTGCAGCGGCTGCTGACGCGCTGCCATATCCACGGCGGGGTTTTCGGCGACGACTTGCAGAGTGTTGCTGGCAATCGGTGACATGGTCTCGCTCCTTCAAAATTGAACCTCGGCGCGCTGCGCGCCGCCGTTATCCGGCCGTGCCGCGTTGAATCGCTTGCACGTCGGCGGTGCTGAGTGCCTGCCCGCCGATTCCCCAGGCGCCACTGGCAACCTCCAGGACCCGCACCCAGGTCACACCGCGCAGGTTTTCGCCTTCGATGCCGACCATGGTGTCGGTGATCCTGGCGATCATGTCCTTCTTCTGTTCGGGGCTGAACACCCCTTCAATCACGTGAATATCGACGAGTGGCATGATTTCTCTCCTTGGGTTTTCCGCCCCGGGAAATGCCCCGTTGCGTGATGCCATTCTTGAGCGTCGTGCCCGCCGACGCTTGAAGATGCGCTGGAGATTGCCTGAAGATTGCGCGCGGAGGCATCGACGCCCCGCTCACGCCCACCCGGACGACCTGTTAGAGTCGGTCACACACCGTCAGGCCATGGGGGCGTCCGTGATCTTCCGTTTCGGCGACTGGGAACTCGATACCGACGTCTTCGAACTTCGCTGCGCGGGCATCGTGCGCAAGCTCGAACCGCAGGTGTTCAAGCTGCTGGAGCTGCTGCTGCAACACCACGAGCGCGTGGTGAGCAAAGACGAAATCCTCGCCGAGCTATGGCGCGGCCGGGTGGTGTCGGATGCCACGCTGTCGACCTGCGTCAAAGCCGCACGGCAGGCCATTGGCGACGACGGCGAGGCCCAGCGCCTGATTCGCACCGCACGCGGGCACGGTTTCCGGTTTGTGGCTGCGGTCGATATCGCACCAACGACCAACGCCGCCCCTGCCGCACCGTCGCCAAAGCGCACTGCGCTGGCCTTGCTGCCCTTTGACGTGTTCTCCAGTGATGCCGAGCTCGACTACCTCGCCGACGGACTGGTCGAAGACCTCACCACCGCCATGGCCCGCATCCCCGGGCTGCTGGTCATCTCCCGCGCCTCCAGCTTCGCCTACAAAGGCAAACGCCCCACCGCCCGGCAAGTGCGCGACGAGCTCGGCGTGGACTGCATGGTCGAGGGCAGCCTGCGTGTGGTCGCCGAGCAGCTGCGCATCAATGTGCAGCTCATCGACACCCACAACGGCGGCCACCTGTGGGCGCAACAGTTCGACCGCCCCATGGCCGACATCTTCCGGCTGCAGGACGACATCGCCCAGGCCATCGGCCAGGTGCTCGAACCCGCGGTGGTGCGTGAGTCCTACCAACACGTGCGCGCGCAAGTCAGCGACCGCAGCGCGTGGCTCCTCTATCAACAGGCCAGCGGGCTGCTGGCGGTCAAGGGCTGGCATCCCGACACCTTTGCCGAAGCCGTATCGCTGCTGCGCCAAAGCGTGACGCTCGACCCCACCTACGGCCCGGCGCAAGCCTACCTGGCACTCATCCTCGCGCTGGGCCATCGCATCGGCCTGCTGCAAGACCGCGAAGCCGCACGCACCGAAGGCCTGCGCGCCGCCGATGCCGCCCTCGCGCTGGACGACACCGACTCCACCGTACTGGGCTTTGCCGGCTGCGCACTGGCCGACCTCGGACACGCCCCCCGCGCCATGCCCGTGCTCGACAAAGCCATCGAGCAAAACCCCTCAAACGCACAAGCCTGGGCCGCCCGCGGCGCCGCGCAAATCGCCGCCGGGGCCTACACAACAGGCGTCGCCGACCTGCGCCACGGGATCAAGATCAGCCCGCTCGACAACCGCCTCGCCGTCTGGGGCAGCTTCCTCGCCATCGGCCTCATGCTCGACGACCAACTCGTCGAAGCCATCGACACCGCCCGAACGGCCTGCCGCCGAGACACCCGTAACCACATTCCGCACGTCGTGCTCGCGGCGGTGCTACTGGCCGCCGGCCGACACAAGGAGGCGCACGGCCAGGTCGCGGAGGCCTACCGCCTCCACCCGCAACTGAGCGCCACAGAAATCAAATGCCTGGTCGGCCG
>JBFIJC010000139.1:0-8992 GCA_041600915.1 Nitrogeniibacter sp.
CAGGCGCTCAACACCGCGCTCGAGACACGCGTGCGCGAACGCACGGCCGAGCTCACGGTCGCCAATCAGGAACTGGAATCCTTCAGCTACTCGGTGTCTCACGACCTGAGCGCGCCGCTGCGGGGCATTGACGGCTTCTCGCGCATGCTCGAAGACGACTATCGCCCCCAGCTGGACGCAAACGCGCTGAACTACCTGGAGCGGATTCGCGGCGCCACACACCGCATGCAACAACTCATCGACGATCTGCTCAAGCTTTCACGCGTCACACGCGACGAGATGCGCCGATCCGACTTCAACCTGGCCGCACTTGTCCGTGACATCGAAACAGAGCTTCGCCAGGAGCAGCCCGAACGTGCCGTGACGCTCACAGTGCCCGAGGACATCCCGGTCCATGGCGACCGAAATCTGCTGCGCATTGCCATGAGCAACCTTATTCGTAACGCATGGAAGTTTACGAGCCAGAACCCCGCCGCCGCACTTGAGATCGGCTGCTTGCAGCAAGACGGCGAGACGGTGTATTTTGCCAAGGATAATGGCGCCGGCTTTGATATGCGTTATGCCGGCAAACTGTTTTGTGCTTTTCAGCGCCTGCATCGCGAATCGGATTACCCGGGCACCGGCATTGGACTGGCCACAGTCAGCCGGATTATTCACCGCCACGGAGGCCGTGTCTGGGCTGATGCTCAGGTCGGCCGCGGCGCCACATTTTTCTTTACTCTCGGCTGATTGATTTGCCGGGCTCAGGAGTACGCATGGCCACCGAGCGCCCTATTCTTCTCGTCGAGGACAACCCGGACGATGAAGCTCTTACCTTGCGGGCCTTCAGCAAAAACAAGATCCCCAACCCGGTCGTCGTTGCACGTGACGGGGTCGAGGCGCTGGACTATCTCTTTGGCACCGGCAGCCATGAGGGCAAGAAAAGCAATCCGGTGCCGGCGGTCATTCTGCTGGATCTGAAGTTGCCGCGCATTGATGGCCTCGAGGTGTTGCGCCGCATACGTGCCAACGAAGCAACGGCGCTGCTGCCGGTGGTGGTGCTCACCACGTCCAAAGAGCAGCAGGACATCACCGAAGCCTATCGCCTCGGGGCGAACAGCTACATTCGCAAACCCGTCGACTTCGAGCGTTTCATCCAGGCGGTGGGGCAGCTCGGCGTGTATTGGCTGTCGCTGAACGAGTCCTCAGAGCCGGCACCGGGCCCCGGCGCCTGATACCACACCGAGGTCGCGCTCAGGCGACCTCGTCAATCCAGGCCTGCTGGATCCCCTCGAGAATCCGTTCGCCACAGCGGCTCGGGTCGTCATTGAACTCGGGCAGCGCCAGCACCCAGTTCATCAAATCGACGAAATTCACTTTGGTCGGATCAACGTCGGGATGAGCGTCCGACAACTGAATGGCGATCTCTTCGACTTCGGTCCATTTCATCAGTGCTTGCCCTCGCTGACCATGTTGATGGTGTATTTCGGAATCTCGACGGTCAGCGGGGTATCGCGCACCAGGGCCTGACAGGACAAGCGCGATGTCGGCTCCAGACCCCAGGCACGATCGAGCAGATCGTCTTCGAGCTCTTCGGCACCTTCGAGCGAGGCATAGCCCTCGCGCACAATCACGTGACAAGTCGTGCACGCACAGCTCTTTTCACAGGCGTGCTCGATGGCAATGCCGTTGGCGAGAAGGCTGTCACAAATCGACGTCCCCGGACTGGCCTCCAGCACGGCGCCATCGGGGCACAACTCCACATGCGGCAATACCACTATCTGCGTCATCTCAAACCTTCAATTCATTGATCTTGTGACCGGCCAATGCCGATCGAATGCTTTTGTCCATGCGTCGCGCGGCAAACGCGTCAGTCTGTCGGCTCAAACCGTCCAGGGCCTTGCGAAGCGCATTGGCATCGGTCTCAGCAACCGCCTGGCGCAGCGCTTCCATGGCCGCGTCGATGCCTGCACGCTCCTGCGCGTCGAGCAAGACGCCATCGGCCAGCAGGGCTTGTTGCACGGCCTCAAGCAGGCGCTCGCCTTCGACCTGCAATTCGCGAACCGCGCGGGCCTTGGCATCTTCGCCTGCGTTTTCAAAACCGGCCTTGAGCATGTCGGCAATCTCGTCGTCAGCCAGTCCGTAGGACGGTTTGACCACGACCTGCGCCTCGACGCCCGATGACATCTCACGCGCGGTCACAGCCAGCAAGCCATCGGCATCGACCTGATAGCTCACCCGAATGCGTGCCGCCCCCGCGGTCATGGGCGGAATGCCGCGGAGCTCGAAGCGTGCCAGTGAACGACAGTTTGACACCAACTCCCGCTCGCCCTGCACCACATGAATGGCCATGGCAGTCTGACCATCCTTGAAGGTGGTGAACTCCTGCGCTTTGGCGATCGGAATCGTCGAATTGCGCGGCACGATCTTCTCGACCAGACCGCCCATGGTTTCGATGCCGAGCGACAGCGGAATCACATCGAGCAGCAGCCAGTCATCGTCGGCCGTGCGATTGCCGGCCAGCACATTGGCCTGCATGGCCGCACCGAGCGCCACGACTTTGTCGGGATCAAGATTGGTCAACGGTGACTGACCGAAGAACTCGCCCACGGCCTGCTGCAGGTGCAGCATGCGGGTCGCGCCGCCGACCATCACCACCCCTTTAACCTCGTCAACTGACAGATCGGCATCGCGCAAGGCTTTGCGCACCGGCGCCAGCGTTTTATTGACCAGGGTGCGGGTGATGTCGACAAAGGTTTCGCGTGTGAGCGTCAGGTCGACCTCGTCGCCGGTACTCAAGGTGACGCGAATCTGCGCTTCTTCATCGCTGCTCAGACGCTCCTTGGCACGACGGGCCAGCGACTGAAGGCGTCGTGCGTCGCTGTCCGACACCGGCGCAACACCCGACTGGTCAAGAATCCAGCAAAACACCCGATGGTCGAAGTCGTCGCCGCCCAGAGAAGCATCGCCGTTGGTGGCCATCACTTCGAAGACGCCACGCAACAGCTTGAGGATGGAGATGTCAAAAGTGCCACCGCCCAGGTCATAGATGGCGTACACGCCTTCCGAGGCGTTCTCCAGACCATAAGCCACTGCGGCCGCAGTCGGCTCGTTGAGCAGTCGCAACACGTCCAGACCGGCCAGACGTGCAGCGTCCTTGGTGGCCTGGCGCTGAGCGTCGTCGAAATAGGCCGGCACGGTAATCACCGCGCCAACCAGGGGGCCGCCGAGACTCGCTTCGGCGCGCTCGCGAAGATTCTTCAGGATCTCGGCAGAGACCTCGACCGGGGTTTTGACGCCGGCCGCCGTGCGGAATCGCAGCATGCCTTCGGTATCGACAAAGTCATAAGGCATCGATTCGATGTGGGTCACATCCTTGACGCCCCGACCCATGAATCGCTTGACCGACACCAGTGTATTGCGCGGGTCATCCACCTGAAACGACTGGGCGTTACGCCCCACCATCGCTGCGCCGCCGCGCGGATAGTGCACCACCGAAGGCAGCATCGAGCGGCCTTCCGCATCATTCAGGCACCCGGCGATGCCGTTGCGCACTGAAGCAACCAAGGAATTGGTCGTCCCAAGATCAATCCCGACCGCCAGGCGATGCTCATGCGGCGCCGTCGTTTCCCCGGGTTCTTGTAGTTGTAACAAAGCCATCAGTCTTCCAGCGCTTCGAGCGCATCGTCGATTTCTATCTGGAGTTTTTCGATGAACATCAAGCGGCGCACGGTATCGGCGGCCAGTTCGGCGTCGGTCACGTCGTCAGCGAGCTGTCCCGACAAGCTCTGATGGAGCGCGTGCTCATGCTGATCGAGACGCTGACGCATGTGCTCCAGATCGGTAACATCGCCGCCCTCGCGCGCCTCTTCAACCCCCTCGCGCCACTCCATCTGTTCCATCAGAAAGGCGGGCGCCATGGCGGTGTTGGTCTCGATGCCGGCATCAACGCCACGCAGCGTCAGCAAATAGCGCGCCCGCAAAAGCGGCTTGCGCAAGGTCCGGTAGGCTTCGTTGACGTGCGTCGCCCACTGCATCGAGACGCGCTTTTCGGCGTCCGAGCGGTGGGCGTGGCGGTCGGGGTGGACCTGCGCCTGGCAGTCGCGATACGCCTGCTCCAGGCGTTCCTTGTCGATATCAAAGCCTTTCGGCAAACCAAACAGCGCGAAAAAATCTTGCTGAAGATCCATCAGTCAGACGCCTCAGCAAAAATCAGACATTAAAACTCTCGCCGCACCCGCACTCATCCTTGACGTTGGGGTTCTTGAACTTGAACCCCTCATTGAGCCCTTCACGCACAAAGTCGAGCTCGGTGCCGTCCATGTACGGCAGGCTCTTCGGGTCGACCAGCACCTTCACCCCGCGACATTCGAAAATGATGTCTTCGGGCGCAGCCTCGTCGGCAAATTCCAGCTTGTACGCCATGCCGGAGCAGCCCGAGGTTTTGACGCCCAGACGGATGCCGACACCCTTGCCACGTTTTTCGATGAAGCGCGCCACGTGATCCGCTGCGCGCTCAGACAGAGTGATTGCCATCGACCGACTCCTTATTCGCCTTTTGCTTCCTGGTGCTTGCGATAGTCCGCAACAGCGGCCTTGATCGCATCTTCAGCCAGGATTGAGCAGTGAATTTTGACCGGCGGCAGTGCCAGCTCTTCGGCAATTGCCGTGTTCTTGATGTCCAGCGCCTCGTCGAGCGACTTGCCCTTGACCCACTCGGTCACCAGCGAGCTGGACGCAATGGCCGAGCCACAGCCGTAGGTCTTGAACTTCGCGTCTTCGATCACGCCCTGACCATTGACCTTGATCTGCAGCTTCATCACGTCGCCACAGGCCGGTGCGCCGACCATGCCCGTACCCACGCCGGCTTCATCCTTGCCGAAGGCGCCGACGTTGCGCGGGTTTTCGTAGTGATCCAGTACTTTTTCGCTATAAGCCATGTTCTATTCTCCTGTCAGCTCAGTGGGCAGCCCACTGCACGGTATTCAGATCCACGCCTTCCTGCACCATCTCCCACAAGGGCGACAGTTCGCGCAGCTTGCTGATCTTCCGGTGCAACAGGTCAATGGTGTAATCCACTTCTTCTTCGGTGGTGAAACGGCCGATCGAGAACCGGATCGAGCTGTGTGCCAGCTCGTCGTTCCGACCCAGGGCGCGCAACACATATGAAGGCTCCAGGCTGGCCGAAGTACAGGCCGAACCGCTCGACACCGCCACATCCTTGATCGCCATGATCAGCGACTCGCCTTCGACATAAGCGAAGGAAATATTGAGGTTGTGCGGCACACGATGGGTGATGTCGCCGTTCACATAGGTCGCTTCGATATCGGTCAGGCCGTTCATGAGCTTGTCGCGCAGCAGACCAATGCGCACATTCTCGGTCGCCATCTCTTCGCGCGCCAGACGGAAGGCCACGCCCATGCCGACGATCTGATGTGCCGCCAGCGTGCCCGAGCGCATGCCGCGCTCGTGGCCACCGCCGTGCATCTGCGCAATCAGGCGCACCCGCGGCTTGCGACGCACATACAGCGCGCCGATGCCTTTGGGGCCATAGGTCTTGTGCGCCGAGAAGGACATCAGATCGACCTTCAGCTTCTGCAGATCGATCTCGACCTTGCCGGTTGCCTGCGCCGCATCCACATGGAAGATGATGCCGCGCTCACGGCAGATCTCGCCGATCTCTTCGATCGGCTGAACCACGCCAACTTCGTTATTGACCATCATCACCGACACCACGGTGGTGTCGTCACGCAGCGCGGCACGGAAAGCATCCAGATTCAGCAAGCCGTCTTCCTGAACGTCGAGATAGGTCACCTCGAAGCCCTGGCGCTCGAGCTCACGGCAGGTATCCAGCACCGCCTTGTGCTCGGTCTTGAGCGTAATGATGTGCTTACCCTTACTCTGGTAGAACTGGGCCGCGCCCTTGATCGCCAGGTTGTCGGACTCGGTCGCGCCGGAGGTCCACACGATTTCTTTCGGGTCGGCATTGACCAGCGCCGCCACGTCGGCACGCGCCAGCTCAACCGCTTTTTCGGCCTCCCAGCCGTAAGCATGCGACCGGCTTGCGGGGTTGCCAAAATGCTCGCTCAGATACGGGATCATCGCCTCGACCACGCGGGGGTCGATCGGCGTGGTTGCCGAATAATCGAGATAAATCGGGAACTTCAACATTCACTCTCTCCGTCCGGGCCATCGCAGCCCACTCGTTTTCTGTTCAATCAGTTCGCCATGGCCGTGAGGCCACGCAATGTGTTCAATTCTTCCGACAAGGCACCGACAAAACGGTCTACCTCGTCCATCGTTGTTGCCCGGCCCACACTGACGCGAATCGCGCCGCGCGCCAGTTCGGGTGCCACGCCCATCGCCAGCAGCGTCTTCGATGGCTCGGGATTCGCGCTGGAGCACGCCGAGCCGCTCGCACACGCAAAGCCCGCCCGATCCAGCTTGCCGACCAGGGTCTCACCGTCGACGCCCGCAAAGGCGAAAAAGCTGGTCCCGGCCAAGCGCGCTGCGCCTGACGAAAATATCGTTGCGCCGAGGCCACCAAGCCCTTGCTCAAGGCGCTCCTTGAGTTGGACCAAGCGCGACGCGTCGGCCACGCGCCGTGATTCTGCCAGTTCACAGGCCAGACCAAAACCCACAATTGCAGCAAGGTTTTCGGTTCCGGAGCGCAAACCACGCTCCTGACCACCGCCATCGATCAAGGGCGCAAGCTCAACACGCTTGTCCACGACCAGCGCGCCCACGCCAATCGGGCCATAAATCTTGTGTGCCGACACGGTCAGCGCATTCACGCCGAGGGCACGAAAATCGACCGGCACCTTACCCAGCGCCTGCACCGCATCGGTATGAATGCGGGCACCTTGCGCGCGTGCCATGGCGGCCAGGGATTCAATCTCCTGAAGCACGCCGGTTTCATTGTTGGCCAGCATGATCGACACCAGCTGCGGCTTTGCCGACAGTTTCTCGGCAAAGTCGGTCGCGTCAATGAGGCCCTGTGCATCAACGCCAATCTCGTCAAACGCCCAACCCTGCTTCACCAAACGCCGCGCCGATTCCCGCACACACGGATGCTCGATGGCGCTCACTGCCACGCGGCCGGGCTTCAACATGGCGGCCGCGCCCTTGAGAAACAGATTGTTCGCCTCCGACCCGCCGCTGGTGAAAACCACCTCCGTCGGATGTGCGCCAAGCACCGAAGCGACTTGCGCACGCGCCGTATCGATCGCGGCACGGGCATGGCGACCATACTCGTGACGGCTCGATGCATTGCCAAAACGCGCGCCGAGGTAAGGCAGCATCGCTTCACGCACCTGCGAATCAAGCGGCGTCGTCGCGTTGTGATCGAGGTAAACTGGGGCAAACATGGGCTGCAAACTCAGAGAGACACCGACTCGCTGTCGCTCACACGCGGACGCTTGAGCACCATCACTTTCTCGTCGCTGCGATTGGCGGCTTCACGCGCCTTGTGCGCGGTCACCAGACATTGCAAGCTGACGGAGTCGAGGTAGTCGAACATCCGGCGATTGAGATTCGTCCACAAATCGTGCGTCATGCAGCGATGTTCATCGTGACAGTTCTGCTTGCCGCCACACTGCGTGGCGTCCAGCGGCTCATCCACGGCGACAATGATGTTTGCGACCGTCAACTCGGCCATCGGCTTGGCAAGACAGTAACCACCGCCCGGCCCGCGTACGCTCGACACCAGTTCGTGGCGACGCAATTTGCCGAACAGTTGCTCAAGATAAGACAGCGAGATGCTCTGCCGTTCTGCGATTCCCGCCAGCGTCACTGGTCCACCGTCCTGGCGCAGCGCCAAGTCGATCATTGCAGTGACCGCAAACCGGCCTTTGGTCGTCAGTCTCATTTCATGCCCTCGCAGCGCGAATACCTGAATTATTTAGTCGACAATACAGTACCCGACTACTTCAATCAACTATTGCCCGCGCGGCTAGTCAACCATTTTGCCCAGTCGTTCGGCGTCGAAACCGTCGGCCGATTCACCATCCCCATTCACAGGCAGGCCGGCCGCCTCAAGCCGTTGAATCATCAGCGCCAGGCGTCGATCGGTTTCAACCGCATGATCCAGCAAACCGTGAATCGCCTTGGCCATCGGATCGTCCATATCGCGGGTCACGCCGTAGGCTGAAAAGCCCATGGCTTCGGCCTTTTGCTCGCGCGCGTCGTCACGCTCCCGGTCGATGATGCGCGCCAGGTTGCCGACTGCGGTTGCGCCTTCGGGCACGGGCTTGACCACCACTGCGTTCGACCCGACCTTGGCGCCGTCACCGACGGTAAAACCGCCCAACACCTGTGCGCCCGCGCCGATCACCACGCCTTTGCCCAGGGTCGGGTGCCGTTTGGCCCCACGATACAAAGAGGTGCCGCCCAACGTAACGCCCTGGTAGATGGTGCAATCGTCGCCAAGCTCGGCCGTTTCGCCAATCACCACACCCATGCCGTGATCGATGAATACGCGCCGACCAATCACCGCACCGGGATGAATCTCGATACCAGTGAGCCAGCGGCTGATATGGCTGATGAAGCGGCCAAGCCAGTAAAACTTCCGCGTCCAAGCACCGTGCGCCAGACGATGGAACATCAGGGCATGCACGCCGGGATAACAGGTCAACACCTCAAGCGCAGAGCGCGACGCAGGGTCCCGGCTCATGACACTGTTGATATCTTCCCGCAAGCGACTGAACATGCGCCCCTCCAATGATTCGCCAAACAAAAGCGCCCGCCTTTGCGAGCGCCAGAAAAAGTCCGACTATTTTAATCGACTTTAC
Organism: Nitrogeniibacter sp.; assembly: GCA_041600915.1. Lineage (GTDB taxonomy): Bacteria > Pseudomonadota > Gammaproteobacteria > Burkholderiales > Rhodocyclaceae > Nitrogeniibacter. The sequence goes on from JBFIJC010000139.1 coordinate 8,769, forward strand.
GCTGAAGCGCACTGAGGATGCCGCGCAGGATGCCCACCTCTTCCTTCTCGAGCCGCACGCGGCCAAACAGGCGACGCAGTCTCGGCATCAGCTTCCGCGGATTGGCCGGATCGTGAAACCCGCTGTCGATCATCGCCCGCTCCAGATGGCCGTAGAAACCCTCAACCTCATCAAACGCGGCCGACACGCCGGCGCCTGCGGGCGCCTCGGGGCGCGCCAGACAG
>JBFIJC010000140.1:0-8986 GCA_041600915.1 Nitrogeniibacter sp.
CCAGCACCGCCACCAGCAAGACCAACACGGCGGCGATCAATGCGTACTGAATCTCTTGCTCGGTCACTGCACTGTCCATTTGAAAAAAGAGGCCGAGTATATCAGCGGCATGCGCTTACACTGCCTCGCGCAAGAGCTGCAGCGGCGACTGGCGCAAGAGTCTGCCCGCCCCCAGCCAGCCGACCAGCATCACGCCCAAGGCCCCTGCAAGCGCGCCGACCAGCACCGGCCCCGGCGCGGGGGTATAGGGCATGTCGAACACCCGCACGGCGAGCAGCCAGCCGACCAGACTCGCGCCCGTGCCGGCCAGGGCGCCTGCCGCTGCGCCCATGGCGGCAAACTCGACCAGCAGGCTTTGTTTGAGTTGTCGCGCCCGCGCGCCGAGGGTGCGCATCACCGCGAACTCGCGCGCGCGCTCGTCACGCGTCGACTGCAGCGCGGCAAACAACACCACCACGCCAGCGACCACGGCAAAACCAAACACCAACTCGACGATGGTGATCAGCTTGTTGATCATGGCCTCCACCTGCCCCATCACCGCACCGACATCGATCACCGAAATGTTCGGGAAGGCACGGATCAAGGCCAGCGAGAATTCCTGCGCCTCGCGCGGCAGATAAAAGCTGGTGATCAAACTCGCTGGAAACTGATCAAGCACGCCCGGCGAGGCGAGGAAGAAGAAGTTCACCCGCATCGAATCCCAACGCAGACTGCGTTGACTGGTAACCGGCGCCGTCACCTGCTGACCGGCCACATCGAAAGTCACCGTGTCGCCCACCGATACACCGAGCGATTTGGCCACGCCGGCCTCAACCGAAAAAGCCGGGCCGTTGGCGCCATGCCAGCGCCCCTCATCGAGCACATTGCCAAGCGGCAGATCGGTCGAATACGACAGATTGAATTCACGCTCAGCCAGCCGCCGGGCGCGATCATCGGAGTAGACCTCCGGCGAAACGGGCTGACCGTTGATGGCCATCAGCCGACCACGGATCATCGGCATCAAGTCGGGCTCGGGCTGACCGGCATCCCTAAAGAATGTGAGAAAAGCCTGTTGCTGGTCTGGTTGCAGATTGATAACGAAGCGGTTCGGCGCATCCGGAGGCACGGTGTCGCGCCAGGCAGACAACAGATCGGCGCGCACCAAGGTGAGCAGCAACAAAGCCATCAGGCCGAGGCCCACCGCCGTCGCTTGAATGACCTGACTGCCCATGCGTCGCTTGAGCGCCAGCAAGCCCTGCCGCCACCCGCCGCCGACCGCCAGCGCAAATCGCGCCAGCAGCACAAAGCCGGCGCCACTGAGCGCAGCGAAGCCGCCCAGCGCGGCCAGGAAACCGACCGAGATCCAGGCGCCCAGCGTAAAGTCGTTGGCCACCCACAAAATGATCGCCACCAGCACCACCAGGCCACTGGCCCAGGCAGCGCGCGACAGACCGGCGCCCTCACCCATCTCGCGGCGCATGACGCGCAGGCTGGGCACCCGCGCCAGCCCGATCAGATGCGGCAAGACGAAGCCGAGCAGCAAGGCGAGGCCGACCACCAGACCGTGCAGCACCGGCAAGAACGAAGGCGCAGGCAAGGCCACCCGCAGCACCTCGCCGAGACCATCGGCCAGCACCGCCTGAAAAGCCCAGCCCAGCGCGACGCCGACCATCGACGCCACCACGCCAAAGACGATGAACTCGATCAAAAACAACTGAATCAACTGCGCCTGACGCGCGCCGAGGCAACGCAACACTGCGCAGCCGTCGAGATGGCGGGCCATAAAACGGCGGGCGCTCAAGCCAATGGCAACTGCGGCCAGCACCACCGACAAGCTCGCCGCGAGCCGCAGGAAACGCTCCGCGCGCTCGAGCGCGACCTGCACTTCGGGTCGGGCATTGTCGATTGATTCGATACTCTGCCCCCGCGCGAGGATCGTCGTCGCGCGGTCGCGGAAGCGCCCCACCGCCGTCGATTCGCCCGCCACATGCAAACGGTAGGAGACGCGCGAGCCATTCTGGATCAGGCCGGTCGCGGGCAGATCGGCCGCGTTGACCATGACCCGCGGCAGCATGCTGAAGAAGTTGGCACCGCGATCTGATTCGAAAGTCAGCACGCCGCCGATCTTCATGCTCAGCAGGCCGAGTTGCACGGTGTCGCCCACCGATACGCCAAGGGCGGCGATCACGCGCTCATCGGGCCAGATCTCACCGGACCTGGGAATGTCGCCAACCTCCGCATCCGCCGCGTTTCGCGCGGGCGCAATGCGCACGCTGCCGCGCAAGGGATAGCCCGCCCCGACCGCTTTGACCGCCGCCAACTGGACGGCTGCTTCGGTGCCAACCATACTCGAAAACACATAGGTGTCGGCAAGCTGCAAACCTTCGCTGCGCGCCAGTTCGCGGAAGGCATCCGGCCAGGCGTGGTCGGCACTGAGCAGCAAATCGCCGCCCAGCAACTGGTTGGCCTCGCGGTCGAGACTGCGCCCGACCCGGTCAGTGAGAAAGCCGACACTGCTCAGACTGGCCACGGCGACGATCAAGGCCAGGGCGACAAGATGCAACTCGCCGGCACGCAGATCACGTAGCAGCATGCGCAAGGCAAGGCGAAAAATATTCATGCAGACAGTCCGGAGCGCATGCGCTTAGGCCGCGAGCCAACGCTCGACCAGGCGCACCCAGTAGCTCACGCCGGTCGGGATCACCGCATCATTGAAATCGTAATTGGGGTTGTGCAGGGTGCAGCCGCCCTCGCCGGGGCCATTACCCAGCCACACATAACAGCCGGGCTTTTCATGCAGGAAATAAGCGAAGTCTTCCGCCCCCATGCTGGGTTTCAGGTCGGTTCTCACCGCGCCCTCGCCAACCAGCGCACCGGCAACCTCAACGCAAAGCGCAGCCTCGTCGGGCGTGTTGATGGTGGCGGGATAACCGCGCAGGTAGTCGAAGCGCACGTTCACGTTGTAAGCCGCACCAATGCCCTGGCAGATGCGCTGCATCGCGGCTTCGATCTGCGACTGAACCTCGGTCGAAAACGCGCGCACGGTGCCCGAAATGCGAGCCCGGTCGGGGATCACGTTGTAGGCCTCGCCGGCGTGAAACTGCGTGACCGACAGCACCGCCGGGTCGAGCGGGTCGAGCGTGCGGGTCACCACGGTCTGCAGCGCCTGCACCAGGGCAGCGCCAGCCACCACCGGGTCGACGCCCAGATGCGGCATGGCGGCATGCGCGCCATGGCCGAGCACTTCGATATCAAAGCGGTCTGCCGAAGCCATCACCGGGCCGGCGTGCACGGCAAAGCTGCCCGCCGGCAGGCCCGGCCAGTTGTGCAGACCGAACACGGCATCCATCGGAAAGCGCTCGAACAAGCCGTCTTCGACCATCTCACGGCCGCCGCCGTCGCCTTCTTCGGCCGGCTGAAAAATGAAGACCACGGTACCGTCAAAATCGGGATGCGCGGCCATGTGCTCCGCCGCGCCAAGCAGCATGGCGGTGTGTCCGTCATGGCCGCAGGCGTGCATCCGACCGGCGTGCCTGGAGTGGTGCGGAAAGGTATTGCGCTCCTGCATCGGCAAGGCGTCCATATCGGCACGCAGGCCGATGGCGCGCTTGGAGCTGCCGGCGCGGATCACGCCGACCACGCCGGTACGACCGACGCCACGATGCGTTTCGATACCGGCGGCTTCAAGGCGATCGGCCACCAGCGCGGCGGTACGATGCTCTTCAAAGGCCAGTTCGGGGTGAGCGTGGATATCGCGGCGCAAGCTGGTGAGCGCAGCGTGGTTTTGTTTGACGGCGTCGAGAATCTTCATGCGCCCTCCTGTGGGGTCAGTCTGTGAGTGTAACGTCGTCGCCGACTTCCTCGCTCGGCAGCGCATCGGCGGTCAGCACGCGCGGCGGGGGCAGCGTCGCCAGAAAGGCTTCAACCTCTTCGGGCACCCGACTGCGGCGCATCGGCGGCAGACTGCGCCAGACGCGTTTGCCATAAGGCTTGTCGATCATGCGCGGGTCGCACACCGCGAGCACGCCGCGGTCCTGCTCGGTGCGGATCAGCCGGCCGGCGCCCTGCTTGACGTTGATGACGGCGCGCGGCAGCTGATAGGTCATGAACGGGTTGACCCCGGCCTCGCGCAAATGTTCGATGCGCGCGGCGAGCACCGGGTCGTCCGGCGGGGCAAAGGGCAGCTTGTCGATGACCACCACCGACAGCGCATCGCCCGGCACGTCAACGCCCTCCCAGAAACTCTGGCTGGCCACCAGCACGGCATTGCCCAGCTCGCGGAAACGGGCCAGCAACTGGCTGCGCGAGCCTTCGCCTTGCAGCAGCAGCGGCAACTTGAGGCCGGCGCGATCGAGCTTGTCGCCGAGGCGCTCATGGATGCGCCGCATGGCGCGCAGCGAGGTGCACAGCACAAAAGTGCGCCCGTGCGCCGCGCGGATCAAGGGGAAGGCGATGTCGGCAACCACATCCGGGTAGTCAGGCGAATTCGGATTGGGCATGCCGGCCGGCGCGTAGAGCATGGCTTGCTCAGGGTAGTTGAAGGGGCTGCCCCACACAGCGGTGTGCGCCGGCGGCTCCAGCCAGTTGAGGCCAAGGTCGCGGTTGTAGTGCGAAAAATCGGTGCCCACGGCGAGCGTGGCCGAGGTAAAAATCCAGGCACTCGGGTAGCGCTGCATCTGCCGCGCAAACACGTTGCCGATTTCCAACGGCGTGCTGTTGACGACGAGCGACTGGGTAAAGACCTCGACCCAGCGCACCACTTTGGGCTCAGGCGGGTGCAGCCAGTGGCCAAGGCGCTCGATCATCTCTTCAAGCCGGCGCAGGCAGTTGGCCAGGCCTTCGGAGCGCTCGGCCTGGGTTTTGAGAATCGCGCCGACTTCGTCCAGCGTCCTGGACAGCAACTCGATGGCGGGCATGAAGCCGGTGTGCTGGGCGAGCTGTTCCAGGCTGATGCGCGCGCTCTCGCCATTGATCGACAAACGCCAGTCGCGCGCGGCTTTTTCGAGCGTGCGGGTGCCTTCGATCAACACCCGGCAATCGGACGCACCCGCCAGTGCCTCGGCGCGCATGTCACGCGCGAGATCGATGACCTGGGCGGTGCTGACCGACTCACCAAAGAACAGGCTGGCGGTCTCGGGCAGCTGATGAGCCTCGTCAAACACCAGGGTATTGCAGGCCGGCAGCAACTCTCCCATGCCTTCGTCGCGCAGCATCACGTCGGCAAAAAACAGGTGATGATTGACCACCACCACATCGGCATCCATGGCCTCACGGCGCGCCTGCAGCACGAAGCACTCCTTGACGTTGGGGCACTCCTGACCGAGGCAGTTATCGCGCGTGGAGGTGGCTGAGATCCAGGCGGCGCTGTCTTCCGGCACGTCCTGACACTCCGACTTGTCGCCGGTGCGGGTCATCTCGGCAAAGCGGGTGATCTTGCGCAGGTTGGCCGCGTCTTGCGGCGTGGCGAATCGCCCATCGTTGGCATGACGCGCCAGATGATAGTGACAGACATAGTTGGCGCGGCCCTTGAGCAGCGCAATGCGCAGCGGCAGTTTGAGCGCCTTGCGCACGGTCGGCAGATCGCGCCGAAACAGTTGATCTTGCAGGGTTTTGGTGCCGGTCGAGACCAGCACTTTGCCACCCGACATCAGCGCGGGCACGAGGTAGGCGAAGGTCTTGCCCGTGCCGGTGCCAGCCTCGGCGACCAACACGCCCTGCTCGCGAATCGTCTGGCCGATCTTGACCGCCATCTCGATCTGCTGACTGCGCGCGGCAAAGCCGGGCACCACCTGCGCCAAAGCCCCTTCGGGCGAGAACGCGGCTTCGATGTCGCGCTGAACGGTATCGCGCTCAGTCACGCTGTGCTCCCACGGGTGACACACGCACCCAGAACGCGGCATCGCTTTGGCTATCGGTGCTTGAAGTACTGCCGATGGCCACACCGCGCGACTCGGTCTCGACCGTGGTCGCCGACGCACCACCGATGGCGATCCATTCGCCGAGCCGGCCTTCGACTTCGGTTTCGAGACGCATCACCTCGATCTGCCCATCGCTCGCCAATGCGCTGGCTTCAGGGCTCAACACCAGGCGCACGCGCTGGCCGAGTACGCTCGGGCGCACAGCCACGCCCTGCCCGACATCGCGGTAGGTGGTGCCACGCACCACGCGCACGCCGTCGGCTTGAATGAAGACCTGACGAAACGCCAGCGGCACCGAGCTGCCGACAAACAGCGTTGCCGTGCCACCGTCGCGGGTCTCGATAAACTGGGTGCTGTCACGGCGCACACTGCGAGTCGATTCGCTCACGCCCGCCCGCACGCTGCCGATCTCGATGCGCGCGCCAGTGCCCGGCACCTGCCCGGGTAGCCGAACACCGACATCGCCGCGACGCAGTTCGCCACCGATACCGGCGTCGAAGCCTTGCTCTCTGCCGCTGCGACCACTGCGCACCTCGATTCGCAAACGCATCGGCGGCGTGTCGATGGCGGCAAGCGCTTCGCGCAGCACCTGCAAATTGTCGGCCTGGGTGCGGATGAGCAGCTTGTCGTTGATGCCACTGAGTTGCCCGCCGGGCGCGAGCAAGGGGCGCAAGGCCGGCAGCACTTCATCGACGCTGCGATGCTGCAGCGTGACGATGGTGAGCGGTAGCGCGCCATAGGCAACGCCACTGAGCCCGACGAGCGCAATGCTCAACAGAAGCCATTGCGTGATGCGACGCACCAGGCGTCGATCACTCGGTGCGGTGGGCTTCCGCAAGATAGTCCCGGGTGCGCATTTCCATGAGGCGGCTGACGGTGCGAGTGAATTCATTGGCGTTGTGCCCCTCGCGATACAGGTCATGGGCTTCGGCCGCCGCGCTCATGATGAGTTTGACGCGGTGATCGTAAAGCACGTCGATCAGCCAGGTGAAACGGCGCGCCTCGTTGCTTTGCCCGGCCGCCATCTTGGGCACGCCCGACACAAGCACGGTGTGATACTCGCGCGCCAGCTCAAGATAATCGTTCTGGGAGCGCGGGCCTTTGCACAAGGCATTGAAGTCAAACCAGATGACCCCCGGCGCAATGCGCACGGCCTCGAAGCTGCGCCCCAGCACGTCGATGGCCCCCGGCGCGCCCTCCACCGCCGCGATGCGGTAGAAGTCATCGGCCATGCGCTCACGCGCTTCCGCATCGTCGGGCACGAGGTAAATCTGGAGTTGCTCGAGGGTACGCAAGCGGTAGTCGGTGCCGTAGTCGACTTCGACCACATCGAAGCGCTGATTCATCAGCGCGATGGTGGGCAGAAAGTTGATGCGTTGCAGGCCGTTGGGGTAGAGCCCGTCCGGCGGGTAGTTGGAGGTCATCACAAAGATCACCCCGCGCGCCAGCAAGGCTTCGAGCAGGCGGCCGAGGATCATTGCGTCGGCGATGTCCGAAACATGGAATTCGTCGAAACACAGCAGACGGGTCTGCTCACTCACCCGATCGGCGATGATCAGGAGCGGATCGGGCAAATGGTTGAGCGACTTGAGGTCGTTCTGAACTTCCTGCATGAAGGCATGGAAGTGCACCCGGCGTTTGCGGGTGTAAGGCACTGCCTCGTAGAAGCAGTCCATCAAGAAGCTCTTGCCGCGGCCCACGCCCCCCCAGAAATACACGCTGCGCGGCTCGACGGGTTTGGAGAACCACTTCTTGAACAGACTGCGGCGTGCCAGCTTGTAACCAAGCAAATCGGAATACAGCGCCTGCAGCCGCTTGACGGCCAACTGCTGCGCGGGATCGGCCTCGTAGCCGCGCTCAATCAGCGCGGCGTTGTAGGCATCGATCATGCCGAATTCCGGGACATTCAGTTCGCGATGGGGCATGGTCAGAACGACGTATCGAGTGGGAACAAAAATGCACAAGGGTGAGCTCCGGGTAGCCACGCTACCCTGAACCCACCCCTGATCTTACGGCAGCGTCGCTCAGAAGTGCAGCGGGCGCTTATCAACGGCCAGCGCGGCCTCGTGCACCGCTTCCGACATGGTCGGGTGAGCGTGGCAGATACGCGCGAGATCTTCGGCCGCACCATGGAACTCCATGGCTACCACGGCTTCGGAAATCAGCTCCGAGGCATTGGCGCCGATGATGTGCACGCCGAGGATGCGATCGGTTTCAGCGCAGGCCAGCATCTTGACGAAGCCGGTGGGTGCGCCCATGCCCAGCGCACGGCCGTTGGCCATGAACGGGATCTTGCCGGCACGGTAAGCCACGCCTTCAGCCTTGAGCTGTTGCTCGGTCTTGCCGACCCAGGCAATTTCCGGCGAGGTGTAGATCACCCACGGGATGGTGTTGAAGTCGCAGTGACCGGCCTGGCCAGCCATCAGCTCGCACACCATGACCGACTCTTCCATGGCTTTGTGGGCCAGCATCGGGCCACGCACCACGTCGCCCACCGCCCACACGCCCGGCAGATTGGTCTGGCAGTGATCATTGACATCCACCATGCCACGATCGGTCAGCTTGAGACCAACGGCTTCGGCGTTCAGCCCTTCGGTGTTCGGCACACGGCCCACCGACACGATGAGCTTGTCGAACACGGCCTTTTGCGCGCCGTCCTTGTCTTCAAACTCAACCGTGACCGACTTCTTGTTCTTGGCCGGGGTGACCTTGCCAACCTTGACGCCCAGCTTGACGGCCAGGCCTTGCTTGGCGAAGACCTTCTGTGCCTCTTTGGCCACGTCCTGATCGGCCGCGCCGAGGAAGCTGTCCATGGCTTCGAGGATGGTGACTTCCGCACCCAGACGACGCCACACCGAGCCCATTTCCAGGCCGATCACGCCAGAGCCGATCAGGCCGAGGCGCTTGGGCACCGCGTCCAGATCCAGCGCGCCGATGTTGTCGCAGATCAGGGTGTTGTCCACCGGAATACCCGGCAGGTGGCGTGCGGTCGAACCGGTCGCGATGATGACTTGCTTGGCCTCTACGACCTCGTCGCCCACCTTGACGTCCCAGCCGTTCGCGGTCTGGCCGACAAAGCTGCCGTGACC
>JBFIJC010000141.1:0-8895 GCA_041600915.1 Nitrogeniibacter sp.
CACCTCGCTCGAAGCCGGTGCCGCCGAGCCCCCGGCAGACATGGCGTCGGCCGACTGGCTGCATCGCTATGTGGAGGCCTCGCGCCTCACCTTTGCCGACCGCGCGCAGTATCTCGCCGACCCGGACTTCGTCGCTGCGCCGGGCGGAAGCTGGGCATCGCTGCTCGACCCGGCCTATCTGGCCGCACGCAGCCGTCTGATCGGCGAGATGGCGATGCCCGACGCCCCGGCCGGCACGCCGGGCCCCGTAAAAACCAGCTACGCGCCCATGCCCCACCAGCCCGAATACGGCACCAGCCACATCAGCATCATCGATGCCGACGGCCACGCAGTGGCCATGACCACCACCATCGAAGATGCTTTTGGCGCCCGGCAGATGGTCAAAGGCTTTCTGCTCAATAACGAACTGACGGACTTCAGCTTTGCGCCCAAAGCCGCCGACGGCAGCCCGATTGCCAATCGGGTCGAGCCCGGCAAACGGCCGCGCTCGTCCATGGCGCCGACCCTGGTCTTCAACAAGGCCACCGGCAAACTCGTGATGAGCGGCGGCAGCCCGGGCGGCGCGCTGATCATCCACTACACCGCCAAAACGCTTTACGGCACGCTAAACCGCGGCCTCACCCCGCAACAGGCGATCGATCTGCCCAACTTTGCGTCGGTCGGCGGCAAGGTGCCGGTGCTGCTCGAAGCCGGGCGCTTTGACGCCGGGATTATCGATGGACTCAAGGCCCGGGGCCATCAGATCAAGGAGATGGACATGACCAGCGGTCTGCAGGCCATTGTCGTGCAGGGCGACGGCGACGCAACTCGGCTGCTCGGCGGCGCCGACCCCCGACGCGAAGGCGTCGTCATGGGGGAATAAGCGAAGACAGCACCGACCCGTGGCGCGCACCGCTCGCCACGGCAGTGCTCAATCGGGCGGCGGCGCGTACAGCGCAAACACTTCGGCGCCGGTCATGTTTTTGGTGTCATTCGCAAAGCGGTAGTAGGCCGGTTTCTCGTCGATGAAAATCTGCTGATCGAAGCTGAACTCGGGCGCCTCATCGAACAAGCCAACCGGCAAGTGATATTGCTGCGCCTCCTTCAGCCGGTAGAACAGATGCGTGCCGCAGTGCTTGCAAAACCCCCGCTGCGCCCACGGCGAGGAGTCGAAAACGGTCACGCTGTCCTCGCCGGAAATGGTCACGTCGGTCCCGCACTCGACCGCCAGCAAGGGGCCGCCGCCCCACTTGCGACACATGCTGCAGTGGCAAGCGCCCACCGAGCTTGCCGGCTGCGCCACGCTGAGTGTCACCGCGCCGCACAGGCATGCTCCCTTGGCATGGGTATGGGTTGTCATCGCCATCTCCTCTTGTGCTGATAAAACCATCGTCAGCTGCAGTTTATCGAACCGACCGAATATCGCAACGTCATCGCTTCGCGAGCGTCAGCGCACCGTGAGATAGACCTGGGTCTGGTTGAGCAACTGGTAGCCAATCTCGCCGAAGGTCGCGGGGCCGGTGAGCGCACCGGCGGGTTTGCCCTCCAGCGCGTCGTACAGAAAATTGAGAATGCAGTTGCAGGCGAAACTGGCGGCCACGCCGTCGGACGCCAGCTTGCCGATCCCCGCGGCGGGGTTCTCCCCGACCGGTGTCGCGACCCGATAGGTCAGCCCTGGAAACACCGGAGCGTAAAACTCGACACGCCGGCGCTCGGCGTCGACATGCTTGATGCTGACGTTGACTGATGCGCCGCAGTAGTCGGCCACCAGCGGCAAACGGGTGTCCACCGCGTGCGCGATCAGGTAGTCCGCCAGATGGGTGGCCTCGCCATTGATGCGGCAAACATCTGCCGAAAAGCCGGTGTCGGGGAAGCTGATGGCGTCGCCATTGCCGGGCTTGAACGGATTGATGATATCGATCTGTGCGTACCGCGAGGGCGGCAGTTCGATATCCATGACCACGGCGTGCTCGGCCGAGAACTGCCCGGTCGTGCCGAGCGCGACCTGCGGTGTCGCCCGACCGGCGTCGTCCAGATGCGTGCCGGCCACCCAGCCGGCCAATGGCTTGAGGTACATGTCTTCATAGTTCGGCGCATTGCGCGCAAAGTCGCTGTGGCAAGCACTGAAGGCCGGCACGATCAGCAGGCTGTAACCATGGTCCGGGGCATTGCGGCACAGTTGTGGCAAGGTTCCGGCGTCGTACAGGCGCAGGCGCGGTGGCGTGGCGAACTCGGCAATCTGTTGAACAAACACCCGATCGCGGCACACCGTGCCACCGGTGGCCGCCATGAAATACGGGATCGTGCCGCCAATCCAGTTGCCCTGCGGCAATTGCCTGAGTGCACTTTCGTCGCCGGCCAGGCTGAGGAAATGTCCGCCCCGAATCAAGTCGGCGACCTCGGTCACCGCCATCAGTCCGTCTTTACATTTCATGAGTGCGCTCCGTGGGCGATCCGTTTGGTCGAAGCTGTGTCAGTTCGTGTGATAGCTGCGCAGCGTGGCGAAGGAAGTAGTGGTGCAGCTCATGCGCCTTCATCAACCGCACCTCCGGATCGGAGATCAGTGGCATCTGGCCGCGTAGCTTGGTCAGCAGCAACTTGAGACTGAGCAGCCGGATATCGAGGTCAAGCGCCCCTGTCAGCAAGGCGTTCCAAACGGGGTGATCGGCATCGGGAATACCAAGGCTCGCCTGCTTGCTATCGGCCACCAGCGTATCCTTGCCCGACAGACTGATTTTCCCGTTATCCAGACTGTGCTTGAACTTCCAAAGATCGCCGACCGGAATATCGAGGAGTTTGCAGATCGCCTGAAAGCTGATCCCCTCCATAAAGTGGGTCGCGATCTGACGGCTCAAGGCATGAGTAAAGACTTGATCGTCGGCGCCAATCCAGGGCAGCCCCAGGTGAGCCATATCGGCCGCAGCGTGCACCACACAGCGCGACTGGCCCACGTTGATATGCCGCCACACGCTTTCTGGTCCATCCCGCAATTCGTAGCGCGCACCGAAGATCCAGCCTCGACGCGGCGCTTCGCGGGCCACCCAGATATCGAGTTGCCGTCGCCCCAGGTCATTGCGCATACGAACGATCTGCCAGGGGGGATCGATCTCGAGGGCCTGGCATAGCAGATCTTCATACTTCATATCCTGCCTCCATCGCGGTTGCCGTCATCCAAAGCATGACAACTGCAAGTTCCGTGCAACTCGGCAGATGCCCGTCCGGGCGGCCTTTTTCGGCAGAGACCTGGATCGTCTCGATGCAGGTGCTGCGATATGAAGCAAGGTGCTGGCCCCATGACCGACACCGATAATTTGCCGCCGCGATAGACTGCAGGTTCAACGCTGTGATGGGAGCTGCAATGGAAACAGACATTCAGGCGCTGCTGGCGCGCGTGCCGCAGTGGCTCGAAGCACTGATTCAACCCGCCATGCTGTATGAAATCGGCTTTCTGCTCGCCGCCGGCATCGGCGCCTGGTTGCTGCAACGCCTTTTCAAAGAGCCCTTGCGCACGCGTTGTGACCGATACCCGCCGGGCGACCTGCGCCGACTCATGCTGCATGCGCTGCAGCGGCTGATGTGGCCCGTCATGGCGCTGCTGGCGGTCCTCGTCGGCCGCGCCGTGTTTCGCAGCATCGATGCGCCAAGCGGCATGCTCGATGTAGCCGTTCCGCTGCTGCTGTCACTGGCGACCGTACGCTTGCTGGTGTATCTGCTGCGCAAAGGATTTCGCGCCACGCCGGCCGTCAAAGCGTGGGAAAACATCATCGCAACCGCTATCTGGACCACCGTGGCGCTCGACCTGGTGGGCTGGTTGCCGGCCGTCGAAACTGCACTGAATGACCTGGCCATCACGATCGGCAGCTCACGCATTTCGGTGCTGTCGACCATCAAGCTGGTTGCGCTGATCGCACTGCTGCTCACGCTCGCATTCTGGACCTCGGGTGTGATCGAGCGACGCATGCGTGCATCGCCGCACATGACACCTTCGTTGCAGGTGGCCTTCGGAAAGTTCAGCAAGTTCTTCCTGATCGCACTCGCGCTGTTTTTGGCCATCGATGCCGCCGGTATCGACCTGACCACACTCACGGTTTTTGGCGGCGCGCTCGGTGTCGGCATCGGCTTTGGTCTGCAGCGCATCACCAGCAACTTCATCAGCGGCTTCATCCTGGTGCTCGACCGATCGATCAAGCCCGGCGACGTCATTTCGGTCGGCGCCGACGAGACCAAGTTTGGCTGGGTGCAGGAGTTGCGCGCGCGCTATGTGGTGGTGCGCGACCGCGACGGCGTCGAGCGCCTGATCCCGAACGAAAACCTGATCACCTCCGAGGTAGTGAACTGGAGCTATACCGACCCGAACACGCGGGTGCGCATCCCGGTGCAGATCGGCTACGACGACGACCCCGAGCAGGCCATGGCCTTGCTGATGGAAGCGGCCAAGGCTTCGCCCCGCGTCCTCGCCGACCCAGTGCCGACGGCACGCATGCTGGCCTTTGCCGACAGCGGCATTCAGCTCGAACTGCGCATCTGGATCAGCGATCCGGAGAACGGCATCGGCAATGTGCGCACTGACGTCAACCTGGCGATCTGGCGTTCGTTCAAAGCAGCCGGCATCACCATCCCCTACCCGCAGCGTGATCTGCACCTCAAGTCTATGCCGCCACTGCACACGTTAAAAGACGCGCCTGCGACGAGCGACTGATCTGCAAACTGCAAGACAATGGGGTGCCTCGCGGCACCCCATTGTCTTGCCCGACCACCTGAGCACTGGCTACGTCCGCCGTCAGCCGCTCTCTTTGCCTTCCGGAAAAGTACCGACGCAAAACACCGCGGTAGACGTAAAAATGCCGCCCGGTTTTCACCGGACGGCATCTGCGCCTAAGCGCCGGGCCGGTTCAGCCGAAGCCGAACCGAGCGCCGTAATTACTTACCGCTGACAGCCTTGGTAGCGGCCTTGGTGGCGTTGGCCACATTGGCTTCGGCCATCTGAGCAGCTTGCTTGGCAGCTTTGTTCATCGAATCGTAGGCGCTCGAAGCGGCAGCCATCGACTGCTTGGCAGCAGCAAACAGGGCCTCGGAACCGGCAGGAGCCGACTTCTCGGCTTGAGCCAGAGCGGCGCTGAAGGTCTTGTTCATTTCAGCGATCTGAGCTTCGAAAGCCTGGGCCATTTCGTTCTGGCCTTCGGTTGCGATTTCATAGACGCTGCGAGCGTAGGCAACAGCCTTGTCGACCATCGGCTTGGCCAGGGTGGTCTGCAGCTTGACCAGCTCTTGCGGGTCCTTGACAGCCATGATGGCCTTGGTGTTCAGGGCGCCGTCTTCCAGCATGGCGCGGCTGGTGTTCAGGTTCAGGGCAGCCAGGCGCTCAGCACGGGCAAAAGCGGTGGTGGCTTGCGACAGCAGGGTTTCCAGACCGGCTTTACCAGCGTCGGCGAACTGCTCGGGGGTGGTGAACTTGTTCATGGTGAGTTTCCTTGTGAGATCGATTAAAAGTCGGTGGCCCGCAAAAAGTCTTTTCAACCTGTGCTGCGGTGCAACATGGAACGAAGTATAGGCCAATTAAACTGCATGTCAACAGTTTTGTTGCGGCGCAACATGCAGCTGCACGCCTGCAGTATCTGGTCAGTCTGCATATACGCGCCGTTTTCGCTAAGCTGCGTGTTGCTGCGCACTTCAGGCGCGCGCATCGGGCAAGCTCACATCGTTGCGACCAGATCACGGCTGCATGCGGGCTGGCCACCCCTACATATGCCATATGGCTATCGCCAGAGTCGCTTCGGCGAGCACAATTGGACCTTCTCTTGGATCACGAACACTACATCGCGCCCGTGCGGCGCTGGCTGGAAACCCTTGTTATCGGCCTCAACCTGTGCCCCTTCGCCAAGCGCGAGCTGGTGAAAAATCGCGTGCGCTTCTTTGTCTCGGAGGCGACCACCGTCGAGCAGTTGCAGATGGACCTCGAAGCCGAGCTCGCGCTGATGGCCGAGGATGCGTCCATCGAAACAACGCTGCTCATCCACCCCGCCGTGCTGCAGGACTTCTTTGAGTACAACCAGTTCATCAGCCACACCAACCGCATACTCAAACAGCTGGGCTACCGCGGCACCTTCCAGATCGCCAGCTTTCACCCCGACTACCAGTTCGGCGGCACCGAGCCGGACGACGTCGAGAACACCACCAACCGATCGCCCTACCCGCTCCTGCACCTGATCCGCGAAGAGAGTCTTGCCCGCGCGGTTGAGAACTACCCCGACCCGGACCAGATTCCCGAGCGCAACATCGCGCTGGTCGAGGAGCTCGGCGCAGACAAGATGCAGGCGCTGCTGAAAGCCTGTTTCGACGCCGCGCCGAAATAGCGCCAAACGACACAGGGCCGGAATAGCGGCAATTTTTGCCGCCTTATCCCGCCCTCGCTTTGCCACTCCCCGGGCTACTCTGCCAGCGTGTTCTTGAACCGCCTTGAGGCGCTCGATGTTGCGAAGTGTGCTGTGGATCCTGATGTGCTTACCGCTGACCAGCCAGGCGGCCGACACGCCCGCCCCGAGCGTGGCCGGCGCGGCCAACAGTTCACTGGCGGGCGGTCTGGGCCAGATGGCATTCGGGCTCGTCGTCGTGATTGCGGTGCTGCTGGTGTGTCTATGGCTGCTCAAGCGCCTGGGCGCACCGCGCGGCAGCGCCCGCGGCTTGAAGGTGCTGGGCGCCGCGCCCGTGGGCCCGCGCGAGCGGGTGGTACTGGTAGAAGTCGGCAACACGGTGCTGGTGCTTGGCGTCGCGTCGGGCCGGGTGAACATGTTGCACACGGTCGATCCGGCGGAACTCGCCGTTGCGGCCACCGCTGCCCACGATCCCGCCGAGGCCAATGGCTTTGCCGCACGGCTCAAAACCCTGATCGAGGCGCGCAAATGATGCGCGCCATCGCCCGCGCCGGTTTCGCGCTGTTTGCGCTGAGCCTCGCCCTCATCCCCGAACTGGTTCTCGCCCAGGCCGTGCCCGCGATCACCGGCACGCCATCGGCCGGCGGCGGCACCACATACAGCCTCAGCGTACAGACGCTGGTGCTGCTCACCTCGCTCACATTCTTGCCCGCCGTGGTGCTGATGATGACCAGCTTCACACGGATCATCATCGTCTTCTCGCTGCTGCGCCATGCGCTGGGCACACAAACCTCGCCGCCCAACCAGATCCTTGTCGGCCTGGCCTTGTTCCTGAGCTTTTTCATCATGTCGCCGGTGATCGAGAAGGTGTACACCGACGCCTACCTGCCACTCACCGCCGGCACCATCGAGCTGGATGAGGCCGCCAATCGCGCCGCCGAACCGGTCAAGGCCTTCATGCTGCGTCAGGTGCGCGAGCCCGACCTGAACCTGTTCTCGCAGATGGCCGACACGCCCAAGGTAGACACCGCCGCCGACCTGCCGATGAAAGTGCTGGTGCCGGCCTTCGTGACATCGGAGCTGAAAACCGCATTTCAGATCGGCTTCATCGTGTTCATCCCCTTCCTGATCATCGACATGGTCGTCGCCTCGGTGCTGATGTCGATGGGCATGATGATGATGTCGCCGGTGATCGTTTCGTTGCCTTTCAAGATCATGCTGTTTGTGCTGGTCGACGGCTGGACGCTGTTGATCGGCTCCCTCGTGCAGAGTTTCGTGCTGTGAACGCCGCCGCCCCCTACACTTCAGGAGCCCACCCATGACCCCGGCAACCGTCATCGACATCGGCCGCCAGGCCGTCGAAGTCACTTTGCTCGTGGCCGCGCCGCTGTTCATTGCCGCGTTGGTCACCGGTCTGCTGATCAGCATCTTTCAGGCCGCCACACAGATCAACGAAATGACGCTCTCCTTCGTCCCGAAAGTCATCGCCATTTTCGTGACGCTGATCCTCGCCGGGCCGTGGATGATCACCCTGCTGACCGACTTCATGATCCGCATGTTCGAGTCGATACCCTCCGTCATCGGCTAGGGCCGCACGCACGCATGATCGAGGTCACCACTGCCGAGCTCAACGCCTGGATCGCCGGGCTGATGCTGCCGCTCGCGCGGGTGCTCGGCATGATCTCCGCCGCACCGCTGTTCAGTAACGGCGCCGTACCGGTGCGCATCCGCCTCAGCGTCGGCCTGATCGCAGCCATGGCCATCTTGCCCGCACTACCGGCCCTGCCCGCCATCGACCCCGGCTCAGGGCTTGGGCTGGCGGTTTTTGTTCAGCAGATGTTGATCGGCGTGGTCATCGGTTTTGTGATGCGGCTGGTCTTTGCGGCGGTCGATGTCGCCGGTGAGCTCATCGGCCTGCAGATGGGCCTGTCCTTCGCCACCTTTTTCGACCCGCAGTCGGGCGGGCAGACGGGCGTGCTGGCCGAGTTTCTCGGCCTGCTCGCCTCGTTGATCTTCCTCGCCCTCAACGGCCATCTGCTGATGATCGAGGTGGTGGTGCGCAGCTTCGAATGGCTACCGATCCGCCCCGAGCCCTTCGCTGCCATCGGCTGGCGCCAGGCCGCCGGCACCGGCGCCATGCTCTTCGCCTCCGGCCTGCTGCTCGCGCTGCCGCTGGTGGCCGCCTTGCTGATCACCAACATCGCCATGGGCGTGCTCACCCGCGCCGCGCCACAGATCAACCTCTTCGCGGTCGGCTTTCCGATCACCATGTCGGCGGGCTTCGTGGTCTTGCTGCTCTCGCTGGAGGCCTTCGGCCCGGTGATGGCGCACTTTTTTGATCAAGGCTTCGAGGCCATCGCGGTAGTGGTGCAAGCACTGAGCGGACTCAACCCGCCCCCCTAGCTGTGATCTCTCTGTAGGTTGTTCATTCGGGACGTACCCGTCAGATTGGAGGCGCCAACCAAACCAGTCCTCCGAGGTTCCCGAATGAACACACATAAAAATGCCCGATTAACCGTCCATGGTCGAGCGCTTCTTGTGAGGC
>JBFIJC010000142.1:0-8875 GCA_041600915.1 Nitrogeniibacter sp.
ACCTGGTGGTCGCCAACGGCGCCGAGCTGGAAATCGGCTGGTTGCCGGCGGTGCTCTCCGCCGCTGGTAATCGCGCCATCCAGCCCGGCCTGCCAGGTTATTTCGAGGCCGCCGGGGAGGTGGCATTGCTGGAGGTGCCGGTGCGCGTCGACCGCGCCGACGGCGATGTACACCCGGCCGGCAACCCCCACATCGGCCTTGACCCGCGCCTGCTGCTGACGGTCGGCACTGCGTTGCAGGCGCGCATGGCGGCCCTCGATCCGGCGCAGGCGGCGACCTATGACGCCAACTGGTCGGCCTTCCGTGCCCGCTGGCAGGCGGCCATCGATCGCTGGCAGACACGCGCCGCCTCGCTGCGCGGCGAAGCCATCGTGGTGCATCACACCGCCTACCCCTATCTCACCGGCTGGCTCGGTTTGACCCGGGCCGGCACGCTGGAGCCCAAGCCCGGCGTGGCACCGGGTTCGGCGCATCTGGCGGCGCTGCGCGATGCGCTGGCCGGCCAGCGGGTGTTGGCCATCGTTCGCCCGCCCTATGCGCCGGAGGGACCGGGCCAGTGGCTGGCCGGGCACAGCGGCATCCCGCTGCTGCGTCTGCCGATCAGCGTCGAGCAGTCGGCCGACGAAGCCGGGCTGACCGCCTGGTTCGACGGCATGATCGACGCGCTGCTGGCGACCCGGGGATGATGCCGACCGGCACCGTCCTGCTGACGGCGCGGAACATGAGCGTCGGCTACGACCGGCCCCTGCTGCAAGGCCTGGACCTGCAGCTGGTGGCCGGCCAGGTGACCACCTTGCTCGGGCCCAACGGCGCGGGCAAGAGCACCGTGCTGCGCGCGCTCGGCGAGCCGCGGCTGCGCCTGGGCGGACAGCTTTGGCTGGCGCCCGGCCTGCGCCTCGGCCATCTGGCGCAGGCTGCCGAAGGCCAGGCCGAGCTGCCGCTGAGCGGACGCGAACTGCTGGCCCTCACCGGTGCGTCCGCCCACGGCCTGCCGCCCTGGCTGGCCGATTGCCTGGACGCCCGGCTCGACCGCCTCTCCGGCGGGCAGCTGCAATACCTGCGCTTCTGGTCGATCGCCGCCGCGCCCTTTGATGTGCTGTGCCTCGACGAACCGGGCAACAACCTCGACGCGCGCGGGCTGACCGCGCTGCGCGCCTGGCTACACACCCCGCCGGCCGGGCAGGCGGTGGTGCTGGTGACGCACGACGACAGCCTGGTCGACACCACCCGCCAGAGCGTGATCCGGATCGCGCCATGAACGTCGATCTGCTCTTTGACCCGTTGTTTCGCCTGCCCTTCCTCACCGGCCTGCTGCTGGCTGTCTGGCTGCCGGTGCTGGGACTCTATCTGCGCCTGCGCGGCGAGTGGCTGGCGGTGCTCGGCATGGCACAGCTGGCCTCGGCCGGCGCGCTCGGTGGGGCGGTGCTGGGGCTGCCGGTGGTGGCCGGCGGGGCCGGCGCCGGGCTGCTCGCGGCACTGGCCAAGTGGGGCTTGAAGCGGCCGAGCGACAGCGCCTATGCGGCGATGCTGCTGCTCGGCTGGGCGGCCGCGGTGGCGGTGATGAGCAACCACCCGCTGGCCGAGCAGGCCGCCGGCGCGGTGTTTGACGGGCAACTGTATTTCACCGGCGGCCGGCATCTGGCCGCGGCGGCAGCGGTGCTGGGCATCGGCGTGCTGGTGTTGTTGTGGAGCCATCGTGCGCTGCTGCGCGCCCGCGTGCACCCGGCGCTGGGCCCGCCCGGGGCGATGACGCGGCTGGCCTTCGACCTCGTGGCCGGCGCCAGCGTGGGCGTGGCCATCCTCTCGCTGGGGGTAATGGCCAGCTTCGCGCTGGCCTTCGTGCCGGCCTGGCGGGCCTTCGCCACGGCGCCGTCGTGGCGGGGGGCGCTGTGGCGGGCGATGGCGATCAGCCTGACGGCGTATGTGGCGGGTTTTGCGCTGGCGCTGCTGCTCGATCAGCCCTTCGGGCCCGCTGGCGTGGCCGCGGTGCTGGCGGTGGCAGCGCTGGCGCCGCCGTGGCGTCGGCGCGGACGCTCGTGGTGATCGGAAGCCGGGCAAGCCGGCGCTACGGACTCTTGCCTAGCGTCACAAAAAAACGATTGGATTCAGCGGGTTGTGCGCGCATCCGGCATGGCATGGGCGGTCGCCACGGGTGGTCGTCCGGGCCGGCGGCGTCGGACCACGGCGCGGCGGACGCGAACTTTTCGGTCACTCCGGTATCCTCTCTAGCTTGCCTTTGCCTGAACGCGAGCCCCCATGCCGGACCCGAAACGTACTGACGTCATCCGTATCGTCGGTGCCACCCAGAACAATCTGAAAAACCTCGACCTGGAGATCCCGCTCGGGCAGCTCGTGGTGTTTACCGGCCCGTCCGGCTCGGGCAAGTCCTCGCTGGTCTTCGATACGCTCTACGCCGAGGGTCAGCGCCGCTATGTCGAGACCTTCTCGCCCTACGCGCGGCAGTTTCTCGATCGTATGGACAAGCCGCATGTGACGCGCATCGAGGGCGTGCCGCCGGCGATTGCCATCGACCAGACCAACCCGGTGCGCACCTCGCGCTCGACGGTCGGCACCATGACCGAGCTGACCGACCACTTCAAGCTGCTCTTCGCCCGCTCCGCGCATCTGCATTGCCGGGGCTGCGGCGCGGCGGTGCAGCGCGATACGCCGCAAAGCATCGCGGCCGCGCTGGCCGAGCGCACGGCGGCGGCGGGCGATCCGCGCCTGTTGGTGACCTTTCCGGTCGAGGTGCCGGCCAACTTCACCGAGGAGGAGATCCGCGGTTATCTCGAGCAGCAGGGCTACACCCGCATCCACGGTCGCGAGGGCGATCGGCTGTGGGTGGTGCAGGATCGCTTCCGCTTCGGTAATACCGAGGCCGCCCGTGTGGGCGAGGCCATCGAGGCCGCGCTGCGTACCGGCCAGGGGCGGCTGACGGTGCGCGCGGTCGATGGCGAAGGCGCCGAGACCGCGGTGTGGCGCTTCTCCGACGACTTCCACTGCGCCGAGTGCGACATCCACTACGGCGAGCCGCTGCCCAGTCTCTTTTCCTTCAACTCGCCGCTCGGCGCCTGCGAGACTTGCCGCGGCTTTGGCCGGGTGATCGGCATCGACCACGGGCTGGTGGTGCCCGACGAGAGCAAGACCCTGGCGCAGGGCGCGATCAAACCCTGGCAGACGGCGAGCAATTCCGAATGCCAGGACGACATGGAAAAGATGGCCGCCAAGGCCGGCATCCCGCTCGGTGTGCCCTGGCGCGATCTGACCGACGAACAACGCCACTGGGTGCTCGAAGGCGAGCCGCAGTGGAAGAACTGGAGCCGCTCCTGGCCGGGCGTGTGGTACGGCGTGCGGCGCTTTTTCGACTGGCTGGAGAGCAAGGCCTACAAGATGCACATCCGGGTGCTGCTGTCGAAGTACCGCAGCTACACGGAATGCCCGGCCTGCCAGGGTTCGCGCTTGAAGCCGGAATCCCTTTTATGGCGTGTGGGGGATGCGGCCGCCGCCGACGCGGTGATGCCGGCCCCGGCGCGCTTCCTGCCGCCCGGCTTGAGCGGCGGTCGCGAACGCCTGGCCACCCTGCCGGGCCTGACCTTGCACGACCTGATGCAGCTGCCCATCGACCGGCTGGCCGGTTTCGTCGAGCGCATCGAGGCCACCGGCAGCTCGGCCGAAGACGAAGCCACGCGCATGGTCTGCGAGGAGATCCGCGCGCGGCTGCGCTATCTCACCGAGGTCGGTCTCGGCTATCTCACGCTGGATCGCCAGAGCCGCACGCTGTCGGGTGGCGAGGTGCAGCGCATCAACCTCACCACCGCGCTGGGCACCTCGCTGGTGAACACCTTGTTCGTGCTCGACGAGCCGTCCATCGGCCTGCATCCGCGTGACATGGACCGCATCGTGCAGGTGATGCGCCGGCTGCGCGACGTCGGCAACTCGCTGGTGGTGGTCGAGCACGACCCGGCGGTGATGCTGGCCGCCGACCATATCTACGACATCGGCCCCGGCCCCGGCGAGCGCGGCGGGCAGATCGTATTCGAAGGCACGCCGGCCGCCCTGCGCGCCGAGGGCACGACGCTGACCGCCGACTACCTGTCCGGCCGCAAGCATGTCGACCCCGGCACCGCGCAGCGCCCGGTGGACGTAGACACCCCGCGTCTGATCGTGCGCGAAGCGCGCGACCACAACCTGCAAGGCATCGATGTCGCCCTGCCGCTCAACCGTATGCTGGTGATCACCGGCGTGTCCGGCTCGGGCAAATCGACGCTGGTGCAGGACGTGCTCTACCCCGCCTTGCTCAAGCACTTCGGCCAGCCCACCGACGCGCCGGGCGCGCATGCCGGCATCGACGGCATCGAACACATCAGCGATGTGGTGATGGTCGACCAGTCGCCCATCGGCAAGAGCTCGCGATCCAACCCGGTGAGCTATGTCGGCGCCTGGGACGCCATCCGCAGCCGCTTCGCCACCCTGCCTGCCGCCAAGCAACGTGGCTACACGCCCGGCACCTTCAGCTTCAACGCTGGCCAGGGCCGCTGCCCGACCTGCACCGGCTCGGGCTTCGAGCATGTGGAGATGCAGTTCCTCTCAGACGTGTATCTGCGCTGCCCGGACTGCGACGGCAAGCGCTACCGACCCGAAGTGCTGGAGCTGGAGATCGATGGCCGTAACGTGGCCGATGTGCTGGAAATGACCGTTTCAGAAGCGCTGGCCTTCTTCGATGGCGACAAGGCCATCGCGACCGCGCTGCAGCCGATCATCGATGTCGGGCTCGACTATGTGCGCCTCGGCCAGCCGGTGCCGACGCTGTCCGGCGGCGAGGCGCAGCGCCTCAAGCTGGCCGGGCATCTGGCGGCTTTTGCGGCCAAGGCGGGCAAGCGCAAGAAATCGTCGGAGCCGATCACGGCCGGTGGCACGCTGTTCTTGTTTGATGAGCCAACCACCGGCCTGCATTTCGACGACGTCGCGCGCCTGCTCGGCGCTTTCCGCAAGCTGGTCGACGCCGGCCATTCGCTGCTGGTGATCGAACACAACCTGGATGTGATCCGCGCCGCCGACTGGCTGGTGGATCTCGGCCCCGAGGGCGGCGAAGGTGGGGGATTGCTGGTGGCCGAGGGCACGCCGGCGGCGGTGGCGAAACACGCCACCTCGCACACCGGCCGCGCGCTGGCCGAGTACGAAGCGGCGCTGTCGGCCCCGCCGGTGCGCCTCGCCGCCGAGCCGGCCGTGGCCTACCGGGCGCGCGGCGACGGGGCGATCAGCATCCACCATGCGCGCGAGCACAACCTGAAAAACGTGGACGTGAAGATCCCGCGCAGCGGCTTTACGGTGATCACCGGCGTGTCCGGCTCGGGCAAATCCACGCTGGCCTTCGACATCCTGTTTGGCGAGGGCCAGCGGCGCTATCTCGAATCGTTGAATGCATATGCGCGGCAGTTCGTGCAGCCCGCCTCGCGGCCGGACGTCGACGCCATTTACGGCATTCCGCCCACCGTCGCCATCGAGCAGCGCACCAGCCGCGGCGGGCGCAAGAGCACGGTGGCGACGCTCACCGAGCTGTACCACTTCCTGCGCCTGCTCTATGTGAAGCTGGGCACCCAGTATTGCCCGGACTGCCAGGTGGCGGTGGCACCGCAAAGCTTCGAGGCCATCGTCGCGCGTATCAGCGCCGAGCATCGCGGCGAATCGGTGGAGCTGCTGGCGCCGCTGGTGAACAACCGCAAGGGCTTGTACACCGATCTGGCCAAATGGGCGCGCGGCAAGGGCTACGAGCAGTTGCGTGTCGACGGCGAATACCTGCCGACGCGCAAATGGCTGCGCCTCGACCGCTATAAAGAGCACACGCTGGAGCTGCCGGTCGGCATGGTCAAGGTGGCGTCCGAGCACGAAGCGCTGCTGCGCGAGCAGGTGCGCGAGGCGCTGGAGCTGGGCAAGGGGGTGTTGCGGGTGTTGCGCCTTGGCACGCTGGGTGCGACGCCGGAGACCTTCTCCATCCACCGCGCGTGTTCCTGCTGCGGCAAGAGTTTTCCGGAGCTGGACCCGCGCCTGTTCTCCTTCAACAGCAAGCATGGCTGGTGCGGCGCGTGTTTTGGTACCGGCCTGGTGGTGGGCAAGGTGAAGGCCGAGGAGGTACACGAGCTCGATTTCGCCAGTTTTGACGAGGAGCCGACCACGCCCTGCCCGAGCTGTGAGGGCACGCGCCTGAACCCGATCGCGCGTAACGTGCGCTATCGCGAACAGCCGATCTCGGCGCTGACCGCCGGCTCGGTGGATGCGGTGGCCGATTTCTTCACCGACCTGCCGCTGGCCGGCCGCGAGGCCGAGATCGCGCGCGACATCGTCGCCGAACTCGGCAGCCGGCTGGGCTTTTTGCGGCAGGTCGGCCTCGGCTATCTGGCGCTGGATCGCGCCGCGCCGACGCTCTCGGGTGGCGAAGCGCAGCGTATCCGCCTGGCCGCGCAGCTCGGCTCCAGCCTCACCGGCGTGTGCTACATCCTCGACGAGCCGACCATCGGCCTGCATCCGCGCGATAACCAGGTGCTGCTCGACACCCTGGCGCGGCTGGAGGCCAAGGGCAACACGCTGGTGGTGGTCGAGCATGACGAAGACACCATCCGCCGCGCTGATCATGTGATCGACCTCGGGCCGGGCGCCGGCAGCCGTGGTGGGCACATCGTTGCCGAGGGCAATGCCGCCGCGCTGATGGCTGCGCCCGAGTCGGTGACGGGCAAGCATCTGCGCACGCCGTTGCAGCATCCACTGGCGCCGCCGCGGCCGGTTAGCAAAGACACCGACAGTCTGTGGCTGCGCGGCGCCAGCCTGCACAACCTTAAAACCGTGGACGTGCGCGTGCCACTGGCGCGGCTGAGTGTGGTGACCGGGGTCTCGGGCTCAGGCAAATCCACGCTGGCGCGCGACGTGCTGCTCGACAGCCTCAAGCAACTGGTGGCCGGCGGCGCGCCGATCGGCTGCGAACGCATCGAAGGCTGGGAACAGATCGGCCGGGTGCTGGAGGTGGACCAGACCCCCATCGGCAAGACGCCGCGCTCCAGCCCGGCCACCTATGTCGGCTTCTGGGACCTGATCCGCAAGTGCTTCGCCGACACCAACGAGGCGCGCATGCGCGGCTGGACGGCGGCGCGATTCTCCTTCAACACTGGCGCCGGCCGCTGCCCGAGCTGCGAGGGTCAGGGGCAGCAGCGTATCGAGATGAGCTTTTTGCCGGACGTGAAAGTGCCCTGCGAGACCTGTGCTGGCAAGCGCTTTAACCGCGAGACCTTGTCGGTGCGCTGGCGCGAGAAGAACATCGGCGAGGTGCTGGCGATGGACGTGGATACGGCGGTGGATTTTTTCGCCGCTCATCCGCGCATCCATCACACGCTGTCGCTATTGCAGGACGTGGGCCTCGGTTACCTCACGCTCGGTCAGGCCAGTCCGACGCTGTCGGGCGGCGAGGCGCAGCGCATCAAGCTGGTCACCGAGCTGGCCAAGGCGCGCACACCGACCCGGCCGGGGCGCGGCGGTGGCGGCGCGAACACGCTGTATGTGCTCGATGAGCCGACGGTGGGCCTGCATATGGCCGATGTGGAAAAGCTGATCCATGTGCTGCACCGCCTGGTCGAGGCCGGCAACACGGTGGTGGTGATCGAACACGATCTGGATGTGATGGCCGAAGCCGACTGGCTGGTCGATCTGGGGCCGGAAGGCGGCGAGGGCGGCGGCAGTGTTGTTGGCTGCGGCCCGGTCGATGCGGTGCTCAAAGCCGGTGCCGGCCATACCGCGCGCTTGCTGGGCGAATTCCTGCGTGGCCGGCGGGCGCGGGCCGAGGCCATCTCATGAGGAGCGGGGGCAGATGCGCAAGCCGTTCTATCTGACCGCCGGCGCGCTGTCGCTGGTGCTCGGCTTTGCCGGGGTCTTTCTGCCCCTGCTGCCGACCACGCCTTTCGTGCTGCTGGCGGCCTTTTGCTTCGCCCGTGGCAACCCGGCCTGGGAAGCGCGCTTGCTGAACGATCCACGTTTCGGTCCATCGATCCGCGCCTGGCGCGAACGTGGCGCGATTCCGAAGCAAGGCAAACGGCTGGCGGTGCTGATGATGCTGATCAGTGCACTGGGGGGCTGGTTTCTGCTGCCGCCCGGTTGGCACATGGTGCCGGCGGCGTTTTGCGCGGTGGTCGGCGCCTGGGTGTGGACTCGGCCGTCGGCCTGAGGGTGCTCAGAAGTGCATGTCCAGGCCAAGGTAGACCTGACGTGAGACCCGGTTGGCGGGTTGTGAGCGACCGATCTGTTGCGCCGGATTGGCCGCTTCCTGATGACGTGGCCCGAGGTTGAGGGCGGTCAGTGTCAGCCGGGCGGGGTAGCCGGCCAGCCGCACGGCCCGTGACAGTGCGATGTCCAGCGAGGTGTAGGCGCGGACCACATAGGGCTCGCCGGCCAGATAGCTGTCGCCGGTCGCCACCGGGCCGACCCGGGTCAGGTGCACCATGCTGCTCCAGCGCTGTGGCCAGCGTTGCATCCACATCAGGCTCGCCGTGTACGGGGCGATTGCCGCTTCGACCTGTTCGTCGCCGGCATGGCGTTCGAGGGCGCTCCAGGCGAGCCGGAGATCGGCACCTTTCCATGGATGGGCTTCCCACTGCAGCTCGATTCCGCGGACGTTCAGGTCCTCGCCGAAGTTCTGCTCCTGTGTGGTGGGGATGCTGGCGGCGAGCAGGGGCGTGGGGGGCGGTGGCGTCACCTGCTGGCGGATCACCATGTCGCGCAAGCGTTCCTGGAACACCCGGATCTCGGCCGTGCTGCGTGCCCAGCGCAGCTGCCGGATATAGCCGAGCTCCATGGTATCTGCACGTGTCTGGCGCAGGTCCGGATTGGGGATGAA
>JBFIJC010000143.1:0-8781 GCA_041600915.1 Nitrogeniibacter sp.
GGCGCCTGCCAAGATCAATCTTTTTCTGCATGTCGTCGGCCGCCGGCCGGATGGCTACCATTTGCTGCAAACCGCGTTCCGGCTGCTGGACTGGGGCGACCGACTCCGGTTCCGTCTTCGCGATGATGGACAGATTCTTCGAATGAGCGATGTGCCCGGCGTGCCGGCGGAGCAGGATCTCGTCGTCCGCGCGGCGCGGCGCTTGCAGGCCGCAGCCGGGGTGTCGGCCGGCGTCGAAGTTCATGTCGACAAGGTGTTGCCGATGGGCGGGGGGCTGGGCGGCGGCAGTTCCGATGCGGCCACGACCTTGCTGGCGCTTAACCGGTTGTGGCGCTTGGACTGGTCACGCGAGCGTCTGCAGGCACTCGGGCTTGAGTTGGGTGCTGACGTGCCGTTTTTCATCTTCGGACGCGACGCGTTTGCTGAAGGCGTTGGCGAGGCCCTGGCCGCCATGGATGTGCCGCCGTCATGGTATGTGGTGCTCGCCCCCGGGGTGTCGGTGCCGACCGCTGAAATTTTTTCTGCGAAGGAGTTGACGCGTTCGACGGAACTCATCAAAATGCCGGACTTCGCGATACACACAACTCGCAACGATTTGCAGCCAGTGGTGTGTCATCGGTACCCGCAGGTCGCTCAGGCGATCGACTGGTTGAGTCAGCACGCAGCAGCGCGGATGACCGGTTCGGGTGCTTGTGTCTTTGCCTCCATGGAGAGTGAAACACAGGCCCGACAGGTTGCAGCGCAGTGCCCCGAAGGGTGGCAGGCGTGGGCGGTGAGTAGCCTTCAACGGCACCCACTGTATGACTGGGCGGTGTGATCGGCGCGAAACGATTAATTGGGGAGTCGCCAAGTTGGTTAAGGCACCGGATTTTGATTCCGGCATTCGAGGGTTCGAATCCTTCCTCCCCAGCCAGCATTGACGTCGGGCAGGCTTGATGCCTGCCCGACGTGTTTTTGCGACCACGTTCTGAATCTGATTGTCATCGGAGAAGCAGTATGGCTCACGGCAGCCTGATGGTCTTTACCGGCAACGCCAATCCTAAACTCGCCTCGGATGTGGTCCGTCGCCTGGGCATGGCGCTCGGCTCGGCTACGGTCGGCCGGTTTTCCGATGGCGAGGTCAATATCGAGCTGTTGGAAAACGTGCGTGGCAAGGACGTGTTCGTCCTGCAGCCCACCTGTGTGCCGACCAACGATAACCTGATGGAACTGGTGATTCTGGTCGATGCGCTCAAGCGCGCGTCGGCAGGCCGGATCACCGCAGCCATTCCCTATCTCGGCTATGCCCGTCAGGACCGTCGCCCCCGTTCGGCCCGCGTGCCCATCACCGCCAAGGTGGTGGCCAACATGCTGCAGGCCGTCGGCGTTCAGCGTTTGCTGACCATGGACTTGCACGCTGACCAGATCCAGGGCTTTTTCGACATCGCAGTGGATAACATCTACGCGGCGCCGGTGCTGCTGGCCGATCTGGACAAGCAGAAATACTCCGATCTGATGGTGGTGTCGCCCGACGTCGGCGGCGTAGTGCGTGCGCGTGCCTTTGCCAAGCGCATGGAATGCGACCTGGCGATCATCGACAAGCGTCGTCCCAAAGCCAACGTGTCGGAAGTCATGAACATCATCGGCGAGGTCAAGGACCGCACCTGCGTGATCATGGACGACATCGTTGATACCGCCGGCACGCTGTGCAAAGCCGCCGGCGCGCTCAAGGAAAACGGCGCCAAGCGCGTGCTGGCCTACTGTACCCATGCGGTGCTGTCGGGGGCGGCCGTTTCGCGCATCAATGATTCCGAGCTCGACGAGCTGGTGGTGACCGATACCATCCCGCTGAACGATGAGGCGCGCGCGTGCACCCGTATCCGTCAGGTGTCGGTGGCCTCGCTGCTGGCTGACACGATGCTGCGCATCAGCAACGAGGAGTCAGTGAGCTCCTTGTTCATGGATTGATTTTTTCCCTGGCGACGTTTGTCGTCAGGTTTTTTGGCCCGTCTGGTCGCGGGTGGGCCTGTCTTTAAGTGGAGTTGTCATGGATATCGTTATCAAAGCCGCCAAGCGCGTCGAGCAGGGATCGAGTGCGAGCCGCCGCCTGCGTCGTGCTGGTCAGGTGCCGGCCATTCTTTTTGGTGCTGATCAGGAAGCCACCAGCGTGACGCTGGATCACAACCAGATGTACCACCTGCTGCACAAAGAAGCCTTTCACGCTTCGATCCTGAATATCGACGTGGATGGCACGGTTGAGCGCGTCGTGTTGCGTGATGCCCAATGGCACCCGTACAAGCAGCTCGTGCTGCACATGGACTTCATGCGCATCAAGACCGGTGTTGCCATCACCATGAAGGTGCCGCTGCACTTCATCAACGAAGAAGCCGCGCCGGGCCTGAAGCTCCAGAACGGTATTGCTTCGCACATCCTGACCGACGTGGAAGTGTCCACGCTGCCGCGCAATCTGCCGGAATTCATCGAAGTCGACCTGACCGGCATGAACCTCGGCGATTCGATCACCATTGCCCAGCTCAAAGCGCCCGAAGGCGTGGAAGTTCTGGATCACGGTCACCCGGATCAGGTGGTCGTCACCATCCTGTCGCCGCAGGTCAAGGAAGCTGAAGTCGGCGAAGAGGAAGACGCTGAAGTTGAGGCTGCTGACGAGAAAGCGGCCGACGAGTGAAGCCCTCGGGCGTGACAGGATTGGATTGACGCATGAGTTCAAAGCCTCCGCGCCTGATTGTCGGCCTCGGGAATCCCGGGGCCGAATATACCGAAACCCGGCACAACGCCGGGTTTTGGTTTTGTGAGCGCCTGGCCGATGTGCTGGGCGTTCGCTTTACCCGAGAGAGCCGGTTTCACGGCCAGGTGGGGAAGGGACCGGACGGTGTGTGGCTGCTCATGCCCGACACCTTCATGAATCGATCCGGCCAGTCGGTCGGTGCGGTGGCCCGTTTCTACCGGATAGAGCCAGCCGAGATTCTGGTCGTGCACGACGAGCTCGATATTCCTCCGGGGCAGGCGCGGCTGAAGTTTGGCGGTGGTCTTGGCGGACACAACGGCCTCAAGGACATCACCAGTCACTGCGGAACCCAGGATTTCTGGCGCTTGCGCCTCGGGATCGGGCACCCGGGCGATCGCAACGCAGTGGTCAGCTATGTGCTGAAGCCCCCGCGCAAGGAAGAACACGAGGCCATCGACACCGCCATGGAGCGGGCGCTGTCGTCCTGGCCGGATATTGCACGTGGCGCTTTTGAAGTGGCCACACAGAAGATCAATGCGCGCCCCGCGCGCGGCAAGGAAGCGACACCATGAGTTTGAAGTGCGGCATTGTCGGATTGCCCAACGTTGGTAAATCCACCCTCTTTAACGCGCTGACCAAATCGGGCATCGCTGCGGAAAACTACCCCTTCTGCACCATTGAACCGAACGTGGGCATCGTTGAAGTGCCTGATCCGCGCCTGGAGGTTTTGACGGCTATCGTCAAACCGCAGCGTGTGCAGCCCGCGATTGTCGAGTTTGTCGATATTGCCGGTCTGGTGGCCGGCGCGTCGAAGGGTGAGGGCCTCGGCAACCAGTTTCTCGCCAATATCCGCGAGACCGATGCCATCGTGAACGTGGTTCGCTGCTTCGACGACGAGAACGTGGTGCACGTGTCCGGCCGGGTGGACCCGATTGCCGACATGGAAACCATCGTCACCGAACTGGCCCTGGCCGACATGTCTGCCGTCGAGAAGGCGCTGCATCGCGAGAACAAGAAAGCGCGTGCCGGCGACAAGGACGCCAAGAAGCTGGTCGAGGTGCTTGAGCGTCTGTTGCCGCACCTGAACGAAGGCCGCACCGCGCGAACCATGGGCTTGTCGACCGACGAGATCGAGCTGGTTCGCCCGCTATGCCTGCTGACGATCAAGCCGGCCATGTATGTTGCCAACGTGCTCGAGGATGGCTTCGAGAACAACCCGCACCTGGATCGCCTGAAAGCGCTCGCCGAGGCTGAAGGTGCGCCCGTGGTGGCGGTTTGCGCCAAGATAGAGCAGGAGCTGGCCGATCTGGACGATGAAGACAAACTCGCTTTCCTGGAAGATCTGGGCTTGAAGGAGCCGGGCCTGAACCGCCTGATCCGTGCCGGCTATCGCCTGCTGGGCCTGCAGACCTATTTCACCGCCGGCGTGAAGGAAGTGCGCGCCTGGACGGTCGAAATTGGTGCCACTGCCCCCCAGGCTGCCGGTGTGATCCACACCGATTTCGAGCGCGGATTTATCCGCGCTCAGACCATTGCCTACGATGACTTCGTTGCCTGCAAGGGCGAACAGGGCGCCAAGGAAGCGGGCAAGATGCGCGCCGAAGGCAAGGACTACGTGGTGCAGGATGGCGACGTACTGAATTTCCTGTTCAACGTGTGATCGTTTCGTTCCGGTGATGTACAACAAAAAGCCCCGACGGTCGGGGCTTTTTGCTGTGTGATCCGATTGTAGAGCCTTGCGCCAGCGTATCAGTTGGCGGTTTTGGTGGCGGAAGTTTTCGGTCGTGTCGTGGCGCTGGTGTGTGCCTTGGCGGCAGGGGTGTGGTGGAGCACATGGCGACTGCCGCCTTGCCGTTTAGCCTCATACATTGCGCCGTCTGCCCGCGCCAGCAGCGCACGTGAATTGCTGCCATCCTCGGGGTAGATGGCGACGCCGACGCTGCCGCCGAGCAGATATTGCCGGTCGCCGGCCTCAATTGGCTGTGCCAGGGTCTCGGTGATTTTTTCGGCCACCATGCGCGCGGCCGCGACATCTTCGATGTCGGGCAGGATGGCCACGAACTCGTCGCCGCCCAGCCGCGCGACGGTGTCGCTAGCCCGAATCGCGGCCAGGAGCCGTCGCGCAACGGCCATCAGGACGACGTCGCCGATGGCGTGTCCGGCGGTGTCGTTGATGATCTTGAAGTTGTCGAGGTCGACGACCATCACCGCCAGGCGCTGATCGCGGCGTGAGGCCTGGGCGATAGCCAGGTGTAGGCGATCGTCGAGCAGGCGCCGGTTGGGCAGGCCGGTGAGGGTGTCGTGATAGGCCAGGTGACGGAACTGCTCCGAGCCGCGCATCTGCTCGGTGACTTCGGAGCCGATGCCGTGGTAGCCGGCGAAGTTGCCTTGTGTGTCGAAGGTGGGGTTGCCACTCATCGAGAACCAGCGCACATCCTGCGAGTCCTGGCTGCCTTGCCAGATAAAGTCGCGAAACGGCTCGTGACGTTCGAGCTGCCGCTGCAGGGCAGACCATCGCTCGGCGCTCACGCCGGCGATATGGTGAAGCGCGCCCAGGCTGCGGCCGTAGGCCGACTGGCCCAGTTGGGCGCGTTCCAGCCCCGGGCCGCTGACATGTGTGAAGCGTAGTTTGTCATCCCACTCCCAGTACCAGTCAGAGGTGAGTGTGATCAGCTGGCGGTAGCGGGTTTCGGACTCATCAAGCGTGGCTTCGGAGCGCAGACGTGAGCTGAGGTCCTGGCCCAGCCAGACAATGCCCTTGTCGAGGTGCGCGGTGTCGACGGCCTCAGCGGTGAACTCGACCCACAGCAATTCGCCGTTGGATCGGCGTAGCCGGATTTTTGTGCGGAAGGTGAGACCGCTGGCCAGGGCGTTCCGTGCCCGGTCGGCGTTGCGATGCCATTCGGCCGGGTCGGCCAGCCATTGCCACAAGGGCCGACCACAGAGCCGGTCTTCGGACTCTCCGACCATGTCGGAGAAGCGGCGGTTGCATTTGATCAGGCGTTCGCCGCGGGTGAACAGAATGGCTTCGCTGGCGCTGTCGAGGATGACGCGTTGTTCTTCTGCCAGCGTGTCGCTGCTGAGTCGCTGCGCGACGGTGGAGGTGAGTGTCAGGTGAAACAGTTCGTGAAGCGCACCGAGCATGGCGGCGAACACGCCGGCGGCGATTGCCGCTTGCGGCAGGGCTGAAGGCGGGTCGGCGGCGAGTGTCGCAATGAGCGGGCCGATCTCTGGAATGATGAAGGCGAAAAAGACCCGCCGGCTGGGGGCGCAGATGCCCGCCCCGCCAAGGGCGACAATGCCCAGCAACATGATGATGAGGGTCTGCGCGCCGCTGTTGGGGGTGTAGGCGCCCAGCAGCGGGAGTGCGCCCCACAGGGCGCCGATGAAGAAGGCGTTGGCGGCAAAACACCATTCGAGCCGGCGCAGGGATTCGCCAAGCTGCGGCCAGGTGGCGCTGGCCCGAACCAGGCGCACCGAAGTGAAGACGCCGAGGACCATGGCGGCACCCCAGGCCAGCAGCACCATGGGATCGGTCGCGGGCCACAGCCAGGCCAGTGCGCCAAAGGTGCCGGCAAGCAGCGCCACGATGCCCGCACGAACGTTGACCGCCAGCAGACGCAGGGATTCTGCGTGCGCACGCCGCGCCAAGTCTTGCGCGCGCGCGTGCTTGTGTCTGTGCTGGCGAAGTGATGCTTCCATGCAGACCACCCGAGTCCAAAGGGAGTTCAGGCTGGAATTATCGGCGCATTGGTTCAGCCTGGGAATTGACCATAGGTTATAGGTTTTTGGTGGAGTGTCTCGCCCGCGGGCTTGGTTTAGGATGTCGGCCATGATGAATTCGCCGTCAACGTTGCCGGTTGGTCGATTTGCGCCGTCGCCGAGCGGGCCGCTCCATTTTGGGTCGATTGTGGCTGCCGTTGGCAGCTATCTGTCGGCGCGCGCGGCGGGCGGACGGTGGTTGCTGCGCATTGAGGACGTCGATGCGCCGCGTTCGGTGCCCGATGCGGCCGAGGGCATCATCCGCACGCTCGCGCGCCTGGGTTTTGAGTGGGATGGGCCCATTGTGTGGCAGCACGACCGGTTGGCGGTGTATGCCGAGGCCTTGGCGCACCTGGGTGAGCAGGGCTGGGTCTATGGCTGCGCCTGTACCCGAAAGATGCTGGCCGATGCGCCGCGGGCGGCGGACGGTTCGGCGCGCTATCCGGGGACGTGCCGAGCGGGTTTGAATCCGGGTCAGGCGGCTCGCGCATGGCGTTTTCGGGTGTCGCCGGGCGTGGTGCGTTTTGAGGACGGCGTGCAAGGCCCGATCGCTGAAGATGTGCTGGCCGACGTGGGCGATTTTGTGCTGCGCCGCGCCGACGGTTTGTTTGCCTATCAGCTGGCGGTCGTGCTCGATGACGCAGCTGCGGGTGTGACCGAGGTGGTGCGCGGGATCGATCTGCTGTTCTCTACTGCGCGACAGATTGCGCTTCAGCAGGCACTTGATTTGCCCACGCCGCGCTATGCGCATTTGCCCGTGGTGGTGGATGCGACGGGTCAGAAGTTGTCAAAGCAGTCGCTGGCGCGCGCGGTTGATGAGTTGCCCGACAATCAGGTCTTGTTTGACGCGCTGATGTGTCTGGGGCAGATCCCCCCTGTCGAATTGCGCGGCGCATCGCTTGCGCAAATCTGGGCCTGGGCGCACGCTCACTGGTCGCTGGAGTCCGTGCCGCGCGGCGTCGCGGTGCATGCAAGGAAAGACTATGATCGATGATGTTGATGGCCTGCGCCGCCTGCTGGCGCAAACACGGACGATTGCGGTGGTCGGCTTGTCGGCCAAATGGAATCGCCCCAGTTTTTTTGCTGCCCAGTACATGCAGCAGCGCGGCTACACCATCATTCCGGTCAACCCGGCCTACGACACGGTGCTCGGGCAGACGTGCTACCCGAGCTTGCGCGATATCCCGGTCCCGGTGGACATGGTCGATTGCTTTCGCAAGCCAGAGGATCTGCTGCCGATTGTGGACGACGCGATCGCCATCGGCGCGCGCAGTCTGTGGTTGCAGCTTGGGGTGATCAACACGGAGGCGGTGGCGCGGGCCGAGGCTGCCGGGCTGGATGTGGTAATGGATCGCTGCGTAAAAATCGAATACGCACGCCTGTTTGGCGGTCTGGGCTGGTTCGGTGTCAATACCGGAGTGATTTCCAGCAAGCGCCCGTTGCCGGCGCCACGTGGCGATGGGGGCGCGCCCGGCGCCTAGCGCTCGGTGGAGTAGCGGTCGCCGCCGTAGCCCGACAGACCCACCGCAAAGCGCACCAGTCCGTAGGCGATCCAGTGCAGCCCTCGCTTGAGCAGGGACTTGCTGTGCGAGAGCCTGGGGTCGAGTTCGATCGCACCTTCGTCCATCGCGTGCGCGAGTCGCCCGCGAAGTTTCTGGGCGAAGCCGTCGTCCCGCACGATGACATTGCCCTCCCGTGCCAGCAGCAGGCTGAAAGGGTCGAAATTGCTCGAACCCACGGTCGCCCAGTGGCCGTCGATGACCGCCACCTTGGCATGCAGGAAGCTGCGGTGGTACTCAAATATCCGAATGCCGTGCCCTAGCAGCGCCGGGTAGAGCGCTTTGGTGGCGTAGTGTTGCAGCGCGTATTCGACGCGGCCTTGCAGCAAAATGATGACGCGCACGCCGCGACCGGCTGCGTTGGTCAAGGCCTTGCGCACGCGTCGGCCGGGCAGAAAATACGCGTTGGCGATGATGATCTCGTCGGTGGCGCGGCCAATGGCCTCGAGGTAGGCCGTCTCGATATCACGCCGGTGGCGCAGGTTGTCGCGGATCACGAAGGCGGCGGTGACGCTGCCCGCTACGTCGGTGCGCGGCGCCGCTATGTCAATCAGGCGCAGGCGCTGACGGAAGCTCGCCCAGGCGACCAGTTCCCACAGGCGGCGTGTGCTGTCGTGAATCGCTTGCAGCAAGGGGCCTTCGATACGGATTGCGTAGTCGTGGCGCGGGTGATGGGGCAGGGCAGTGTTGTGATCGTCGACGATGTTGATGCCGCCGACAAAGGCCACCCGACCA
>JBFIJC010000144.1:0-8698 GCA_041600915.1 Nitrogeniibacter sp.
CCCGCGCCGCCGCCAGACGCTGGAGCTGGTGGTGAACGATCTTTTCCCCGGCGGCGGCGACGTACCGGCCGCCGAGTTCTGGACCGGCCTGCGCCCGATGACGCCCGACTCCACCCCCATCGTCGGCGCCACCGCCTACCCCAATCTGTACATCAACACCGGTCACGGCACCCTGGGCTGGACGATGGCCTGCGGATCGGGCAAGCTCGTAGCCGACCTGGCCACTGACCGCCACCCGGGCATCTCCACCGATGGCTTGTCACTGGACCGCTACACCCGCCCAGAACAGCCCCGCATGGCGCCGCGCCTGCAGGGCGCCCATCGGAGTGCCGTGTGAGCCGACCCGCCCTTGCCCGCATTGATCTGAGCGCACTGCGCCACAACTACCGCCTGGCGCGCGAGCGTCACGGCGGGCGGGCACTGGCGGTCATCAAAGCCAACGCCTACGGCCACGGCGCAGTGGCCTGTGCCCGCGCCCTGGCCAGCGAAGCCGACGCCTTCGCCGTGGCCATCGTCGAAGAAGCGCTTGAGCTGCGCGACGCCGGCATCCGCCAGCCAATTCTGGTGCTCGAAGGCGCCTTCGCCCCCAATGACCTGGCCCACGCCACCATGCACGAGCTGTGGATGGTCGTGCACAACGCCGAGCAAGTCGCCATGGTCGAGGCTCACCGCAGCATCCGCCCGCTCACCGTGTGGCTGAAAATGGACAGTGGCATGCATCGCGCCGGCCTGGCCCCGGCCGACTACGGCGCCGCTCACGCCCGCCTCAGCGCGCTGCCGCAAGTAGGCAACATCGTGCTGATGACCCACTTCGCCCGCGCGGACGAGCCCGACGAAGCGGCCACCAACGAACAGATCGCCACCTTCGACCGCGCCACAGCCGATCTGCCCGGCGAGCGCAGCCTGTGCAATTCCGGCGGCATCCTCGCCTGGCCCGCCGGCTATCGCGACTGGGCCCGCCCCGGCATCCTGCTCTACGGCGCCGACCCGATGCCCAGCGACGATCACGGCCTCAAGCCGGTGATGACGCTGGAGAGCGCAATCATGAACATCCGCGAACTCGCGCCCGGCGAAGCCCTGGGCTACGGCGGCCGCTTTGTATCCGACACGCCCGTCCGCGTCGGCCTGGTCGCCATGGGCTACGCCGACGGCTACCCGCGCGTGGCACCCACCGGCACACCGGTGGCGGTCGACGGCCAACTCACCCGCGTCATCGGCCGCATCTCCATGGACATGATGACGGTCGATCTCACCACACTGCCCGCCGCCCGCATCGGCAGCCGGGTCGAGCTGTGGGGCCATGCCGTGCCCATCAATACCGTGGCCCACGCTGCCGGCACCATCGCCTACGAACTGCTGTGCAACATCAAACGCGTGCGTCGCGAGTACGTGGGCTGATCGCCAAACACTCAGCAAGGCCCCTCGCGGCAGCGCGTTCAGCCGCCTATACTCGGTGAGCAAACACGCCTCACGACTGTCCATCGGCGGTCGGATGCCTTGCCGGAGTCTTTCATGCGACCTGCCTTGTGTGCCGTCCTGACAGCACTTTTTGCCACTGCGGCAATGGCCGCCGAACTGCCCAAGGGCAACTGCCTGACGCCGGCCGCCGGGCACGACCTCACCGCCTGTGACTTCACCGGCCGTGACCTGTCGGGGCTGGATCTGAGCGGCGCGCATCTGGACAACGTGCGTTTCACCGACGCGCGACTCAATGACACGCGGCTCAACAAAGTCACCGCCAAGTGGGCCAACTTCCGCGGCGCCCAGCTCAAGGGCGCGCAGCTGGCCGACGCCGACCTGTTTCATGCCATTTTCGACAATGCGGACCTGAGCGGCGCCACGCTCCGGCGCGCCAACCTGTTCGGCGCCAATCTGATTGCCACCCGGGCACCGAAGGCCGACTTCAGCGGCGCCTTCCTCAAGGATCTGCTGATGCCCGAGGCCGATCTCACCGGCGCCATCCTGCGCGACTGCAATGCGCTGCGCGCCGTGCTGACCGATTCCATTCTGGTTGGTGCCGATCTGTCGGGCAGCAATCTGACCGGCGCCGACGGCGAATCGGCCGATTTTTCGTCCGCCATCCTGCGCGGCACCCGCCTCGGCGGCGCCTCACTGCGCGCGGCCATCTTCCGCGAGGCTGACCTGACCGACGCCGATTTCTCGCACGCCACCGTTGTTCAGGGCGATTTCACTGGCGCCATAAACCTGCCCCAGACCGTCACCGACCTGCTGATCGGGCCACACATCGGGGTATTCACCCGTTAGCAAAACTCAGGACAGCGCGCCCGCCAGCGCCTGAAATTCAAGCTCGATTTCGTCTGAGAGCGCGGCCAGCTCAGGGTCGTCCAGCGGCGGATGACCCGCCTCCGGCGCATTGCCGCCAAACAACCACCCGGCCATGCCGCCCGCCAACTGGTTGGCCACGTAGACCACGTCCTCCAAGCTGCGCAGGCCATGCGCCAGCGCATGCGGCTGGTCGTGCTCGCGGGTGGCCTGGATGATGTGCTCGGGCAGGCCGAGCGCACTCATCAAGGACTCGCCGATGCTCTCGTGCCACTGCGCAATGAGGTGCCTGACCGAGTCGGGCCGGATCCGCAGCTCTTCGTATTGCGCGGCGCGGTAGAGCATGTAGAAGGCGCCCAGGTCGTGCACCAGACCGGCCATCATCGCTTCTTCACGATTGACCCGCGTCAGGCGGGCGGCGACCACGCGCGCCGCCGCAGCCGTGTGCAAGGTGTGCATCCACAAGGCTTTGGGCAGCTCGCCGAAGCACACCAGGTCTTTGGAGCGCAAAAGCTGATCCATGGCGATGGAGATCGCCAGCGTGCGCGTGGCTTCCAGGCCAATGCGCATCACCGCCGCATCGATGTCGGTGACGGCGCGCCCGCCCGGGTTGTAGGCCACCGAATTGGCCATGCGCAGCAGCTTGACCACCACCAGCGGCTCCATGGCGACCATCCGCACCACCTGGCGGATCTGCACCTCGGGGTCGCGCAGCGCGTTGCGAATTTTCAGCGCCGCATCAAAACAGGTGGGAAAGGAGATGTCTTTGGCCGACAGCTCGCGGGCAATGTCTTCGAGCATGCGAAAGCGCTGCGCGGTCAGCGCCTCGTCGGTCTTGTCGACATTCGGATCGTCGGTGAATTGCTCGGTCATGATTCACGCCGGTTGCCGCCATCGGCGGCGCAAGAGACTCAGGCTTCAATCGAAATCAGCGCGGGATCGTCACAGTGATCGACCAGGATCGCGCGCACCCGGCCCTGCCACAGGGCGCGAAACGTGTCGGCCTCCTGCGCCGATGCGTGACCGGACAAGACCCGCGACATCAGCGGGCGCATCGCCGCATCGGCGGGCACGACGCTGGCATCGTAGCGCACAGTGATCTTCTCGCCGGTATCGCAACGGGTCAATGCCAGCGCATGGGCGACCGGCTGCGAAAAATGCAGCAGGCCACGCCGGTCGAACTGCCCCGCCAGCCCATGAAAACCGCTGCGCTCGGTGGCCCCGGTAATGAAAGACAGCGCATTGCCAATCACCCCGGTCACGCCTTCGTCGACCGATGCGGGCAAGTCGACCCGGACCTCGCCGCGCACCGGCAATGCCTCGCCGTAGAGTGCCCGCAGGCCCGTTCGCGCCATCAGAAACGCACCCGCCACGGTCGGGCAGGAGTGGCCGGCCAGTTTGGCGACCTCGCGATAGGAGATGTCGTACACGCCGGCGTCAAACGCGCCGAGCAAGGCTGCCAAGGGGTCGCGCACGCGAATCGGCGCAACCTGATCATAGAAATCCGGTGACATACAGAAAGCCCTCAATCACATTCAATGCTGATGCATCGCCGCCGAATACTACGCCCGCGAGCGCCATCGCGTACCACGCCGGAGGCCAACCTCCGCCTCTCTTGCGTTGTGTCAAACCCTCACAGGCCGTGGACAGCGATACTTCAGCAATCTCTGATTTTCAGCGCTGCCATGGTCACTCATCTCCTTCGCTCTGCCCTGCTCGCCCTCTGCCTGCCTGCGCTCGCGGTGGCGTCCGAGCCCAATCTCGACAACGGTCGCGAAATCAACGGCACCTGTGCGGCCTGCCATGGCGAAAACGGCCAGGGCGGCAAGCAAGGCGAATACCCGCGCATCGCCGGCCAGAGCGCCAAGTTCATCGCGTTCACCCTCGAGAGCTTCCGCGCCCGCGAGCGCATCAACCTGCCGATGTTCCCCTACACGCAAGAGCGCGAACTGCCCGACGAAGACATCCGCGACATCGCCGCCTATCTGGCCGCCATCGAGTTGCCGACCAAGCCACCGAAGTTCAAGGAAACCGACGACGCGCTAACCCGCCTCACCGCCATGCAAAAGGTCATGATCATCCCGCGCGTCGAGGGCGACATCGCCGCCGGCAAGGTCCTCTACGAAGCCCGCTGCACCACCTGCCATGGCGACGATGCCCGCGGCAAGCGGATCGTGCCGATGCTCGCCGGCCAGTACAGCAATTACCTCATGCGCCAGATGCTCAGTTTCCAGGCGGGTGAGCGCCCGCACGACGAAGAAAAGCCCGGCGAAGGCACGCTCAAAGGCCTCAAAGAAGCCGAGCTGCAAAACATGCTGGCCTATTTCACCACCCTTCAGAACATCGAGGACAAGTAATGAAAACCACGCTTCACGTTGTGATCCTGCTCGCTCTGTCGGCCTTGTTCGCCGTCAGTCCGGCGCGTGCCGACGATACCGGCAACACCCTGATCTCCGAGCTGGGCGCCGCCAACGGCATTGCGCTGGCCTGCAAGCACACCACCAATGTGTCGGCCATCAAAGTGGCGATGATCCACTCCGTCCCGAAAACCCGCGCCTATGGCGAAGTGTTCGAGGCCGCCACCAACGAAGCCTTCCTCGGCCAGAGTGGCGAACCCTGCCCCAGCGCCACCGACTTGTCGCAGCAAGTTCACGACATCGACACCCGCCTCAAAGCGCACTTCAAGTCGAAGGGCTGATGCGCCAGCACCTGCGTCACCTGTTTGTCGCCGCACTGCTGACGCTCACCAGCCTCGGCAGTTTCGCCGCCGCCCCGGCCGACGAAGAGATCAAGCACCTGCGCCCGCGCTATCTCTTGATGGACGCCAAGGGCCGCGCGGTGACCAACGAAACCTTTCCCGAGCAGTTCCAGCTGGTCAGCTTCGGCTACACCTTCTGCCCCGACGTGTGCCCCACCACGCTGGCCGAAGTGGCCGACGTCATGAAGCAGCTCGGGCCGCTGGCCGACCGGGTGCAACCCGTGTTCATCACCGTCGACCCGGCGCGCGACACCCCGGCCCAGCTGCAGGAATACGCCAACTTCTTCGACCCGCGCATCATCGGCCTGTCCGGCTCGCCGGCGCTGATCGCCAAGGTCGCGCAGAACTACAAGGTGCGCTACGAGATCGTGCGCGAACCCAATGCCGCCCCCGACGCCTACACGGTCGACCATGGCGCCGGACTCTACGTGCTTGCCCCGGGCGGCAGCTTCGTCAAGAAATTTGCCTACGGCACGCCGGTCAGTCAGGTGGTCGAGGCCATGCGCCAGCTTATTGAACAGGCGCCCACGCCGCGCCAATGAGCCGGCGCGCGTTACAATCGGCCCGACTGCGCGGCCCCACGGCCACGCCCGGCCACCAAACTGCACGACGCCCGCGCCCATGACCGCTCCCCTGGACGACACTTTCGGCTATCAGAACGTCGCCCCCGCCGAGCGACAGCGACGCATCCGCGACGTCTTCAACGCCGTGGCCGGCCGCTACGATCTGATGAACGACATGATGAGCTTCGGCATCCACCGTCTGTGGAAGCGCCGCTTCGTGCGCGATCTGCCGCGCGAAGGCCTCATCGTCGATCTGGCCGGCGGCACCGGCGATGTCGCCCGACTGATGACCGACGCCCCCGGTCGCACGCTGGTGGTGTGCGACCCCAGCCTGTCCATGATGCAAGCCGGCCGCGACCGCAATGATTCGCCCACGCTGCGCTGGCTGGGCGGCGAAGCCGAACACCTGCCCTTTGCCGACGGCAGCGTGCAGGCGCTCACCGTCGCCTTTGGCCTGCGCAACACCACGCACCTGGCCGCCGCGCTGACCGAAATCCATCGGGTGCTGGCGCCGGGCGGCCAGTTTGCCTGTCTCGAATTCTCGCGTCCGCAGTGGTGGCTCAAGCCCTTCTACGACGCCTACTCTTTCCTCGTCATCCCGCGCCTTGGCGCCTGGGTGGCCAAGGCGCCGGCGGCCTATCAGTATCTGGTCGAATCGATCCGCCGCTTCCCCGACCAGCGCGCCTTCGCGCAAATGGTGAGCGAAGCCGGTTTTGACGAGGTGCGCTGGCGCAATGTGTCTTTCGGCATCGCCTGCATCCACACCGGGCGCAAACCCGTGATGGAGGGCGCGGCATGAATCTGCGCTCGGGCACCGGCATGGCCGACACCGGCCGACGCGGCCTCAAGCTGGGCTTGTGGTGGATGGCCATCCGCCCGCGCACGCTCTCCCTGTCCGCCATTCCGGTGCTGGCCGGCAGCGCGCTGGCCTGGCACGAAGCGGCGAGCGTTGCCTGGCTACCGCTGCTCATCGCCCTGCTGTGCGCCCTGCTCATTCAGGCCGGCACCAATCTGTTCAACGACGTCGGCGACGCCCTGCGCGGCAACGACGGCCCCACCCGACTCGGCCCGGCACGCGTCACCGCCTCCGGCCTCGCCACGCCTGGCCAGGTACGCCGCGCCGCGCTGGCCACTTTTCTGGCCGCACTGATCGGCGGCATCTACCTGGTGGTGGTCGGCGGCTGGCCGATTCTCGCCATCGGACTGGCCTCGCTGGCCGCCGGCTGGGCCTACTCGGGCGGCCCCCGCCCGCTGTCCTACACCGCCTGGGGCGAAGTCTTCGTGATGCTGTTTTTCGGGCTGGTCGCCGTCGCCGGCAGCCACTATCTGCAAAGCGGCCAATTCACCGGCTCGGCGCTGTGGCTGGGCCTCGCGCTGGGCTGCCATGCGGCCGCCGTGCTGCTGGTCAATAACGTGCGCGACCTCGAAGCCGACCGCCGTGCCGGTCGCCGCACCCTGGCCTTGGTGCTCGGCACCGGCCCGGCGCGCAGCCTTTACGCCGTGCTCATGCTCGCGCCCTTCCCGCTGCTGGCGCAGCAACTCGGCGTGACCGGGCTCGGCGCGGCCTGGCTGGCGCTGCCGGTGTGTCTGTGGCTGGCACTGCGCTTTCGCCACCAGCCACCGGGCGCGCAGATGAACCACCACCTCGCACGCACCGCCCAGGCGCAACTTTTGCTCGGCGTGCTGTTGTGCGTCGCATTGCTCTGGTGACCCGGACCCGCTGACCATGATCAAGATCCTCCTGCCGCTCGGCCTCGCCTTCATCATGTTCAGCCTCGGGCTGGGCCTCAAACTCGCCGACTTCCGCCGGGTGATGACCCGCCCCGATGCCATCGCCCTCGGCCTGCTGGCGCAGATTTTGTTGCTGCCGCTGACGGCCTGGCTGATTGCCACCGGTCTGAATCTGGCGCCCGAGGCCGCCGTTGGTTTGATGATCCTCGCCGCCTGCCCGGGGGGCGTGACGGCCGGCATGGTGACGCACCTGGCCCGCGGTGAAACCGCCTTGTCGATCAGTCTGACCGCACTCACCAGCATCGCCGCCTTCATCAGTGTGCCGCTGATTGTCGGCGCCAGCCTGACCCACTTCATGGGCGAATCGGCGACCGTGCAATTGCCGCTCGGCCAGACCGTCGGCGGCCTGTTCCTGATCACGCTGCTGCCGGTCACCCTCGGCCTGTGGCTGAACGAGAGCGGGCGCATCGGCGTACGCCATGCGGCAACGATTCACCGCGTCGCGACCGGGCTGTTCCTGCTGATCGTGGTGTTCACCTTCGCCAGCCAGTGGCCGGCCATGGCGACGCATTTCCCCAGCGTCGGGCCGGCCGCCCTGCTGCTCAACCTGATCACCATGGCC
Organism: Nitrogeniibacter sp.; assembly: GCA_041600915.1. Lineage (GTDB taxonomy): Bacteria > Pseudomonadota > Gammaproteobacteria > Burkholderiales > Rhodocyclaceae > Nitrogeniibacter. The sequence continues at coordinate 7,958 of JBFIJC010000144.1, forward strand.
ACCGGCGCGGCGCTCGGCGCGCTGATACGCCTGGATGGCGCGAGCCGCGTCGCGCTGTCGATGGAGTGCGGCATGCAAAACAGCGCGCTCGGCATCACGCTCGCCGTCAGCCTGCTGGCCGCGCCGGCGCTGGCCGTGCCCGCCGTGATCTACGCTTTCCTGATGAACATCACCGCCTTTGCGGTCATCGCCGTGCGCCGCATGCGCCAGCAGGCCGTCACCAGCTGAAGCGGCGCTCAGGCCACGCCGAGCAAAATCACGCCCATCACCATCAGGGCCGCGCCGGCCAACCGCGCGCGGCTTACCGCCTCACGCAAGACCCGGGCGCCGATCAGCACACCGATCAGCATCGACACCTCGCGCACCGGCGCCACATAGCTCAAGGGCGCCATCGTCATCGCTTGCAACACCAATAAATACGCCGCAGGCGAGAGCACACCGATCAGCACGATGTGCCGCAGATTCCGCAGGCACTCCGCGCGAAACACTGCACGCCGATGCACGACCTGCGGCAACAAAAACACCGTACGCGCGATCAGCCCCAGGCTGTAATACAAGACCACCGGCACGCCAATCGCCTTCACGGCCCAGGCATCGATCAAGGTGTAAGCGGCGATGCACGCGCCGGTCAGCAGCCCCCAGCGGATGCCCGGCAACAAGCCCGGCGAGGCCACCACCGAGCGCACCACACCGCCAATCAGAAACAGGCCGGCCAGCACCGCGCCAATGCCGAGCCAGCCG
>JBFIJC010000145.1:0-8629 GCA_041600915.1 Nitrogeniibacter sp.
CGAACAAAGGCCTCAAACAGCCGGTCGGCCCCCTCTTCGGGCAGGCCGATGCCCCGATCAATCACCTCCAGCGCCATCACCTCGCCATGGGCGGCGTCGGCCGGCAGCCAGACGCCCTCGCGCACCGACAGGCGCAACACCACGGGCGTACCGACCGGTGAAAACTTGATTGCATTGGTAACCAGATTCATCACCACTTGCGCCAAGCGCTGTCCATCCGCCCGCACCGGACACAGGCGATCACCGAGCTCGAGCACAAGACGCATGTCTTTCGCCCGGGCGAGTGCCTCGCACTCGTCGACCACGTCGTGGCACACCACCGCCCAGTCCACCGGCGCAAGTGCCAGCTTTCCGTGTGCCGACTCAGTGCGCGCCACGTCGAGCAGATCCGACACCATGCCCAGCAGACGCTGACCGCTGAGCTCGATCCGCTGCAAACAATGGGTGCGCTGGGTGTCCTTCGGCCCCGCCTTCAGCCCCATTTCGGCAAAGCCCAGGATCGCATGCAGGGGGGTTCGCAATTCATGCGACAGCGTGGCCAGAAACTCGCTCTTGCCACGGCTGGCCCGATCGGCGGCGTCCTTGGCCAGCAACAGATCAATGGTCTGCTCCGCCACCAGTTCGGCGAGGTTGTCGCGGTGGCGGGTCAGTTCCTGCTCGACGCGCCGGAACTCACTCAAATTGCGCACGATGCACAGAAAACCCCCGGTTTCCACCCGCACAACCCGCCCTTCAAAATGCTGAGCGTCGCCGCTCAATGTGTTGAGCGTGTACTCCAAATGCTCGACGCCGCCCTGTGCGCCCACCTTGCGACAGGCCTCATCCAGCGCTGCGGCCACGGCCGGGGGCAGGACGTCCGAACTGCGCTTGCCCAGAAAATCTTCCGGCGCCATCGCCAGATCGCCTTCGTTACCCGCGTGATAGCCGACATAACGCCGGTCTTCGTCGAACTCGAACAGCAGATCGGGCATTGCCGCCAGCGCGCTGGCGTGCCTTGCCGCCAGACGCGCCTGCGCCTCAAGTGCCAGCCGCTCGGCTGTCACGTCGGCAATGAAGCCCGCCACACCGAGCACCTCGCCGCTCGCGTCGCGGCGCGCCTTGCCGCGAGTGCGCAGCCAGCGCGTCAAACCGTCGGGGAGAACGATGCGGTAGCTCATGTCGAGCGGGGCATTGAAATCAATATGCTGGGCAATCGCCGTGTCGACGGCGGCGCGATCTTGCGGATGCAAGCGACTGCGCCAGAGCGCCAGCAACTGGCTGGCGGGAAGGTGCTCAGCCACCCCAATAATCTGTAAAGCACGATCCGAGGCCAGCATGCCGCCGCGCGCCGGGTCCCAGTCCCACCAACCTTCCTGCGCACCGTCCAGCGCCAGGCGCAGGCGCTGATCCTTCTCGCGCAGCGCCGCCGTCATGTCCTTGGCGAGTTGCCCCGCACTGCGTCGCGTTGCACCGAGCATGCTGACCAACACCACCACAAGCAGGCCCAATGCCGCAACGGCCGCCCCCACCAGATGCGCCTGCCAGCCGGGGATCAAAGCCTCGTAGGCCGGCGTCGAGCTCAACCTGAAATACCAGGCGTGGCCGCCAAAATGGAGCTGTCGCTCGGCACCAAAACGCGCCGAGGGTTCATCGACACCGCGCACGGCCAGCCGCTCGGCGGGCTCGGCGTCGCGCGTGTCGTAGAGTTGGACCGCCAGCAGCCGGCCGCGTCCGGTCAGCACTGACTCAAGAAATTCGGCGGCCCGAAACTCGGCGCTGATGACGCCGATGGCGAGCGCCTCGCGCCAGGCCTCATCGAGCGGGGTTGCGGGCGTGGCATACACCGGCATCACGAGAGAAAACGCCGGCTCACCCTCGCCGGCATCGCCGCGCACCGCCGTGTGCGCCGACAAAGCCACATCACCGACGCGCCAGGCATACTCGGCCGCGACACGCCGCGCCGGATCCGACAAAAGATCAAAGCCCAGCACCCGTGACAGATCCATGGGCGGCGGAGCGACCCGGACCACCGGCAGATACACCGGCCGATCGCCCGCAGGGCGGATATCGAAATACTCGCCGACTGCGCCACTCACCCACGCGTCGAGCGCACCGCGCTCATCGGCCGAAATACGCCAACCCAGCGACAAACTGGAAAAGCCCGGAAAAGCGCGCGGAAGCCTGAGCGCCTCGGCATAGGCTTCCCAATCGCTGGTGGGCACCGTGCCGGCCACGCGCACCAGGCCAGCCACGCCGCGCTGAACCTCGGCAAAGCGCGCCAGGCGTCCTTCCGCCGTCGCGACGATGGCATCCGCATCCAACGCAAATTGCTGCTGAGCGGTATCGAGCACCCGGGCCCGCATACCCGCCCAACTCGCCAGCGCGAGGGCAAGCACGGCCACAGCGATCAGCGCGGTCAGCCATCCGCCTTTGCGCTGCGCAGCGCCGGATTCGTCGGGAGAGGTGTCTCGAAGCGTGTTCACATCAACCTGTTGGGCATGGAGAGCGGGCGAAAAGGTATCACCACGCCATCATGCAACCCCCAGGGCATAATCTGCAAGCGCTTCCACGACACCGTCTGACTCACCCGCCGCGATCACCTGCGTCACGGTAAGCGCCGGATGCCGCGCGGCGGCCTCGGCCACCAGCAGGGGCACATCGCGCTTCAAGTGCCCGCCCTGCGCCAGGAAAACAGGCACCACCGTGATGTGCTCGATACCGGTCGCGGCCAGTGCATCAACCGCTTCGTTCAGCGTCGGCGTCAGGAATTCCATGAAAGCCACGCCCACCGGCGTGTCGGGCGAACGCGCGGCAATGCGCGCAGCCACGCGCTTCATGGGGCCCGCCCACTCCGGATCGCGCGCGCCGTGTCCAAAAAGTACGATGCCCTTTGCCGCCATATGTCTCTCCTTGGTGAGTTCATCCATCGTCGCGCACCCATCGCGCCACGCTGCCGATCATCGGCACAAATCGTTATCATGCGCCCATGATGACATCCCTGCCTCCATGGCGTCGCGGCCTGCTCGCTGCCGCGCTCTGCCTCGTCAGCCCATGGGCATTTAGCGCGCCCACGCCCTCACTGGTGCCCGGCGGCGTGGCCCGCCTGACGGTAGCGCCCACCAGCGAGCCGCGCCCGAGCGTCCGTTTTGCTGACTCGCCCGTACTTGTGCAGCGCGAAGGCGCGCATTGGACCGCCTGGATCGGCCTGCCGCTCGACCTCAAACCGGGCAAGCACAGCGTCCAGGTCACCCGTCAGGGCCGCGCCTCGGCGCTGAGCCTGACACTCAAGGACAAAGCCTATCCGGTGCAGCATCTGCGCATCAAGAATCAGCGCATGGTCGATCCGGACCCGGCCGATCTGGCCCGCTTCGAAGCCGAGGCGGCCACCCAGAACGAGGTCAAGACCCTGTTCCGCGACACCGAATCGGTGCAGATCGACTTCATCACCCCGGTCGACGGGCGGCGCTCCAGCGCCTTTGGCCTGCGCCGCACCTTCAATGGCCAGCCGCGCGCGCCGCACCGCGGGCTCGACATTGCCGCGTCCACGGGCACGCCCGCCAAAGCGCCGGCCGGCGGCGTCGTCACCCATGTGGGCGATTTTTTCTTTAATGGAAAGACCGTCTTCATCGACCACGGCCAGGGCCTGATCTCGATGTTCTGTCATCTCGACAGCGTTGCGCTTGAGGCGGGCACGCCGGTCGCCCAGGGCAAGGTGGTTGGCACCGTCGGCTCAACCGGGCGCGCGACCGGGCCGCATCTGCACTGGAGCGTGTTCCTCAACGGCACGCCGGTCGACCCGGCTTTATTTATCCGCTGAAGCCAGCAGCCGGTCGATGGCCCGGCTCGCCGCTGCCAGCCCGAAGCTGGCGGTGACCGCAATGCTGGAGCCAAAGCCGGCGCAGTTAAGCCCGGCCGGCCCGACAAGCGCGTCGCAACTACCCTCGGGATAGCGCAGCGGCTCGGTCGAATAGACGGCGTCGATGCCAAAGCGCCGCGCGGGGTTGCGCGAAAAATCATGCTTCTGCCGCAGGCGCTTGCGCAGCCGTGCCAGCAAGGGGTCTTGCTCGGTGCGCGACAGGTCGCCAATCACGATCCGCGTCGGATCGGTCTGCCCGCCGGCCGCGCCAAGCGTGACCAGCCGAATGCCGTGACGCCGGCAATGCAGCACGATCGCCGCTTTGGCGGACAGATCATCGATGGCGTCGACCACCAGATCGACCGGCCCGGCGAGCGTGGTCGCCACATTCGCTTCCGTCACGAAGTCATCGACGCATTCGACGACGATGCCCGGATCGATCAGCCGGATGCGCGCCGCCATGGCCGCCACTTTTGACTGGCCGAGCGTGTCTTCCAGCGCGTGAATCTGGCGGTTCATGTTGGACTCGGCCACATGGTCGAGATCAATCAGGCGCAGATGCCCCACGCCACTGCGCGCCAGCGCCTCCACCACCCACGAGCCGACGCCGCCGATACCGGCCACCACCACCCGCGACTGCTGCAAGCGCACCAGCGCCGCCTCGCCATACAGGCGGGCCACACCGCCGAAGCGCCGCGCACGATCCACGTCCTGCGAAATGCTCATCTCACTGAACTCCAACGCCTCACCATGCTCCAACGAAAAACCCGCTGGAGCCTCTCCCATGCCTTTTCGCCCACTCGCCGTGGCGCTCGCGCTGAGCTTGTCGTTTTCCACCGGCGCGGCCACCACGCCCGCGCAAGCCCAAACCCTTGAGACGATGCGCCTCGCGCAAAGCGGCACCGAGGCTTACGAAGGCGGCGATCATGCCACGGCTGCGCGCTATTTCGAAGTGGCCGGGCGACGCGGCAACCGCCTCGCCCAATTCAACCTTGCCATGATGCTCTACCGTGGCGAAGCTGAAACCGACAACGCCAATGCGATGTGGCAATGGCTGCGCCGCGCCGCCCAGGCCGGCCTGCCGCAAGCGCAGTTCAATTTTGCCCTGCTTTACGACCATGGCGACCAAGTCACCCGCTCCTTCTCGACCGCCGCCGAATGGTATCGCCGCGCCGCAGAGCAAGGGCACATGGAAGCGCAAATCTCGCTGGCCACGCTGTACTTTCTCGGCCAGGGCGTGCCGCAGGACTACGCTCAGGCCGCGCACTGGTACCGCGCCGCAGCCAACGGTGGCGACCCCGGCGCGCAATACCTGATCGGCCACATGTACGAAATCGGCTACGGCGTCGAGCAGGACACCCGCCTCGCCCGCCATTGGTATCTGCAAGCCGCCCTGCAGGGCGACCGTGGCGCCCAGGCCAAATACCAGGCACTGGGCGACAACAACTAGGCGCCCATTACGCCCCGCTGTCCAGCCACACCTCCAAGCCCTGCGCGTTGAGCTCAAGGTCCACCTCAAACAAATCAAACAGCGCCGTCTCATCCAGCGTCCATTGCTGGCGACGAGCTTCCTCACGCAAGAGCGCCGACAGCCCGGAGCGGATGATCTGGTGACGATGGTCGATCGCATCGGCGCCCGCCCTGGCGATGGCCACATGCGCGTCGATCAGACGATGCAAATCGGCAGCCAACCGAGGCAAATCGGTGACGCGGCTGAAGTGGGTGAGATACATCGCGCTCGGTTCGGCCGCCATCAGGCGGTCAATCGACGCGTGCAACGCCGGCGGGTCGAACTGCACCGGCGTGGTCGAGGGGAAGACGAAAGCCATGCCATCGCGATCCAGCTCGCGATACGACAAACCGAACACATCGCCGGTAAACCACGACCGGCTGCGTTCGTCGAAATAGCACACATGGTGCCGCGCATGCCCCGGCGCATCAGCTACCCGCAAAGCGCGACCGTTGAGGTCGATCACCATGTCGTCGGTCGCCTCGACAATGCGCTCGGCCGCTATTGGCAGAATTTCGCCATAGCGCGCCGTCGCATCCGCCTCGCCATACACCGCCACCGTGCCCGCCCACAGTTTGGACGGATCGGCCATGTGCCGCGCGCCGCGCGGATGCACCACCAGCGTGGCGTTCGGGCACGCGGCCATGAAGCCCCCCGCCCCGCCCGCGTGGTCGAGGTGGATATGGGTGAGCAACACATGGCTCACCGCCTCCGGCCCGAGACCGAGTTCAGCCAGCGCCGCCATCACATGCGGCACCGAGGCGTTGTTGCCGGTGTCGACAATCGCCACCGCATCGCCCGAGCGAATCAGATGAATCGCCGCCAGCTGCGGCCTCATATAACAAGAATCGACCGCGTAAATATCGTCCGGCCAGGGGATCAGCACCGACATCCTTATCTCCATTGATTCAGCATGGCGCCCATTTTAGCGGGCATACGCCCAACGATTGCCACGGATCAATCTTTCGCCCACCGATCAGTGATTTACTGTCATTAAAACGTCATGACGCCGAGCGGTATCGCCGGCGCAAACTGAATCCGGTGATACCTCCCCTCGCGTCCAAACAAGGAGGGAGCCATCATGCTAACGATTCAGGACTGTATCGAACTTTCCGAACTCACCGAAGAAGAAATCCTCGCCATCGCGGAGCATGAACACCTGCCCGAAATGGTCGCGGTTGAGCTCGGCAACTACCTCACCCACACCGCCAGCGGTGAAAAGCGCATCAAGCGCATGATCTGCGACGACATCGAAGCCGCACGCGCCAAAGGCGACAAGCACCGGCTGAGCATGCTCAAGATGGTGCTCAAGCATTTCGTCGAACACCACGGCGGTGGGCTGTAGAGGAAGGCCCCCACGCTCACTTCGTTCGCTGCCCCCCGAGGGGGCGGCGCTCATCCTTGGGACGGCCCGGCGGATGACCGGGCCCCCACGCTCGCTTTGCTCACTGCCCCCCGAGGGGGCGGCGCTCATCCTTGGGACGGCCCGGCGGATGACCGGGCCCCCACGCTCGCTTTGCTCACTGCCCCCCAAGGGGGCGGCGCTCATCCTTGGGACGGCCCGGCGGAGGGGCAAGCCCCCACGCTCACTTCGTTCGCTGCCCCCCGAGGGGGCGGCGGCCATCCTTGGGGCGGCCCGGCGGATGACCGGGGCCCCCACGCTCGCTTTGCTCGCTGCCCCGCGATCTGGCGAAGGCCTCGCGGTCATGGTCGTAAGGTGGGCGGCAAGCCGCCTACCCTACCAAGCCGCGGCACGACCACCACTGACATCCATACGGCCTGACGATTTTTCATCTTCGGGGCGCTTGTGCGCGTGACACCAAGCACCCGATCTCCCTAAACTCAGGGCATCCCGTCCAATCTCGCACCGCCCATGACTACACCCCACTTCGACTTCGACACCGTCATCGACCGCCGCGCCATCCCCGACGAGAAATGGGCGCGCTACGCCGGCCGCGACATCCTGCCCATGTGGGTGGCCGACATGGACTTCGCAACGCCGCAGCCCATCCTCGACGCCCTCCATGCGCGCATCGACCAAAAGGTCTTCGGCTATGCCGGCCCCTGGCCCTCGCTGGTCGACACCGTCGTGCGCAGCCTCGAACGCGACCACGACTGGCGCATCGACCCCGACTGGCTGGTGTGGCTGCCCGGCGTGGTCACCGGCTTCAACATCGCCTGCGCCATTGCCGGCGAGCCGGGCGACGGCGTGCTCACCGCCACGCCCGTCTATCCGCCCTTTCTGCACGCCCCCGCCAACACCGGGCGCACGCTGCAGACCGTCGCGCTGGTCGAAGAGAAAAACCATTGGGGCTGGGATTGGGACGCCGTCGACGCCGCCATCGACGCGCGCACCCGCATGCTCTTGCTGTGCAACCCGCACAACCCGGTCGGCCGCGCATTCACCCGCGACGAACTCAGCGCCCTGGCCGAACGCGCCGAGCGGCACGATCTCATCGTCTGCTCCGACGACATCCACTGCGGCCTGATCCTCGACGGCACGCACACCCCCATCGCCGCGCTGGACGAGACCATCGCCCGGCGCAGCATCACACTCATGGCGCCCAGCAAGACCTGGAACATCGCCCCGCTCTACGCCGGCTTCGCCATCATCCCCGATGCCGCCCTGCGCAAGCGTTACCAACGCGCCATGCGCGGCCTCATTCCGCATCCCAATGTGCTCGGCCTCGTCGCCACGGAAGCCGCGTACCGCGACGGCGAACCCTGGCGCCGCGCCCTCATCGACTACCTGCGCGGCAACCGCGAGCGCGTCGTCGACGCCATCACCGCGATGCCCGGCCTGCGCAGCACCCGTCCCGAAGCCACCTACCTCGCCTGGATCGACTGCCGCGACGCCGGCCTCACCGATCCCGCCGCCTTCTTCGAAGACCACGGCGTCGGCCTCTCTGATGGCCGCCACTTCGGCGCCCCGCCGGGCTTCGTGCGACTCAACTTCGGCTGTCCGCGCCAGACGCTGGACGAAGGCTTACGGCGGATGGGGGCGGCGATGGCGAAGCGCTGAACCCGCACAACTAAAGAAAGGCCGTAGCCCGGATGCAGCGCAGCGAAATCCGGGAGCAGTCGCTGATCACCCAAGACGCATCATTGACCGATCAACGACTACTCCCGGATTCCGGCCTTCAGCCTGCATCCGGGCTTGTATGTTATCGGTGCTCCCTTGTTCTCAGCGTGCGGGGGAGCCGAGGTGGAGGGACGATCCGGGCTATCTGCCGTGTTAGCGCACGGACAGACCTCTGTAGTGCTGTCCCAACTTCGTCTGCCCA
>JBFIJC010000146.1:0-8561 GCA_041600915.1 Nitrogeniibacter sp.
ATGCATCCCGCCCGCTTGCTGGAGCTGGAGATCAGTCCCCGAGCAGGCCTGGAGTCCGTCGGCAAAAGCCCGCCAATCGCGTGCCGCCGCGCACGACCAGCGTGCGTAGCCCGGGTTTCCCGCGCCTTTGCCCTGGACCCAGACAAGCCCGAAATTGCCACGCGCCGCGCGAAAGGCATCATCGCCTTCATCGAGCAGGCGCACCGTGCGCCCTCGGCACAGCAGCCCGTAGGCTATCGCTGCGCCGACGACGCCGCCGCCGACCACAAGAAACTCGGTGTCCTGTCCAGAAGCCATTTGCCCGCCTGTTGTCCGTCGTCCGGATCACGGCGGCTCATCCGACACCGCCGTGCATGAACTTCATGCTAAGCAAGCCGAGAAATAACAACAAATGATATGTTTGCCACATCAAATGCAGAAATGTTATACGGCCTGGTGTCAGTGGATTAGCGGGCTCTCATCAAGCACTTCCTGCAGCACGGCCAGGAACGGATCAAGCAAGCGCGAACGCGGTCGGTGCGAGGGAAACAGCACGCTGTACCGATACGGAATCGCAGGCTCGAAACGCCGGGCAATAACGCCCCCGGACAAAAACTGAGACGCCGTCACCGGATCGACCAATGCCACCCCGACCCCTTCGCGCACGAAAGCGCAGGCCGTTGCCGACAACTGCGCCTCGACCACCAGACGCCGGGATACGCCAGCCTCTTCAAATATGCGATTGATCTGCGTGCGAATGCCGAGTTCGGGCCCGAGCGTGATGAAATTTTCACCCTCCAGGTCTTCGACCCGCAGCAACTCACGCGAAGCCAGCGGATGATTTGCGGGCAACACACAGCACAGCGGCGCTTCGAACAGGGTTTCGATACGCACGGCGGCATGTTCGACCGACAACACCGCAAAACCGATATCGACCTGTTGCGTGGTCAGGGTTTCGAGTACTTCCGGCGAGCCGAGTGTGAGCAGTTTGAAGCCGACTTTGGGATAGCTTTCAGAAAACCGCCTGAACACGCGGGGCAGGAAACTCAGGGCCATTGCCGGCATGGACGCCACGCTCAGACTGCCTTGCTCGAAGTTACGGATGCCCTCGGCAAAGCGGCCGATCTTGTCGAGCCCGGAAAATGAGCGCTCGACTTCGTCATACAACAGATGCGCTTCAGCGGTCGGGGTCAGCCGCCCCTTGGTACGCTCGAACAGCGCAAACCCGACGGCGTATTCCAGATCGGCGAGCAGGCGGCTGATGGCAGGCTGGGTCACGTTCAGCACATCGGCCGCACGGGTCACCATGCCGGTTTGCATGATCGCGCGAAAGGCTTCGAGCTGGCGGTGGTTGAGTCGCATTTTCCGGCACTCCCTTAGCGTCAGGAATCAAACGGCAGCGGCGAAGCCCCCCAAAAGAGGCTTCGCCGGCACAAGGCATGCAATGCACAAACCGGGTGCCAGAGCACCCGGTCTCGATTGCGATATTACTTGGTTACGCTGTCGACAATCGGTCCGGCCCATGCCTCGCCCATGTCTTTGATGATTTCGGGCCACACCTGCGCACGCGCATTTTTGGCATTGGCCGCGAGCGCCTCGGCGCTGACCTGCACCAACTGTGCGCCGGCTTCCTGGAGCTTCTTCTCATTGCCTGCCTGGTCGGCTTCGGCCGCTGCCCAGCGCGACTCTTCGAACTGAGCAGCCAGCTTTTCGAGATTCGCGCGATCGGCCTTGTCCATGTCGTTCAGGACTTCGCCATTGATGAGCAGATACCACACCTCAAAGTGCGTATTCATCGGCAGGTAGTACTTGGTCACATCACGGAATGAAGCGTAATAGCCCTCGGCACCCGAACCGATCACGCCGTCGACCACACCGGTTTGCACCGCGGTGAAGGCCTCGGAGAACGGCAGCGGCGAACCGATGTAGCCGATGCTGTCAGCCAGCAACTGGAAGGCCTTGATCGGCGGCACGCGCAGCTTGAGGCCCTTCTTGGCATTGGGGTCACCCGGATTGACCGGTGCCTTGTTCAGCGAAATGCCGCCGAAATACACGGGATAGGCCGCCAGCACCGTGATGTCCTGCTTGGCATAAAGATCTTCCATTGCGGTGCGCAATTGCGAACCCTTGCCAAACACACGCTTGGCGCTCGGCCAGTCGGTCGCCAGGTAGGGCAAAGCACCAATTTGCAGGCGCTTGTCGACCCCGGTCGCCACCGGTTGCAGCGCCATGTCGACGGCGCCGACCGAGATACGCTCCTGCACCACGGTGTAGTCGCCCAGCGCATTGGCCGGGAACAGATCGAACTTCAGCTTGCCCGCCGTGGCCTGAGTGACCTGCTCCGCGAAGACGCGCAAATCCTTGTCGACCTGAGCGCCTTGCGGTCGCACATGCGAGACTTTCAGGTTGCCAGCCGACACGGCTGTCGCACCAAACACGAGTCCGGCGCCGAGCAACAGCGCTGCCAGTTTTTTCTGCATCATCTTGGTTCTCCTCCTTACCAGGGACGCCCTTCAGGGCGCGGTTCTTTGCAACACATCGGGCCTGCCGGATCGAGCCGGTCAGTAGCCGAAAAACTTGGGAATTGCGAGGGACAGCGACGGCCAGAAGGACGTCAGGAACACCACCGGCACATAGCCGACCGCCAACAGAATCATCGCGGGACGAATCACCTGGGTGACCTTCACCTTGCCGATCCGCGCGCCCAGATACAGGATGCTGGCGTAGGGCGGCGTCACCCCGCCCATGGCGGTATTGACGCCGATGATGGCGGCGAACTGCACCGGGCTCACATCAATAGCCTGCATCAGCGGCATCAGAAGCGGTGCCACCAGGATGATCGCCGTGATGTCATTGACCACCATGCCGAGCAAGAACAGCATCACGTTCACCAGAATCAGCAACAGGGTGCGATCCGTGGTGATGCCGAAAATCATGTCCACCAGCGCCTGCGGCGCGTTCTGCAACACCAGCATCTGGCTCAGGATGAGGCTGAACAGGATCATGATCATGATCGCGCCAACCGCGGTCCCGGCTTCTTTACCCGCTTCGAACAAGCTACGGACGGTGAGTCCGCGGTAGATGAAGAAGCCCACCGGCAGCGCATAGATCACCGATACGGCAGCCGCTTCGGTCGGCGTCATCACGCCGCCATAGATACCACCCAGAATCAGGACCGGCATCACCAGGGCAGGCACCGCGATCAGGGCGCGCGACGAGGCTTCGGAAACAAAACCACCGAAGGACACCGGCTCATCCAGCACCAATGGGAACTTGCGCGCCCACACCAGGTTGGTGGCGGAGAAAGCGGTCATGATGAACAGCCCCGGCCCGAGCGTCGCGAGAAAGCAGGCCAGGATTGATGTATCCGTCACCCAGCCATAGACAATCATGGTCACGCTGGGCGGAATGAGCAGACCGAGAATCGACGAGTTGGCGATCAGCGCAGTGGCATAGGCCCGTGGGTAGCCCTTGCGCTCCATTTCAGGAATCAGGATCGGGCCGATCGCTGCAATGCCGGTCAGGCCACTGCCTGAGATCGCGCCGATGATCGCGCAACTGACGGTTGCCACGACGCCAAGGCCGCCCTTGATGCGGCTGACAAAGACATCAACAAACTTGAGTAGCGCCCCCGCAATGCCGCTCGAACTCATGATCGTGCCGGCCAGAACAAACAGTGGGATCGCGAGCAACACCGGCGACGCGAGTTGGCCAAAGCCCCACAGCATGGCGCCCTTCATGGTCGCCCCGCCGACAAACACCATCACCATGATGCCGCCGCCAAAGCAATACGGCAGCGGCACGCCCAAAGTCAGCAAAACCACCAGCACGCCAAAGGCGAGCAATGCACTTTCAACCATTGTTCACCTCGACACCGGAAGAGACTTTGTCTGCGGCAAGTGCGCGCAGATGCTTGATCAGGGACGCCACGGTCCAGAGCGTCATCAGCACCAGGCCGATGAACACCGCGCAATCTGAATAGAACGTGGGGACATACAGCGTCGGACTCTCTTTCCAGACCCGGAGCGAATAGCGAAAGAAGTCCCAGCCCCACCAGGTCAGCCAACCGACAATGCCAAGGCTGATGACCTCTGCCAACACGCTCAACTTGAGGCGGCCACGCGGGGTCTTGAGGAAAATTTCGAGGACATTGGCGCGAATCTGAGAGTCTTCACGCGAGGCATTGACCGAGCCGAGCACATAAAGCCAAAGCGTCGGGTAAATCAGCATTTCCTCGAGCCCCATGACCGGGATCTCGAATACGTAGCGCGTCACCACCTGAACCGCCTGAAAGAAGGCGACGATCAGCAAAAGCCCGGTGAGAACGACCTTGAACAAACGGTCCATCATTTCGCCCTCTGGCCCGCGATCGCGGCCCCGCCGTCAGCCATCAAGCAAGCCGTCGAACGAGCTTGGCGCATGCTCTGAGTCATTGTTTGCCTCCCCTTGCCGAGTCCAATGGAGTGCTCTTGTCGGCACTGGATTCCATTATGGGAAAGCCACGCATAATCTCAAATCATTTATACAGCCACATACATTCCATTTTGTTATACACCAGCAACAACACGTATCATTGGTGAGCGACGACGTCCAGAACACGCGGGAATGGCGGGGCCGTACTTGGATTTCGGCGGGCACGCGCGCTCAATCTGCCTGGCGCACTCAACACAAGAGATCACACGCGCAATCGATCTGAACAAATGCCAGCAAGCCGTCACGCGCTTACCGCAGGTTTCTGAGTGAGTGATCGCTCTGGGCGTCAGCAGAAATGAATCAGCTCATCGGCACTCGACATCTGCGCACCGAAAAACCGACGATTTTTGCTTAGTTGCGGCGATCCGAATCGGTGCCGCCGCGCGGCGGCAAAAGCAGGCGCTGGCGTAGTGCTTCGAGTTCATCGGTATTTCGGTGTAGCGCGTTAACCCGAGAACGCATGGCGTCGAGACGGTCTTCGATCATGCCGACCAGCTCGCGGGTGGCCTTGATCGGCGAGCCGGCCAATGCGCGGACGCTGTCGATCTGCCCTTGAAACTCGCGCAACCGATCAGCCTGCTCTGGCGGATGCGACGCGATCATGCGGTCAATCGCCCGCTCGCGCGCACGAAAGAAGGCCGCCGGACTGCGTCTGGCCAGATTGCTCCAGGCATCGAAATCAAAATCCGCCACGCTCACCCGCCTCCTTCGGCTCGTGCATGCGCTTGATCCTACGGCGGGAAGTTCACAGCGGCAAGGCGAGGATGTCACGAAAAGAAAAACCCAAGCGGCCAGAGCACGCTTGGGTTTCTTTTTGAGACAAGTGCGTATCAGGCAGCTAGCAGCTTCTTCCTGGAGTGTTGAATCAGCACGGCACGCGATACGCCGTGGCGCTCGCCGACGCCGAGCAGCTCTTTCATGTCGAGAATCAACACGATCTGACCATTGGACAGCGTGGTGACACCCGCGACGCCCTTTGGCCGGAAGTCGTCGAGCGACTTGATCACGGCGTCCTCGCGTCCGGCAAAACTGTCGATCGCAAGAATGAAGCTCTGCTCCGCAGTCTGCATGAGCACACCGTACTCGGGCTGGGTGTCCTGCGGCCAGCCGAGCAGGTTGGCCAGCGGGACAATCGGCAGAACCTCCCCACGCACCACCATGGTGGCGCGACCGCCAACCTCCTGAACCTCTTCGGGCGTGATCGGCAGAATCTCACGCACCATCGATAGCGGCACCGCCAGTGGCTGATCGCCGAGGCGAACCAGCAACACCGGCAAGATCGCCAGCGTCAGCGGCAGGCTGATCACAAAACTGGTGCCTTGGCCAGCAACCGATTTGATGTCGATCTGGCCATTGAGTTTCTGGATGTTGGTTCGCACCACGTCCATGCCAACGCCGCGGCCGGACACGTCGGAGACCACACCGGCGGTCGAGAAGCCGGGCAAAAACACCAGGTTGTAACTCTGGCGCTCGTCCATGGTGTTGGCTTCCTCATCGGTAATGAGGCCCTTGGACACCGCCGAGGCACGCAGATTTTCGGCGTTCATCCCGCGACCGTCGTCGGCCACCAGGATGATGATGTGGTCGCCTTCCTGACGCGCTTCGAGGCGCAGGATGGACTTCTCGCTCTTGCCATTGGCGAGGCGCTCGGCCTTGCCTTCGACGCCGTGATCAACCGCATTGCGGATCAAGTGAATGATCGGGTCAGACAGGTCTTCGATCATGGTCTTGTCGATTTCAGTGTCTTCGCCCGCCAACACCAGCTCGACATCCTTGCCCAGGTTGCGGGCCAGGTCGCGCGCAATGCGCGGGTATTTCTGGAAGAGACGGCCGATCGGCTGCATCCGGGTCTTCATGACCGCGTTCTGCAAGTCGGACACCAGCAAGTCGAGCTGGCTGACCGCCACGTCGAGCGCGTGCATCGTTTCAGGATCGTCATCACCGTTCAGGATCTGGCTGCGCAACGCGTTGAGCCGGTTCTTGGTCAGGCCGATTTCGCCCGACAGGTTCAGCACCTGATCCAGACGGGTGGTGTCGACACGGATCGAATTGTCGCGTTGCTTTTCACTATCCCGGCGACCCGTCGGGCCGGAATAGCCCGGTTTGTCCGTCGCACGACGCCCGATCGCTGCCTTGATGATTTCTTCGGGTTTTTCGATGGGCGCCGGATCCGCCTGAACCGGCACGCTCGCGCCGGTAACGGCTGGCACGCCGGTAACCGCCTGCTGCAACGACGCCCAATCGGGCTCGCCACCTGTGGCCGCAGGCGCAGCAGGCGCTGGCGCTTCGCCTTTACCGAGCTCGCCGGCAATTGCGCGCTTGAGACTGTCGATCAAGGCCGGATCCGCAGCGCGCGGCTGAGAGCCGCTTTCGAGCGCGCCAAACATGTCACGCACCGCGCCGGTGGCCGAGAGGATGACATCCATCGATTCGGCCGTCACACGGAGCTCACCGTTTCGCAGCTTGTCGAAAAGGTTTTCCGTCAAATGGCACAAGGTCACCAGTTCGGTAGCGTTCAGAAATCCGGCGCCGCCCTTGATGGTGTGAAAGCCGCGGAAAATCTCATTGAGCATGCCGCGATCGTCGGGCGCCCGCTCCAGGTCGACCAGTTTGTTGTCCACATCGGACAGCAGATCCCCGGCCTCGAGGAGAAAGTCCTGCAGCAGGTCTTCCATTCCACCGAAATCGCTCATTTTGGCTCACTCCACTGTGTTGCGGGTAGATGACCGGGCATTTGGCTCCGGTCACACCGTATCGTCAGAATCCCAGACTCTCGAGCAGATCATCGACCTGCTCCTGGCTGGACACCACATCGTCGCGGCCTTCGGCACTGATCACCGGGCCGTTCATGAGGCCGTCTTCTTTGCGGACGGGTTTCTTGTCGTTGGGCGCCGTTTCGATGAGCACTTCGAGCAACTGGGCTTCAAGTTGCTGCGCCATCGCAACGACCTTCTTGATGACCTGACCGGTCAGATCCTGAAAATCCTGGGCCATCATGATTTCGGTCAGCTGCGCGTTGGTGGCACGACTGTCTTCAACCGTTTTGCCAAGGAACTCCCGCGTCTGCGCCGCCAAGGCCTTGAATTCGTCCGCCGAGAGTTGATTGGCAAAGAGCTTGTCCCATTGGGTTTTAAGCCCCGTCGCACCGCTTTCAATCCGGTCCTGCATCGGTTTGGCAATATCGGTCGCATTGAGCACTTTGCTGGCGGCCTGCTCGGTCATCTGCGCAATGTAGTTCAGGCGCTCACGTGCGTCCGGCATCGCCTCAGCAGCGGACTGCAGACTCTGGTCGTAGCCCAATTCGCGCAAGGAGTCATGCACCTTGCGGGTCATTTGGCCGAGGCGCTTGTACACCACCTCGCAGCTATGATCGTCACCGGGCACGCCGGACATTGTTGCGGCGGCTGCCGCTGGCGCGCTTTCGACCTCGACGGCCATCTCCGGAATGGCTTCGGGCGCGGCAGCAAAATCGCCCGCGACCGCGTCGAACAAGGCCTGCAGATCGTCCGAGTCACTCCCGTCATCAACAACAGACTGGGTGATCACTTCGAGCTTCGGCTTTTCCGGGACCGAGGCAATGCTGTCAAACAGCGCCTGCAGGTCGTCGCAATCACCGGACTCATCGAATTTCATCTTTTTTGACATGCTTGAGCCTCCTGTTGTCCAACCGCGCTCAAGCGGCCGCCTTTTTCCCCATGCGTTCGAAAATCTTCTCGAGCTTTTCCGCCATCGTCGCAGCCGTGAAAGGTTTGACGATGTAGCCGCTGGCACCAGCCTGGGCAGCTGCGATGATGTTTTCCTTCTTCGCCTCGGCCGTAATCATCAGCACCGGCAAATCCTTGAATTGCGGTGTCTGACGGATGGTCTGGAGGAGCGTCAGCCCGTCCATATTGGGCATGTTCCAATCGGTCACCACGAACTCGAACCCGCCGCTGGCAAGTTTTTGAAGCGCGGCCACGCCGTCTTCCGCCTCGTCCACATTGGTGTAGCCGAGCTCTTTGAGGAGGTTGCGCACGATTCGGCGCATGGTCGAAAAATCATCGACAACGAGGAACTTCATGTTGGGATCCGCCATCATTTTCTCCGGAGTATTGCTTGTGCCTGATACG
>JBFIJC010000147.1:0-8547 GCA_041600915.1 Nitrogeniibacter sp.
ATCGAGAACCCGCGTTCGCACTATGGTCTGGTGCAGGCCGTGGCCGACGCGCTCGACGACGAGGCGGTCATCGCGACCGACGTGGGTCAGCATCAGATGTGGGTGGCGCAGGCCTACCCCTTCCGCCGGCCGCGTCAGTGGCTCACCTCGGGCGGCCTGGGCACCATGGGCTTCGGCTTGCCGACCGCGATTGGCGCGGCGCTGGCCGCGCCGGAGCGCACGGTGGTGTGCTTTACCGGCGACGGCAGCCTGAAGATGAATATCCAGGAGATGGCGACGCTGGCCGAGGAAGAGCTCAACGTCAAGATCGTGCTGATGAACAACAACTCGCTCGGGTTGGTGTATCAGCAGCAAAACATGTTCTACGGTCAGCGGCCGGTCGCGTCCAAGTACAAGCGCGCGGTGAACTTCCTGAAGATCGCCGAGGGCTTTGGCCTTGATGCGGTGGATCTGGATGCGTCGGATGATCCCGCCGCGACATTGGCCGAGGCGCTCCAGCGTCCGGGGCCGTGTCTGATCCACTGCTCAATCGACCGGGAAGAGTTTGTCTATCCGATGGTGCCGCCGGGTGCCGCCAACACTGAAATGATCGGCTAAGGAGTCAATCGCATGTCTATGGTTATTGAACGCGAAGCGGCCGCGGTGACGAAGGTCGTGCTGGAACTGGAAGTGGCTAACCACGCCGGGGTGATGTCGCATATTTGCGGGCTGTTTGCGCGCCGCGCTTTCAACGTGGAGGGCATCTTGTGCATGCCCTTGGCTGACGCGACGCGCAGCCGTATCTGGTTGCTGGTGTTTGAAGACGAGCGTCTGGAGCAGATGATCAAGCAGGTCGAAAAGCTCGAAGATGTGATCAGCGTGGTTCGGCATGGTGCCGAGCACGCGGTGTTCGAGCGTCTGGAAACCTTCTTCCGCTAGTCGGTACGGGGTAAGAAAACGGCCGGCATTGCGCCGGCCGTTTGTCGTTTACTGCTGTGTGATGCTTGGTGTTTGCCAGCCGCCGCCCAGGGCGCGGAACAGATCGGCAATCGCGCTCTTCTGCGCGGCCGATGCGTTGGCCAGTGCGATCTGCGCGTCGAGCAGGCTGCGCTCGGTGTCGAGCACTTCAAGCCGGCTGACCAGCCCGGCGTCGAAGCGCTGTTGCGACTGGTTCAGGGCGGTTTGCAAGGCAGCGACGCGTGTGGCTTGCGCCATGCGGCTGTCGATGGCGCCGCGTTGTGCGGCGAGGGCGCGACGCACATCGGCAAACGCGCCGGTCACCGCCTGGGTGTAACGCACCCGCGCCTGATCGGCGCGCGCTTGGGCGACGTCGACATTGCGCTGCAGGCGACCGGCATCCCAGATCGGCTGGGTGAGACCGGCGGCCAGCGAGAACACGCCGGCGCTGGCGTCGAGCAGAGTGGACAGGTCGGTTGATTCGCGCCCGAGTGTGGCGGTCAGCGTGATGGCTGGCAGACGCTGCGCCTCGGCTTCGCCAATGCGCGCGGTGGCGGCGATCAGTGCCTGTTCGGCTTCGAGCAGGTCCGGCCGTCGGCGCAGCAGTTCGGCGGGCAGGCCGGCCGGGACGACCACGGCGGTGTCAGCCGCGGCGCCGCGGGTCAGCGTTTCTTCGAAGATCGCGCGCGGCGAGCGGCCGAGCAGCACCGCCAGCGCCGCTTCGGTGCTTTGCTGTGCGCTCAAGCTCGTGGCCAGATCTGACGCGACCTGGGCGATGGCGGCGTCGGCTTGCAACACGTCGAACTGCGAAGCGCTGCCGGCGTCCATGCGCTGGCGCAGCAGGGCGGCGGTGTCCTGGCGGGCGTTCAGTGTTTGCTTAAGCACGCGCAGGCGTTCGTCGGCCGCTTGCAGGTCGAAGTAGCGCGTGGCCAGTTCGGCGCTGAGCGACAAGGCCACGGTGCGCTTTGCTGCCACCGCGCCCAGCAAGTCGGCGCGCGCGGCCTCGCTGGCCTGACGGTAGCGCCCCCACAGGTCAAGTTCATAGCTCGCGCTGAGCCCCAGCGTGTGCAGATTGTATGTACGCGGGTCGGTCGGAATGCCTTCCAGACTGCTGCGCGCGCGCTGGCTGCCTGCGCTGGCGCCTACGCTCGGGTAACGATCGGCGTCGGTGATGCCGGCGCGTGCGCGGGCCTCTTCGAGTCGCGCCGCGGCCAGTTGCACGTCGGCGTTGTGGGTCAGGGCTTCGGCCATCAACTCGTCGAGCACCGGGTCCTGATAGTGCAGCCACCAGGCGTCGCCCAGTTGCGTGGCCAGCGTGGTGTTGGCCGGCGCGGCCTTGAACTGGCCGGGCAGGGTGATAGTCGGCGCTTCATACACCGGACCGAGGGCGCAGGCGCTGAGCACCAGCGCGGCCAGAAGCGGCGCAAGTCGGTTCAGCGGCTTAGTCATGGCTGCGCCCCTTGTCGTTTGCAGCGGCTTCGGCGACGAGTTTTTGGTGGGTGATGTCATGGTGAATACGGATTTCCTCGAACAATTCGTCGCGGGAGCGTTTCTCCGAGAGCTTGTGCTCGGTGATGAAGCGATAGAACAAGGGCACAAAGAACACCGCCAGGAAGGTGGCCGCGAGCATGCCGCCGACCACACCGGTACCCACCGCATGGCGTGCGCCGGCGCCGGCGCCGCTGGAGAGCACCAGCGGGGTGACGCCGAGGATGAAGGCCAGCGAGGTCATCAGGATCGGGCGGAAGCGCAGGCGGGCCGCTTCGATGGCCGCGGCGGCGGCGCTCATGCCTTCGCGGTGTTTATAGATGGCGTACTCGACGATCAGGATCGCGTTCTTGGCGGCAAGGCCGAGCAGGGTGACCAGACCGATCTGGAAGTACACATCGTTGGTCATGCCGGTGAGCCACACCGCAGCGAGCGCGCCGAAGGTGCCAAAGGGCAGGGCCAGCAGCACCGCCAGCGGCAGCGACCAGCGCTCGTATTGCGCCGCGAGAATGAGGAAAACCATCACCGCGCCGAGCACCAGCGCTATGCCCGAGGAGCCGCTGGAGCGGCGCTCTTGATAGGCGGCACCACTCCAGTCGAGGCTGAAGCCGGGTGGCAGCGTCTTGGCGGCGATCTCTTCGAGCCGGGCAATCGCTTGTCCGGTGGAGAAGCCCGGTGCGGCGCTGCCCAGGATCTTGACGGCTGGCAGGTTGTTGAAGCGCTCCAGCGTGTCGGGGCCGGCTTCGTTGCGAATGGTGGCCAGCGAAGAGATCGGCACCAGCGCACCGGAGTCCGCCCGCACATAGGCGGCTGCGATGTCCTGCGGCTCGTTGCGGAAAGCCGGGTCGGCCGACATCAAGACCTGCCAGGTGCGGCCGTATTTGTTGAAGTCGTTCACGTAGTAGCTGCCGAGGTTGGCGCCCAGCGTGGCAAAGAGGCCGTCCAGCGGCACGCCCAGGCTCTTGGCCTTTTCGCGGTCGACATCGACAAACAACTGCGGCGTCGAAGCGCGCCACAGGGTTTGCGCCATGGCGAACATCGGGTCTTGATTGACCGCGCCGAGGAACAGATCCTTGGTGGCAGCCATCTTTTTGGCGTCGTTGTCGCCCCGGTTTTGCAGGTAGAACTCGAAGCCGCCGGCATTGCCCAGACCGAAAATGGCGGGCGGGTTGAAGGACAGGATCAAGGCCTCCTGGATGTGAGCGGTGGTGGCGTAAGTCTTGCCGACCAGTTCGGCCGCCGTGGTGGTGCGCTCGTCCCAATGCTTAAGCGTGACAAAGAAGGTGGCCGCGCTGTTCTTGAAGCTGCCGCCCAGGAAGTCAAAACCGGTGAAGGCGATGGTGTAGGCGACGTTCGGATCGCTGCGGATGATCTTTTCCACTTCGGCGACCACCTTGTCGGTGCGCTCCAGCGAGGCGCCGTCGGGCAGGAAGACCGCAGTGATGAAGTAGCCCTGGTCTTCGTCAGGCACCAGGCTGCCCGGCGTGGATTGCCAGAGCTGCGCGGTGATCGCGACCATACCGACAAACAGCAGCAAACCGACTACGCCGCGGCGAATGAGCCAGGCGACGCCGTGGGTGTACTGGCGCGTGATGAGATCGAACACACGGTTGAACCCACGGAAGAACCAGTTGGTGGTCTTGTGCTCATGACGCAGGATGAGCACGCACAGCGCCGGAGTCAGCGTGAGCGCGACCACGCCCGAAATGCTCACCGCAATGGCAATGGTCACCGCAAACTGACGATACAGCTCCCCGGTGAGCCCGCCCAGGAATGCGATCGGCACGAACACCGCGCACAGCACCAGCACGATGGCGATCACCGGCCCGGTGACCTCGCGCATGGCCTGAAATGCGGCCTGACGAACCGGCAGCCCCTCTTCGTGCATGATGCGCTCGACGTTTTCGAGCACCACGATGGCATCGTCCACCACGATACCGATGGCCAGCACCATGCCGAACAGCGTGAGCGTGTTGATCGAGTAGCCGAGCATCAACAAGCCGGCGAAGGTGCCGATCAGCGACACCGGCACCGCCAGCGTCGGGATCAGCGTGGCGCGCCAGTTCTGCAGGAACAGGTAGACCACCAGAAACACCAGTGCCATGGCCTCGGCGAGTGTCTTGATGACTTCGCGGATCGACACGTTGACGAAGTCGGTGGTGTCGTAGGGGATGGTGTAGCTCAACCCCTCCGGAAAGCGCTCGCCCAGTTCGGCCAGGGTTGTTTTGACCTCCTGTGCGACATCCAGCGCATTGGCGCCGGGCTTGAGAAAGATGCCGACCAGGGTGGCCGGCTGGCCGTTGATGCGGCCGATGAAGTCGTAGTCGCGGGCGCCAAGCTCGACGCGCGCCACATCCTTGAGGCGCAGCTGGGCGCCATTGGTGTCGGCGCGCAGGATGATGTTTTCGAACTCACTGGCGTCGGCCAGTCGGCCACGGGTATTGACCGTCAGCGATAGCGCCTGCCCGGTGGCCACCGGCGGCTGTCCGATGCGGCCGACGGCGTATTGGGCGTTTTGCTCTTCAATGGCGCGGATGACGTCGGTGGTGGCCAGATTGTGGTGGCGCAGGCGATCCGGCTGCAGCCAGATCCGCATGGCGTAGTCCTTGGCGCCGAAGATCTGAACGTTGGTGGTGCCCGGCACGCGCTTGAGCACGTCGAGCACGTTGAGCGTCACATAGTTGCTGGTATAGACGTCGTCGAAACGCCCATCCGGCGAGTTGAAGGCGACCACCTGCAAGAAGGCGGATGAGCCTTTCTCGACGCTGATGCCCTGGCGACGCACTTCGAGCGGCAAGCGCGGCTCGGCCTGCTTGACGCGGTTGTTGACGTTGATCACCGCCTGGTCGACATCTGTGCCGATATCGAAGGTCACCTGGATTTCAACGCGGCCATTCGAGGCCGAGGTCGAGCTCATGTACAGCATGTTCTCGACACCGATGATCTGGGTCTCGAGCGGCGCGGCAACGGTTTTTTCGATCACATCCGCCGAGGCGCCCGGATAGGTGGCGGCCACGGTGACGACGGGCGGCGCGATTTCGGGGTACTGCGCGACCGGCAGGCTGCGTACGGCGGCCAGACCGGCGATCATGATGAAAACCGAGAGGACCGTCGCGAAGATCGGACGGTCAATAAAGAAGCGGGAGAACATGCTCAGACTCCCGGTTTGGCGGCGGTATCAGCCGGCGGCGTGACCGACACCGGGGCGCCCGGCCCGATCTTCAGCACGCCATCGGTAATCACCTGGTCGCCGGCAGCCAGGCCGTCGACAACCATGGTGCTGCCGCTCCAATCCAGCGGCGTGACCGGGCGTACAACGGCTTTGCCCTCGCTCACGATGTATACGAAGCGCCCGCTCGGCCCTTCCAGCACCGTGCGTTGCGGTACGGCGATGGCGTTGGGGCGGGTGGCGCCTTCGAGGCGAACCCGAACAAACTCGCCCGGTCGCAGCCGGCGGTCGGGGTTGGGCAGATTGGCCTGGGCTTCGCTGCTGCCGGTGTTCGGATCGATGCGGACATCGGTGAAATCGAGGCTGCCGCTGGTGTTTGCGGCGTCGTGGGCACCGCCAATCAGGCGAACGCGGAAATGGCCGTCGGCCAGACTCATACGGCCTGCGGCAATGTCGTTCTCGATGCGGGCGCGATCGGTGTCGGGCAGGCCGAAGCGCACCTTGATCGGGTCGGTCTGGGTGACCACGGCGAGCAAGGTTTCGGGTCCTGCCAGCAGCGCGCCTTCGGATTGCAGCGCACGTGAGGTGATGCCGTCGATGGGTGATTCGACGCGGGTGTACTTCAAGGAAAGCTGCGCTTCTGTCAGTCGGGCGCGGGCGGCCAGCACATCGGCAGCGGCGATCGCCTGATTGGAGGTGGCGTCGTCAAAGTCGCGCTGTGCGATGGCCCGGGAGGCGACCAGCGGCTTGAGCCGCTCGGCTTCGCGGCGCGCCTGGGTCAGGCGCGCATCGGCGGCGGCGAGATCGGCTTTGGCGCGGGCGACGGCGGTTTCGCTCGGCACCGGGTCGATCTGGAAAAGTGACTGACCGGCTTTGACGCGTGCGCCTTCTTCAAATTTGCGCTTGACCAGAATGCCGCCGACGCGGGGGCGGATTTCGACCTCGCGGGCGCCGTGCAGACGGGCGGGGTATTCGAAGCTCACCTCGATCGATGTCGGTGTTGCGGTCATGACGCTGACCGAGGCGGGGGGCGGGGCTGCGTTTGGAGAGGCCGGGGCGTCACTGCCGCAGGCGGTAACGACGAGGGCAGCAATAGTAATGAGTGCGACGACGGGGCGTGATGCCGTTCGCGTGAGAAGGGGCAGGGCAGACATTGGGGGGCGTTCCAATTGTTTTTGGTATGGCCGCAATTGTATAAACATTCACGAATGTATGTAAAGTGACAATTCAGATTTTGTGTGCTTCAATCCGTGGCAACAGATGTCAGTAACGGATTGGTGAGCGATGGTCAGAAAGACAAAAGAAGAAGCGCTCGAGACGCGACATACCATCCTCGATGCGGCCGAAGCGGTGTTTTACCGCAAGGGCGTGGCGAGGACGACCTTGTCGGATATCGCCGAGGCGGCCGGTGTGACGCGTGGGGCCATCTACTGGCACTTTGCCAACAAGGGCGAGGTGTTTGAAGCCATGATGCGTCGCGCCATCGATCCGCTGGAGGCGATCTCCGAGGCCGATTATTCGACCAGCGAGCGCCCCCTGGAGGAGCTCCGCGAGCGCGTGCTGGGCGTGATCGAGCGCATCAACGCCGATCCGCGTTACATCCGTGTCTTTGCCATCGCGATGCACAAGAGCGAGTACGTGGACGAAATGGTGCCGGTGGTGGATCAGTGCATGGAGTGTTGCGATCGCCACCTCTTGCGTCAGGAGCAAGCCTTTTCGGTCGCCAGGGCGCGGGGCGATCTGCCGGCCTCGGTCGACCCGCACCGCGCGGCTTTGTCGTTGTCGGTCATGATTGATGGCCTCATCGCCAGCTGGAGTCTTCAGCCCGAGGTGTATTCGCTGGATCTGGCCGCTGGCTTGATCAACTGCTTTTTTTACGGACTCAAGCACGACGCCTGCCACTGAAAACGGTACCCGTCATTGGGCGCCGGGCGCGCCATTTGATAAACTCGCAGGCTTTCCTCGCTCGCGGTAGATCTCATGTCCGGTAATCGTTTAGGCAAGTTGTTTTGCGTTTCGTCGTTTGGCGAGTCGCATGGTCCGGCGATCGGCTGTGTGGTCGATGGCTGCCCGCCGGGGTTGGCGATCAGTGAGGCCGACATCCAGGCCGAGCTCGATCGACGCAAACCGGGTACCTCGCGCCATGTCACGCAAAGGCGTGAGCCCGATACGGTCGAAATTCTCTCCGGTGTGTATGAAGGCCTGACCACCGGCACGCCGATCGCGCTGCTCATCCGCAACCAGGACCAGCGTAGCAAGGATTACTCCAATATCGCCGAGACCTTCCGTCCCGGCCATGCCGACTACGGCTACTGGCAAAAATACGGTATTCGCGATCCGCGCGGCGGTGGGCGCTCCTCGGCGCGCGAAACTGCAGTGCGCGTCGCGGCAGGTGCCATTGCACGCAAGTGGCTGACCGAGCGCTATGGCATCGTCATTCGCGGCTACATGGCGCAGCTCGGACCGATCGAGATTCCGTTCAAGGCCTGGGAAGACCTGGACGCTGAAGGCAATGCCTTCTTCGCGCCCAATCTGGCGATGGTGCCCGAGCTGGACGCCTACATGGACGAGCTCCGAAAGTCTGGCGATTCCATCGGTGCGCGCATCAATGTGGTGGCCACCGGCGTGCCGGTCGGCTGGGGCGAGCCGGTCTATGACCGACTCGATGCCGACATTGCCCACGCGATGATGAGTATCAACGCGGTCAAAGGTGTCGAGATCGGCGCGGGCTTTGACAGCGTTGTGCAGCGTGGCACCGAACACTCGGACGAGATGACGCCCGCGGGCTATCTGACCAACCACGCCGGCGGCGTGCTGGGCGGCATCTCCAGCGGGCAGGACGTGCTGGTGAGCATGGCGATCAAGCCGACCTCCAGCATTCGGCTGGATCGACGCTCGATCAACAAGGCGGGCGAGCCGGTGATCGTCAACACCCATGGGCGGCACGACCCCTG
>JBFIJC010000148.1:0-8540 GCA_041600915.1 Nitrogeniibacter sp.
CAAGATCAACGGCCACGACGTGCTGCCGATCGAAGTCGCGGTCAAGGAAGGCATCCTCTTCCTGGTCCCCGAGCCCAAGTCCCCGCACGGTGTCGACGTGACGCCTGACGGCAAGTTCATGGTCGTGTCCGGCAAGCTCGACACGCACGTGTCGGTGTACAGCTTCGAGAAGATCCAGGCCGCCATCAAGGCCAACAAGTTCGAATCGAACGATCCGTACGGCATCCCCGTGATCGCCATGAAGGATGCGCTGCACACCCAGGTCGAACTCGGCCTTGGCCCCCTGCACACCCAGTACGACGCCAAGAACTGCATCGCCTACACCTCGCTGTATGTCGATTCGCAGGTTGCCAAGTGGAACTTCTGCGAAGGCAAGGTGCTCGACAAGCTGAGCGTGCACTACAACATCGGTCACCTGATGACCATGGAAGGCGACACGATGGCTCCGCAGGGCAAGTACCTGGTGGCGCTGAACAAGCTGTCGATCGACCGCTTCAACCCGGTGGGCCCGCTGCATCCGCAGAACCACCAGCTCATCGACATCAGCAACGACAAGATGCAGCTGCTGTACGACATGCCGCTGCCGCTGGGTGAGCCGCACTACGTGGTTGCCATCAAGGCCGACAAGCTGAAGCCTGCCGTGCGCTACAAGGTCGGCACCGACAGCCGTACCGACAAGCCGCACCCGGGTGCCGTCAAGGCAGGTCAGGAGAAGACAGTTCGCACCGGCAACAAGGTCGAAGTGTTCGGCACCCTGATCCGTTCGCACATCACGCCGGAAACCATCGAAGTCGAGAAGGGTGACGAAGTTACTGTCCATCTGACCAACCTCGAGCGTGCGCAGGACGAGACCCACGGCTTCACCGTGTCGACCTACAACGTGCATGCGTCGGTCGAGCCGGGCAAGACGGTTTCCGTCAAGTTCACCGCCGACAAGGAAGGTGTGTATCCGTACTACTGCACCGAGTTCTGCTCGGCGCTGCACCTCGAAATGCAGGGTTACCTCCTGGTCAAGCCGAAGGGCTGGAAGCCTGAGAAGGACGCCTCGCTGGCTGGTGCTGGCTACACGGAAGAGGACTACAAGAAGACGCTGAAGAAAGTTGCCGATACCCAGGCCATCATTGACCAGGTTGTGGGCTACATCACCAGCGTTAACTACACCGACTTCCCGGACGTGGTGGCGATGATGGAAGACGCGGTCGACCAGCTCAACCACACCAAGGCAGCCAAGGCCAAGCACGAAGATGCCGCTCGCGGCAGTGACTGGGACCAGGCTAACCTCTGGGCCGAGCAAGTGTGGCAATACCAGGTGAAAGCCGCCGACCTCGGTCTGCGTGCCAAGACCTATCTTGAGCAAAATGGTGCCAAGAAGGTTGAGTAATTCTTGACCTGAACCAAAGCCGTACCGACCGGGGAGTGATATCTATTGCTCCCCGGTTTTTCATTTTTGAGAGGGAATACCCATGAAGAAAGTAATTGTATTCGCCGCATTGGTCGGTTTTATGGCTACGCCGGCGCTGGCCGAAGATGGCGCCGCGCTGTACGCCTCAAAGACCTGTGCCGCCTGCCATGGTGCTGACGGTAAGAAAACCCTGATGCCCAACTATCCGAAGATCGCTGGCCAGAACGCCGCTTATCTTGAAGCGCAGATGGTCGACATCAAGAGTGGCAAGCGCAACAACGGCCAGACCGCAGCCATGAAGGGCGTGATGCACCTGGTTGATGACGCGCAGATCAAGGTGCTCGCCGAGTACATCTCCAAGATGGCGCCCTGAGCGAACGCGAAGGTGCCCGCATCACACCGTGTATCGGCTTCGCGTCGATCCACGGTGTCTGACTTTTGACGGTCAAGCGGGTAGTTTTTGATGGGTATCAACGTACGCATGCGAATGTTCGCGTACTTTAGCGATTACTAATTCTCTTCAGAGGGACGAGAGCTATGAAGCAGTTTCTGATTGCAGCATCGTTGGCCGTATTTGCGGTCGGCGCAGTGCAGGCGGCCGGTGGCCCCGCACCCAAGAAAACCGGTATCGAAGGCGAAGGCTATGTCTGGAACGCCGAAGGTGGCGAGAAGAACGAAGCCCTGACGCTCAAAGGCGATATCAAAAAAGGCAAGGAAGTCTACGAGATCTGTGGCGCCTGCCACCTGCCCTCGGGCGCTGGTCGTCCGGATGGCACCTTCCCGCAGCTGGCCGGTCAGCACTCGACCGTGCTGATCAAGCAGATGGCCGACATCCGTGCCGGTCTGCGTGACAACCCGACCATGTATCCGTTTGCCGCGACCATGACCGACGCGCAGGATCTGGCCGACGTCTCTGCCTATATCGAGAGCCTGTGTGTGCCGACCGATCACGGCAAGTACGACGAAGCCGACAAGATGCTGCAAGTTGCCAAGGGCCGCACCCTGTACAAGAAAGAGTGCAAGGAATGCCATGGCGACAACGGTGAAGGCGTGAAGGACAAGTTCTACCCGGTCATCGCCGGTCAGCACTATGCCTATCTGCTGCGCCAGATGACCGAGATTCGCGATGGTCACCGCCGCAACGCCAACCCGGACATGGTGAAGATCATCTCCAAGTATTCGGACAAGGACCTCGTGGCCATCTCGGCCTACCAGGCCAGCCTGAAGATGCCGGGCAGCATGTGTAAGTAAGGTCGTACCCCAGACATCGCGACCGCTCGGTTGCGATGTCGGGACTTAGCGCGGCGCGAATGACCGTGCGTTAAAAAATACATTGGCGCGAGAGGCGCCTGGACGGATCCCGTCCCGATCGGGCGCACTGAGTCCATGGTGCAGCACCACACCGCGACGGGACATCCAACGACACGGTGAACGTATGCAACCCCAGAACACTGCCGCCGCGAACAAGCAATCGCTCATCGTTCGCGGACTGACCCTGATCGCCCTGGCGCTTATGGTTGGCGCCTATTTTCTGCCGACCTGGTGGGTCGCGCTGACCGCGCCCAACTACCCTGAAGACGCGTTTCCTGATGGTATTCGTATCCACTTCAGCTTCACTGGCGTGCAAAACGGTTGCAGTACGGCACCGAAAGCCAGCCGGCTGATGACCGAGACCTTCCAGGAAGATCTCGGCTCGCAGAAAGAGCGCTACAACCCGATCCTTGAGCAGCAGAAGAAAGAAAAAACCGACATCAACAAGAACGCGGAAGCGCTCGACTGCGTGCATGAGATGAACACCATCAACCACTACGTGGGCATGCACCCGATCGGTATCGGTGCGCCGGTAGAGCAGCAGCTGTCGCGCTATATATTCGGATTCTTCGGTGTCATGTTGCTCGGCTTTGCAGCCGCCAAACGCAAGGCACGCCTGATGGTGCTCGGCGTCGGCTTTGCCGCCGTGGCGGCATGGATGGTCGGCGAGCTGTTTGTCATGGGCAAGATGCAGACCTATGCCGAGCACTACATGGAAGCGGCGGGCGCCTTCTTCAATGAACCCGAGCGCATCGCGCAATGGGGAAGTACGCTTGTCAGCGTCACCACGGGCGTAGCCGTGGGCTTGATGGCCGCGATGGTGGTGGTGTGGGTTGGCGTCTGGAAGATTCGTGGATTCTCCTTGCTGCTGGCCCTGGTGCCGGCGCTGCTGCCGGTTTTCTTCGTGATCGACTACGCCGGCTGGCTGTGGTTCTTTGGCCATAACCTGCACCCGTGGGGCGCATTTACGGTCAAGCCTTTCATGCCGACGGTATTTGGCGTGGGCAAGGTGGCGCAGTTCTCCACCTACTCTTACCCCTACTGGGGTTATCTGGCGGTAGTGATCATGGCGCTGTGCCTGCTGCTGGCAACCTTGCTTCGTCGCAAACAGATGCGCGAGGGGACGGCGGAGTGAAAACGCTGACGCGGCTACTGCCGATCGTCGCAATCCTGGCTGGGGCGCTGTTTCCGCAAACGACCGCCCTGGCCGATGTTGAGTCAGCGCTGGAAAGACTCAAGGCATCGGGTCTGAAGGCTGCCGGGGAGGCGCCCAAGGCGGCGCCGACCGAGCCGGTCGACCCGCGCGTGGCTTTCCCCGGTGCGGGCATGGAAAAGACCGGTCTGCCCGATGCGGCGGCCGACTCCTGGGGCGACTCGTCCCGGCCGGCACCCAAGCCGACCGCGCCGAACCGCACCGATATGCCATGGTTCCAGACCCTGGTGGACGCGGCGCCGGTGGGCAGTGTGCTCAAGGTACCGCCGGGCGACTATGCCGGCCCGGTGCTGGTGGACAAGACCATCACCATCGAAGGCGACGGCAAGGTCGTGATCCATGGCGGCGGTAGTGGCACCGTGATGGTGGTGCAAGCCGCCGGCGTCACCGTGCGCGGTCTGCGTCTGACCGGCTCGGGCGGGTCGCACGACTCGGATGATGCCTGTCTCAATATCCGTGGTGATCACGGCGTTTTCGAAGCCATCCACATGGACGATTGCCTGTTTGGTGTCGACCTCAAGCAGGCCAACTACAACACCTTGCGCAACAGTTTCATCCGCTCGAAGCCGGCCGATCTGGGGCTGCGCGGCGATGGCATTCGTCTGTGGTCGAGCCACCA
Organism: Nitrogeniibacter sp.; assembly: GCA_041600915.1. Taxonomy (GTDB): domain Bacteria; phylum Pseudomonadota; class Gammaproteobacteria; order Burkholderiales; family Rhodocyclaceae; genus Nitrogeniibacter. The sequence goes on from JBFIJC010000148.1 coordinate 4,546, forward strand.
CAACCTGGTCGAGGCCAACGAGGTCGTTGACTCACGCGACGTCGTGGCCTGGTATTCCAATGACAACGTCTTCCGCGACAATATTGGGCGGCGCAGCCGCTATTCGCTGCACTTCATGTTTGCCAACCGCAATCTGGTCGAAGGTAACAAGTACTACGAGAATTCGGTGGGCGTGTACATCATGTACGCGGGCTACTCGACCATTCGCAACAACATCATCTCGCAGGCCAATGGCGCGACGGGCATGGCGGTCGGTCTGAAAGAGGCCTCGGACGTGATCGTAGAGGGCAACGAGATCATCTATTGCGCGGTCGGTATCGGCAGCGACATCTCGCCTTTCGAGCCGGACAGCACGGTCACCATTCGTGGCAACCGCATTGCCTACAACGGCATCGGCATCTCGTTTACCTCCGATATCGGCGGTACCGAGGTCACCGGAAACATCTTCGAAGGCAACCTGTCGCAGATTGCTGTTGGCGGTGCAGGTGCGGCCACCAAGAGCAAGTGGCACGGCAACTACTGGGACGACTACCAGGGTTTTGACCGCAACACCGACCGCATCGGCGACACCCCATACGAGCTGTATGCCTTCACCGATCAGCTGTGGATGGAACAGCCCTACGCTCGATTCTTCAAGAATGCGCCCATGCTCGAGGCGCTCGACTTCCTCGAACGGCTCGCGCCATTCACCAGCCCTGTGCTGTTGCTGAAAGATGATGCGCCGCTGTTCCACAACCCCAAAGAGGCAAAATCATGAGCCAGGAGACCGAATCCGGTCCGGCCGTGCCGGCCGAGTCTGAGGCAGCGCCAGCGCCGCGCGCCAGGAAAGGCGGTGCGGCGCCGCGTTCGAACGCACGGGCGCTCGAAGCCCGCCGCCGCTTCATCCGCACGGCGGTGACCAGCACCGCCGTGGTCGGCGCGGGTCTTGCCGGCTATCTGCCCGTGGCAGCCCAGGCCGACAATCCCCGTCTGCGCCCGCCCGGTGCGCTGGACGAAAGCGATTTCCTGTCTTCGTGCATCAAGTGTGGTCAGTGCGTGCAGGTGTGCCCGGTGCAGGCGATTGTGCTCGGCGACATTACCGACGGCTTTGGGCTGGGCGTGCCGTATATCGATTCACGCGAGCAGGCCTGTGATTTTTCCTGCGACGCAGTGCAGTGCATTCTGGCCTGTCCGACCGGTTCGCTGGTGTATCGCAAGCCGGACTTCCTGAAGATTCGTCCCGGTGCCGAGTTGGCACACAAGCCGGTGCTCAAGGCCAAGGCCAATGACCCGGAGCCCACGCTCAACCTGATCGAGCGCGCCGGTCTGGCGCGGCTGTCGCGCCCGGACGCCTGTCTGGCGACGCAGGGCAAGGGCTTCAAGGGCCAGGCCCGCGGGCCGGAGTTCAAGGGCCAGATGCGCTACATGGCCGTTGATCGCTGGGCGCCGATCCCGGTGGCCGACCACCCTTATGAGCGCGACTTGTGCGACCTGTGTGTCACCGAGTGCCCGATCCAGGACGCGATCCGGCTGGAAGTGACCGAGGCCGCCGACGGCAGCAAGCGCGGCGTGCCGGTGGTGATGGAGCAATGCGTCGGCTGCGGCGTGTGCGAAATGATTTGTCCCGTGGAGCCGACCGCCATCGTGGTCGAATCGCGCGTGGTGTGGGAGGGCGAAGCATGAAAGGCCGATTCCTGGAGCAGATCATGCTCATGCTGGGGCAGGCGCCGAAGAAGCCGGTCGAGTTCACGCCCGAAGCCCAGAAGATTCACAAGATGAAGCGCATGACCAAGGATGATTTCGAGGCCATGAAGCAGCATGTGCGTGATCATGCCCTTGAAAAAAACACCTGGCGGAACCGTCGCTGGACGGTGCTGATTCTGGTGAACATCTTGTTCACCTTCTCGTTCTGGCTCGATATCCAGATTCTCGAAGGCGCGCTCACCGCCTCGCGCTTTGTCGGCTTTCACCTCATCGACCTGAATTCCGCCTTGCAGGTGATGCTGGCGCACAAGCACATCATCGTGAACCTGTTCATTGGCACCGCTACGGTGTTTTTGCTGTGGGCGGCGCTGGGCGGGCGGAGCTTCTGCTCCTGGGTGTGCCCCTACCATCTGGTCGCCGAGCTGTTCGAAAAGCTCCACCTCAAGCTGGTCGCCAAAAAGCTGGTCACCGACCACGAGTTCCACCGTGGTGCGCGCACCGTGCTGTGGGTGCTGTTTACGCTGCTGGCGGTGGTGACCGGCTTTACGGTGTTCGAAACCCTGTCGCCGACCGGCATTCTGAGTCGCGCCCTGATTTACGGGCCGAGCCTGGCGCTGGGTTGGGTGGCGCTGCTGCTGGTGTTCGAGGTGGTATATTCTCGTCGCGCCTGGTGCCGTTACATCTGCCCCATTGGCCTGACCTACGGCGCGGTCGGTGTGATTTCGCCCGTGCGCGTGGTGTATGACCTAAATCATTGCTTCCACGAGGGTGACTGCCGCAAAGTGTGCCTCGTGCCCCACGTGCTCGAAGTCGTCATCAAGGGCCGTTCGCCGGACGTCAAAGTCCCGATCGGGCCCGACTGCACCCGCTGCGGTCTGTGCGTGGATACCTGCCCCAGCGGTGCCCTCAAGTTCGAGGTCAAGGGGCTTAACAAGCTGCTTTAAGCGACCCCGGATGATTCGTTTCGATAGCGTAAAAAAACTGTTCCGGCGTCACCCCGTTCTTGACGGCGTGACGCTGGACATCGCCACCGGCGAACGTATTGCCCTGATCGGCTCCAACGGTGCGGGTAAAACCACGCTGATCCGCTGCCTCCTTGGTGAATACACCTTCGACGGCGAGGTGCTGGTCGATGGCGAATCGCCGCGCAAGCAGCGCGCCAGCGTGCTGGGCAAGATCGGTTTCGTGCCCCAGCTGCCACCGCCGCTGAAAATGCCGGTGGGTCAGCTGGTGCGCTTTGCGGCCGCGGTGTGCGATAGCGACCCCGGCCGGATCGAGACCATCGGCACGCGGCTCGGTCTCAATATCGACGAACTGCGCAACCGCCCCTTCAATCGCCTCTCCGGCGGCATGAAGCAAAAGCTGCTGATCGCCATCGCGCTCGGGCGCGACGTGAAGGTGCTGGTGCTCGACGAGCCCGCCGCCAACCTCGACCCCGAAGCCCGCCACATTTTCTTCAATCTGCTCGCCGAGCGCATTGAAAACACCTCGATGATCATCTCCAGCCACCGTCTCGACGAAGTGGCCCAGCTGGTCAATCGCGTGATCGAGATGGACATGGGCAAGGTCGTGCTGGATGACCGCGTGGCCGACGACGCCAATCTGGCCGCACTGCTCAACACCAAGCTGCGGCTGCATCGCCCGGATGACGCGATCGCCCGGGCATTGACCGAATGGAGTTTCACCGACGTTGGCGAAGGCACCGAGTGGCACGGCCTGGTGGCCGGCCCCGATCGCCTGCGTTTTCTCGGCATGCTCTCGCGCTACGTGGGCCTGCTCAAGGGCATCGATATGGTCGAGATCGACCCGGGAGTCACGCTGCAATGAGCCGTCGCCACTTTTTCCGGCAGATGGGCGCCCTTGCCGCTGTGCCCCTTGCCGGCAGCCTGCTCACGGCCTGCGCCGAGGACCCGAACACCGGCCCGGTCGAGGTCAAGTGGGATCGTGACCCCTGCGAGCGCTGCAACATGGTGCTCTCCGACCGTCACTACGCCGCCCAGATCCGCGATCCGCAGAAGGTGCCGCACAAGTTCGATGACTTCGGCGATGCCATCATCTTCATGAAGGAAAAGGGCTGGCCGGAAGACCAGATCGAATTCTGGGTCAATGACTACAAAACCGGGCTGTGGATCAACGCCTTCAAGGCGCGTTACTTTGGCGGCAAGATGACACCGATGGGCTACGGCCTCGGCGCCACCACCATCCCCAATCCCGGCGACATGTCCTACGAAGAAGCCAAGCAGAACGTGCTGGCGCGAGGCAAGTAAATGAAACACCTGTGGCTCACCGCCAAGCTCGACTTGGTCGAATCC